>NZ_JBJZOH010000047.1:0-29864 GCF_047200595.1 Streptomyces sp. MS19 | reverse complement strand
CCCCCCCCCCCCCCCCCCCCCCCGCCGCACTCCCCGCACCTTCTAGTCGAAACTGAGAGATTCCGTGTTCGACTTCCTCGATCTCGAACGGTACGACCTGTTCGGGGTGTTCTGGACGACGATCCAGCTGACCTTCTTCTCCGCGGTCGGCTCGCTCATCTGGGGCACCATCCTGGCGGCCATGCGGGTCAGCCCGGTCCCGATCATGCGGGCCTTCGGCACCGCGTACGTCAACCTGCTCCGCAACACCCCCCTGACCCTGATCATCGTCTTCTGCTCGCTCGGCCTCTGGCAGACGCTGGGCATCACGATGTTCACCGACGGCTCGACCGAGCCGACCTCCTTCCGCCTGGCGGTCCTCGGCTTCGTCGTCTACACCTCGACCTTCGTCTGCGAGGCCCTGCGCTCCGGCATCAACACGGTGCCGGTCGGCCAGGCCGAGGCGGCGCGCGCCATCGGGCTGCCCTTCACCCAGGTGCTCGGGCTGATCGTGCTCCCCCAGGCGTTCCGCGCGGTGATCGCGCCGCTGGCCAACGTCCTGATCGCCCTCACCAAGAACACGACGGTCGCCGCCGCCATCGGTGTGGCCGAGGCGTCGCTCCTGATGAAGGAGATGATCGAGAACGAGGCGCAGACCATTCCGATCGCCCTGGTGTTCGCCCTCGGATTCATCATCCTCACTCTGCCGATGGGTCTGTTCCTCGGCTGGGTGGCCAATCGCGTGGCGGTGAAGCGATGACCAACCTGTCCGTCCTCTACGACGCTCCGGGGCCTCGTGCCAAGGTCCGCAACGCGTTGCTGGCCGTCCTGTTCATCGCCGCTCTGGCCCTCGTGGCATGGGTGACGATCGATGCCCTCAACGACAAGAACCAGCTCGACGCCGATAAGTGGGACCCGTTCGTCTCCGACTCGCGCGTGTGGTCGACCTACCTGTGGCCGGGCCTCCAGGAGACCTTGAAGGCGGCCTTCCTCTCGCTCCTGATCGCGCTCCCCCTCGGCGCGATCCTGGGCATCGGCCGCCTGTCGGACCACTGGTGGATACGGCGCCCGTGCGACGTCGTCGTCGAGTTCTTCCGCGCCCTCCCCGTCCTGCTGCTCATGCTGTTCGCCAACGAGGCGTACTTCCAGTGGTCGAACGTGGAGCGTGACGACCGGGCGCTGTACGCGGTCGTGACCGCCCTGGTGCTGTACAACGCCTCGGTGCTCGCGGAGATCGTCCGCGCCGGTGTGAAGACGCTGCCCACGGGCCAGCACGACGCCGCCCGCGCGATCGGTATGCGCAAGGGGCAGACGATGACCATCATCCTGCTGCCGCAGGCCGTCACCGCGATGCTCCCGGCGATCGTCAGCCAGCTCGTCGTCATCGTGAAGGACACGACGCTCGGCGGCGTCATGCTGGGCTTCCCCGAACTGCTCAGCAACTCCCGCCTGGTCTCGACGAACTACTCCAACACCATCGCGGCCTACACGGTCGGCGCGGTGATCTTCATCGTGCTGAACTTCCTGCTCACCTTCTTCGCCTCCTGGCTGGAGAAGAAGATCAGGCGCGGCAAGCGCGGCACGGGCGCGACGGTGACGGCCGCTCCCGGCGGTCCGGACCCGTCGGCGCCCTCGCAGCTGACGGCGACGGTCGCCGGAGGATCAGCTCGATGACGTGCGGGTGAGGGACAGCTCCAGGTTGTCTCCTGATCGACTTGACGCGTGATCACCGACTGGGTTGCACTACGTCCTGTGCTGCCCGTGATCATCGCCGGCGCGGGCCCCACAGGGCTCGCGCTGGCGCATGCCCTGGCCGGGTACGGCGTCCCGTCCGTCGTCCTCGACGGCGCGGAGGCGCCCCCGGCCACGCGTCCGGCCCGCACCTGCGTGCTGGCCGGTGACACCCTCGGGTGGACGGATCTCCCGGGCGTGGCACGGGAGGCCGCGCCGTGGACCGGCTGGCGGACCACCCATCGCGGACGGACGCTGGCGGCGGAGGAGTTCCCCCCGGACGGCGCGCCGCGCCATCTCCCCCAGCACGTGCTGGAGACCGCGCTCCGCGCGGCCGTCGCGGAGCGGGACCTGGTCCGGATCGTTCCCGACCACCGGCTGACCGACTACGAGCAGCGCGGGAGCGAGGTGGTCGTCCACACCGTGCGCCGGGCGCCGGAGGGCCTGCGGGCCCAGGCGAGGACCCTGCGCGGCAGCCACCTCGTCGGCTGCGACGGCGCCCGTTCCACCGTCCGCAAGCTGATGAACGTGCCCTTCCCCGGGCGCACCGGCGTCGAACGGTACGCGGTGGCCGCACTCCGCGCCGAACTGCCCCGGCCCGGCGAGGCGGGCCTGCACCAGGGCCTTTCCTCGGGCGAGGTGACCGTGCGCCCGCTCAGCGGCGGACGCTGGCGGCTGGACTGGCCGCTCCCCGCCGACGGCACGCTCGTCACCCCGGAGACGATCCTCGACCGCGTCCACGGCACGCTCGCCGCCTGGCACGACGGCGAGATCCCGCCATATGAGCTGCTCGACAGCGGCGTCCACCTCTGCCACCAGCGCCTGGCACGCCGGTGGCGCGACGGGCGGGTGTTCCTGGCGGGGGACGCCGCCCATCTCCTCGGCGCGCTCGGCACGCAGCAGGTCGCCGAGGGGCTGCGGGACGCCGCGAACCTGGCGTGGAAACTCGCGGTCGCCTGCCACGACGGGTACGCCGAGTCGCTGCTCGACAGCTACGAGGCCGAACGCCGCACCCTCGTGGCGGCCCGGCTGCGGGCCGTGGACCAGGCACTGCCGCTGGTACGCGGCGGCGGGCTCACCGCCCGTCTGACGGGCCGGGGCCGGAACCGTCTGACACTGCTCTCCGACGCCCACCTGGGCCAGGGCCATCTGGGCGCGCCCCCGGTCCTGGGCGCCTCGCCCATCGCCTGCGAGCCGCTGCGGACGCTGCCGTCCGCCACCCCGCCGGGCGCACAAGCCGCCGACGTGCCGGTGATAGCGCTCGACGGGACGCGTACGCGGCTGCGCGAGCGGCTGGGTGGTCCGCTGCTCCTGGTCCTGACCGCGCCGGGCGCGGGTGTCTGGGACGCCAAGCACTGGCTGCGGGCCGGCCTCATGCCGGACCTGGCGGCGGCCGCCAGGTCCCTGCCCCTCCCGGCCGAACTGCTGGTCGCCGAGAACTACCCCGGAGCGGGCCCCCACACCCTGCTGCTGGTCCGCCCGGACGGCCATCTCGCCGCCGCCGTACCCGCAGGGGACCACGAGTCCCTGACCATGTGCGCACGCACGCTGCGCGGCACCACAGCGCCCGAGGTCTCCGCTTCGTCCGCAGATCCCGGGAACGGACGCTCCCCGCGCCACATTTGAGCCCAGGGCGGCGCCCCCCGGACAGGCAGATCGCCTTCGTACGCGTCGCGGACAGACGGCGCACCTGAGGCCGTCCCCGGAGGACATCCGGCCGCTGGCGTCTTCCGGTGCGTACGCCGGCAAGGCGCGGGTGCGCGGCTCGTACCGGGCGTTCCGGTGACGCGGCGACCGCGCGTGCCCGGGGCCCGCCAAGGCCAGGGAGGGAGCCGCGAGCAGGACAGCCCTTCAGAGGGCCCCGGTACCTTCCTGGGCGCGCTGCCCGGACAGCCACCTGGCCAGGGCCCGGCCCTCATCCGGCCCGCTCGCACGACCGGTCCCCTGCCGCGTACACGCCTCGGCCGGCCGCATGCCTCGTTCGGACCCGGCACCGGGAGACCCGGTTCGCGCCGGGCAGGCGACAGGGCCGGCATCACAGTCGGCCGCACGGCCGCCGACCGGTCCCGCGCCGGGTCAGGCGTCGTCGGCGAAGTACTGCTCGACCGCTTCGCCGTCCTCGCCCTCCTCCTCCAGGGCCCGCCTGACCACCCGGAGGGCGAGGCCCTGGGAGTAGCCCTTGCGGGCCAGCATCCCGACGAGCCGCCGCATGCGCTTCTCCCGGTCGAGGCCGCGCGTGGCGCGCAGCTTCCGGTCGGCCAGCGCCCGCGCGGTCGCTTCCTCCCGCTCGCTGTCCAGTTGTCCCACGGCCTCCTCGATGACGGCCGGTGCCACCCCCTTGCCCCGCAGTTCCTGGGCCAGGGCCCTGCGGGCGAGACCGCGCCCGTGGTGCCGCGACTCCACCCACGCGTCCGCGAACGCGGCGTCGTCGATGAGCCCGACCTCCTCCAGGCGGTCGAGCACCGCGGCGACGGCGTCCTCCGGCACGTCCTTCGCCCGCAGCGCCTCGGCCAGCTGCCGCCGGGTGCGCGGCGAACCGGTCAGCAGCCGCAGGCAGATGGCCCGCGCCCGCTCCACCGGGTCACGCGGGGCCGGGTCCTGCGCCCCCTCCCGGCCCCCGCCCCGGTCCCGGCGGCCGGCCGGGGCCGCGCCCCGGGACCCCGCCGCACCGGAAGCGGAGGACGGAGGGGAACCACCGTCGTGCGCCGCGTACTCCGGCCATTCACTGCGCCGGGTCATGGATCAGCTCTTGGCCGCCGCTGCCGCCACGGGCTTGGCCGCCCGGGACGTCTTGGCCGCCGGAGCGACCGCGGGCGCGGTGGCCGGTGCGGGAACGGCCGGTGCGTCCGCCGCCGCGTCCTTGCCCGGCTCCTCCCCGGCCTCCCCGGCCTTCGGTCCGATGCCGAGCTTCGTCTTGATCTTCTTCTCGATCTCGTCGGCGAGGGCCGGGTTGTCCCGCAGGAAGTTGCGGGCGTTCTCCTTGCCCTGGCCGAGCTGGTCGCCCTCGTAGGTGTACCAGGCGCCGGACTTGCGGATGAAGCCGTGCTCCACCCCCATGTCGATCAGCCCGCCCTCACGGCTGATGCCGACGCCGTAGAGGATGTCGAACTCGGCCTGCTTGAAGGGCGGGGCCACCTTGTTCTTCACGACCTTGACGCGCGTGCGGTTGCCGACCGCGTCGGTGCCGTCCTTCAGCGTCTCGATACGGCGGATGTCCAGCCGCACCGAGGCGTAGAACTTCAGCGCGCGGCCACCCGTCGTCGTCTCGGGCGAGCCGAACATGACGCCGACCTTCTCGCGGAGCTGGTTGATGAAGATCGCCGTGGTCTTGGACTGGTTGAGCGCGCCGGTGATCTTCCGCAGCGCCTGGCTCATGAGCCGGGCCTGGAGGCCGACGTGGGAGTCGCCCATCTCGCCCTCGATCTCCGCGCGCGGCACCAGGGCCGCGACCGAGTCGATGACGATCAGGTCGAGGGCGCCCGACCTGATGAGCATGTCCGTGATCTCCAGGGCCTGCTCGCCGTTGTCCGGCTGGGAGAGGATCAGCTGGTCCACGTCCACGCCGAGCCGCTTGGCGTACTCGGGGTCGAGCGCGTGCTCGGCGTCGACGAAGGCGACCGTGCCCCCCGCCCGCTGGGCGTTGGCCACCGCGTGGAGGGTGAGGGTCGTCTTGCCGGAGGACTCGGGGCCGAAGACCTCGACCACCCGGCCACGCGGCAGCCCGCCGACGCCCAGGGCCACGTCGAGGGCCGTGGAACCGGTGGGGATGATCTCGATCGGCTCGTTCGGCCGCTCCCCCAGACGCATCACCGCGCCCTTGCCGAATTGTCGTTCAATCTGTGCGAGTGCGGCGTCGAGCGCCTTCTCGCGGTCCGTACCTGCCATGGGTGCCACCCGGTCCGTCTGATTCGATCGCTTCACATCCACGGACGCTAGCGCCTGGCACTGACAACCGGCGTACTGACGCCGCCAGGCACCGTCCCGCACCCCCCATGAGAATGGCTGTTCGATTTTCGTGTCAAGCGAGCGCCGCAGCCTGTGGATAACCCGGAAAGCGCAGGTCAGACGCCCTATCTAAGGCGCTGAGGCACGTCCATGGCCGTACAGACGACCCGCCATACATCCTTGGCGTCCCACCCGGCGTCGAGTGCCTCACACACGGTCCGGCCACCCAGTCCGGACATCACGTGGTCCCGGGCGAAGGAGTCCGCGTACGCCGCCCCGAAGTGTTCCGTCATCCGCTGCCAGAAGTCCGTCAACCGCATGGGCCAAGTATCGCGCCCCCTATCCGCCCAGCGCCCGCGCACCCGCGGTGACGGCGACCGCCACGGCCACCACCAGCAGGAACGGCGCCCGCAGCAGCAGCGCGACAGCCGCCGCCCCCACCCCGGCCGCCCGCGCGTCCAGGGTCAGGCCCCCCGTGCCGTCGTCCACCGTCTGGAGGGCGGTGAGCGCCGCGAGCAGCGCGACCGGCAGCAGGGCGGCCAGCCGCCGGACACCGGGCCGTTCCAGCGCCCCCGCGGGCACCGAGAGGCCGAGGAGCTTCACCAGGTAGCAGCCGACCGCCGTCACCGCGATCGCCGTCCAGACCGCCATCACACCGCCTCCGTTCCCGCGTCCGCGCGCGTGTCCACTCCGGATGCCCCTGGCACGCCGCTCCCCCCGCGGCGGCCGGTGGCCAGCAGCGCCAGTGGCGCGGCGAGCCCGGCGACCAGGACCGGCACCCCCGCCGGGAGCAGCGGGAGCCCGGCCAGGGCGAGGAGGACGGCACCCGCCGCCGCGGCCCGTTCGGTCGTGCCGCGCAGCATGGGGGCCAGCAGGGCGAGGAAGACTGCGGGCCCGGCAGCGTCCAGGCCCCAGGCCGCCGGGTCGCCGAGCGCACCGGCGCCGAGCGCGCCCGCCAGGGTCGTCAGGTTCCAGCACAGGTAGAGCGTCACGCCGGTGACCGCGAAGCCGATCCTGGCGGACGCGCGGTCCCGCTGGGCGAACGCGACGGCCGACGTCTCGTCGATCACCCACTGAGCGGCCAGGGGGCGGAGCCACCGCGGCAGCCGCAGCAGCGCCGACAGCCGCAACCCGTAGAAGCAGTTGCGCAGGCCGAGGAAGAGCGCGCCGGCCGCCGCCGTGGGCGCCGAGCCGCCCGCCGCGAGCGCGCTGACCAGGGCGAACTGGGAGGCGCCGGTGAAGGCGAACAGGCTGAGCGCGCACGCCTGGGGGACGCTGAGACCGCTGGAGACGGCTGTCACGCCGAAGGCGAACCCGGACAGTCCCACGGCGAATCCGACGCCCGCCGCGTCGCGCGCCACCGGTCTCGCCGCACGGCCCGGCGGGGGGCGCTCCTGTCCGTCTGCCACCGAGTTCTCGATCATGCCGGTACGTTAACGACCGGTCCGCCGCCCGGTCTTGTACGTTCTTGCACCGCCCCGGTACGCCGCCGCCTCAGGCCGTCCGGTCCGCGCCGCGCCGTTCCCGCTGGTACGCGCCCGGCGCGACCCCGACCGCGCGGACGAAGTGCCGGTGCAGGTGCGACTGGTCGGTGAACCCGACGCGCGCCGCCGCGTCGGCGGGCCGGACACCGGTGTCGAGCAGCGCCCTGGCCCGCCTGACCCGCGCGTCGGTGAGCCAGGCGTGCGGCGGCAGGCCGTACCGCTCGCGGAAGGCGCGGAGCAGCCCGAACGGGCGGGCGCCGAGGCTGTCCGCGAGCCCGGCCAGCGAGGGCGGGTCGGTGAGCCGGGCCTCCAGCAGGTCGCGGGCGCGCTCGGCCACCCGCGCGCCGGGCCCCGGCACCGTACGCCGGGGCAGCGCGCCGCCCGCCCGCAGCAGCAGCCGGGCCACGACCGCGCGGGTCAGGCTGTCGGCCGCCAGCGCGTTCCCCTCGTCCGCCGCCCGGAGCACCCCCGCGACCAGCCGCACCGCCCCCGGGTCGTCCAGCACGGCCGTCGTGAACCCCGTCCTGCCGTGCACGCCCCACAGGTCGGCGCCGATCCCGGCGACCAGGTCGGCCGCCGGGTAGAGGACGCTGTACCGCCACCCCTCCGGCACCGCCGCGTGCCCGGTGTGCGGCGTGTCCGGGTTGACGAGGGCGAGCGCGCCGGCCCCGGCGCGCTCCAGGCTGCCGTCGCAGTGGAACGCCTCGGCCCCGGAGGTGATGGCGGCGATGACGAACGTCTCGTGCGTGTGCCGGGAGAAGTTGTGCCGCACGTAGGCCGCCCGCAGCAGGTCGACGTCGGGCAGTCCCGCGAAGCGCCAGTGGCGGGCCTGTTCGGCGGAGGTCATGGCTCCCATTGTGCGATCATCGCGCGGGCCACGGTCCGGGCGCGGTCTCCCGCGCGACCGGCGGTGCGGCCGTGACGCCGCCGGTGATGTCAGTGGGTGGGTGCACGATGGGCACATGCACACCACGGCGACCCCGGACCCGGAATCGGCGCTGTCGGGCTTCTCCGCCCCGACCAGGGCCTGGTTCACGCGTGCCTTCCGCGCGCCCACGGCCGCCCAGGAGGGCGCCTGGCGGGCCATCGCCGAGGAGTCCGACGCCCTCGTCGTCGCGCCCACCGGGTCGGGCAAGACACTGGCCGCCTTCCTGGCCTCGCTCGACCGGCTCGCCACCGTCCCGCCGCCCGCCGAGCCGTACAAGCGCTGCCGCGTCCTGTACATCTCGCCCCTCAAGGCGCTGGCCGTCGACGTGGAGCGGAACCTCCGCAGCCCGCTGACCGGCATCCGCCAGGAGGCCGTCCGGCTCGGGCTGCCCGAGCCGGACATCCGCGTCGGCACCAGGACGGGCGACACCCCGGCGACCGACCGCCGCGCCCTCGTCAGGAGGCCGCCGGACATCCTGATCACCACGCCCGAGTCCCTGTTCCTCATGCTGACCTCGGCCGCCAGGGAGGCCCTCGCGGGCGTGGAGACGGTGGTGCTCGACGAGGTGCACGCCGTCGCGGGCACCAAGCGGGGCGCCCACCTCGCGCTGTCGCTGGAACGGCTCGACCTCCTGCTGCCCCGCCCCGCCCGGCGCATCGGGCTGTCCGCCACCGTGCGCCCCGTGGACGAGGTGGCCAGGTTCCTGTCGCCGCGCCGCAAGGCCAGGATCGTCCAGCCGCCCTCGGGCAAGGTCTTCGACCTGTCCGTCGTCGTGCCCGTCCCCGACATGGGCGAGCTGGGCGGCTCGCCGGTGCCGGACGCGCCGGGCTCGGGCGAGCAGCCGTCGATCTGGCCCTCGGTCGAGGAACGCGTCGTGGACCTCGTGCAGGCCCATCGCTCGACCATCGTCTTCGCCAACTCACGCCGCCTCGCCGAACGGCTGTGCAACCGGATGAACGAGATCGCCGTCCAGCGCGCCACCGGCGAACCCCTGCCCGAGGAGCACTCCCCCGCCGAGCTGATGGGCGGGTCCGGCGCGGCCAGGGGCGCGCCGCCCGTCCTGGCGCGGGCGCACCACGGGTCCGTGTCCAAGGAGCAGCGCGCCCTCATCGAGGAGGACCTGAAGGCGGGCCGCCTGCCCGCCGTCGTCGCCACGTCCAGCCTGGAGCTGGGCATCGACATGGGCGCCGTCGACCTCGTCGTGCAGGTCGAGTCCCCGCCGTCGGTGGCCTCCGGGCTCCAGCGGGTGGGCCGCGCGGGACACCAGGTCGGCGCCGTCTCGTCCGGCGTGGTCTTCCCCAAGTACCGGGGCGACCTCGTGCAGTCGGCGGTGGTCACCGAGCGGATGCGCGACGGGGAGATCGAACGGCTGCGCGTCCCCGCCAATCCGCTGGACGTGCTGGCCCAGCAGATCGTCGCGATGACGGCGATGGACAGCTGGGACGTGGACGAGCTGCTGACCGTCGTGCGCGGCGCCGCCCCCTTCGCCGCGCTCCCTGAGTCGGCCTTCCACGCCGTTCTCGACATGCTCGCCGGGCGCTACCCGTCCGACGCCTTCGCCGAACTGCGGCCCCGCCTCGTGTGGGACCGCGTGGCGCACACCGTCACCGGCAGGCCGGGCGCGCAGCGGCTGGCCGTCACCTCGGGCGGCACCATCCCGGACCGCGGCCTGTTCGGGGTGTTCCTCGCGGGCGCGGACCCGCGCCGCGGTGGCGGCCGGGTGGGCGAGCTGGACGAGGAGATGGTCTACGAGTCCCGGGTCGGCGACGTCTTCACGCTGGGCACGACGTCCTGGCGCATCGAGGACATCACGCGCGACCGCGTGCTCGTCTCGCCCGCCCCCGGCGTGCCGGGACGGCTGCCCTTCTGGAAGGGCGACCAGCTCGGGCGCCCGCTGGAACTCGGCCGTGCCCTCGGCGCGTTCGTCCGCGAGGTCGGCGCCCTCCCCGCGGAGGCCGCGCGCGAACGGCTCGGCATGGCAGGCCTGGACACCTGGGCGGTGGACAACGTCCTCGCCTACCTCGACGAGCAGCGCCGGGCGTGCGGGCACCTGCCCGACGACCGTACCGTCGTCGTCGAGCGCTTCCGCGACGAACTGGGCGACTGGCGCGTCGTGATCCACTCCCCGTTCGGCGCGCAGGTGCACGCCCCCTGGGCCCTCGCCCTCGGCGCCAGGATCACCGAGCGCTTCGGCTTCGACGCCCAGGTGGCCCACGCGGACGACGGGATCGTCCTGCGGCTCCCCGACATGGACGTGCTCGCCCTCGACGCGGACACCCCCGACGCCGTCCCCGGACCGCGCGACGCCGCGTACGACGACGCCCAGGCGCCGGTGGGCACCGCCGACGTGCTCTTCGACCGGGGCGACGTCGAGCAGATCGTCACCGAACAGGTCGGCGGCTCGGCCCTGTTCGCCGCCCGTTTCCGCGAGTGCGCGGCGCGCGCCCTGCTGCTGCCGCGCCGCAGCCCCGGCAAGCGCAGCCCGCTGTGGCAGCAGCGCCAGCGCGCGGCCCAGCTGCTGTCGGTCGCCGGCGAGTTCGGCTCGTTCCCCATCGTGCTGGAGGCCGTCCGCGAATGCCTCCAGGACGTCTTCGACGTCCCCGGCCTCGTCCAGCTGATGGGCGACGTCGAGGCCCGCCGGGTCCGGGTGGTGGAGGTGACGACCCAGGAGCCGTCACCGTTCGCCCGCTCCCTGCTCTTCGGCTACGTCGCGCAGTACCTGTACGAGGGCGACTCGCCGCTGGCCGAACGGCGCGCCGCCGCCCTGTCCCTCGACTCCCGGCTGCTGGCCGAACTGCTCGGCCAGGCCGAACTGCGCGAACTGCTCGACCCGCAGGTCCTCGCCGAGCTGGAGCGCGAGCTGGCCTGGCTGACGGACGAGCGGCGCGTCCGGGACGCCGAGGGCGTCGCCGACCTCCTGCGCGTCCTCGGCCCGCTGACCGACGACGAACTGGCCGAGCGCGGCGCCGACACCGTCTGGGCCGGCGAACTGGCCGCCGCGCGGCGCGCGATCCGCGTGCGGATCGCCGGCGCCGAGCACTGGGCGGCCATCGAGGACGCGGGACGGCTGCGCGACGCCCTGGGGACCGCGCTCCCCGTCGGGGTGCCCGAGGCGTTCACCGAACCGGTGCAGGACCCGCTCGGCGACCTCCTCGCCCGGTACGCCCGCACGCACGGGCCCTTCACCTCGGCGTCGGCCGCCGAGCGGTTCGGCCTGGGGACGGCGGTCGTGGACGGCGCGCTGCGGCGGCTGGGCGCGGACGGCCGCCTGGTGCAGGGCGAGTTCCGCCCGGACGGCACCGGCCACGAGTGGTGCGACCCGGCCGTCCTGCGCAGGCTGAAGCGGCGTTCGCTGGCCGCGCTGCGGCAGGAGGTGGAGCCGGTACCGCCCGCCGCCCTGGCCGCGTTCCTGCCCCAGTGGCAGAACGTCACGGCCCCCGGCGGCCGCGGCGGACTGCGCGGCATCGACGGACTCCTGCGCGCCGTCGAGCAGTTGCAGGGCGCCCCGGTGCCCGCGTCCGCGCTCGAACGGCTCGTGCTGCCCGCACGCGTCTCCGGCTACGCCCCGGCCATGCTGGACGAACTGACCGCCTCGGGCGAGGTCGTGTGGGCGGGCGCGGGCGCGCTGCCGGGCAAGGACGGCTGGATCGCCCTCCATCCGGCCGACAGCGCCCCCCTGTTGCTCCCGCAGCCGCACCCGCTGGAGCTGACGCCCCTGCACACGGCGGTCCTCGACGCGCTCTCCGGCGGCTACGGGCTGTTCTTCCGCCAGATCGCCGAACGCGTCGGCTCCCCCGGCGAGCCCGTGTCCGACACGGCGCTCGCCGACGCCGTCTGGGACCTCGCCTGGTCGGGGCGGCTGACGAACGACACCCTCGGCCCCCTGCGCGCCCTCCTCGGCTCGGGCCGCACGGCGGGCGCCACGGCGCACCGGGCACGCCGCGCCACCCCGCGCGGGCGGTACGGCTCGTTCGCCGTCGGCACCGGCGGCGCCCGGCGCCCCACGGCGGGGCGTACGGGCCCGCCCACGGTCGGCGGACGCTGGTCCCTGCTGCCCGAGCGCGAGCCGGAGACGACCCTGCGCGCGCACGCCCTGGCCCGTACGCTCCTCGACCGGCACGGGGTGGTCACCCGGGGCACGGTGGCGGCGGAGGGCGTGCAGGGCGGCTTCTCGGCGGCCTACCGGGTCCTCACCGCCTTCGAGGACAGCGGCCAGGCGAGGCGCGGCTACGTCGTGGAGGGGCTCGGAGCGGCCCAGTTCGCGATGGACGGGGCCGTGGACCGGCTGCGCGCCGTCGGCACGGCCACGGAGCGCGCACGCCCGGACACCGCGGCGCAGGCCGTCCTGCTGGCCGCCGCCGATCCGGCGAACGCGTACGGGGCGGCGCTGCCGTGGCCCGAGGCGCCGCAGGGCGCGGGGCACAAGCCAGGACGCAAGGCGGGCGCGCTGGTCGTGCTGGTCGCGGGGGAGCTGGTGCTCTACGTGGAGCGCGGCGGCAGGACGCTGCTCGCGTGGGCGCAGGGCGACGGCCAGGGGGCGCACGAGGAGATCTGGCGCACGGCGGCCGGGGAACTCGTCCGGGCAGCCTCAGCGGGCGCTCTGGGCACGCTCACGGTGGAGCGGGTCAATGGCTCTCCGGTCCTCGGCGACCCGTTCTGGGTCCGGCTGCTGGAGGCCGCGGGATTCCACGCCACGCCACGCGGGCTCCGCCTCCGGGGCTGACGCGCCGGGGGGCCGGGCCGCGGGGGCGCGCGCCTCTCGGCGGCGCGGGCGGGGGGGTCGGAACGGGCGGGGGTCAGGCGGCGACGACGTCCACGGCCTCGGCCGGGGCCTTGATCGTGACGTGGTCGTCGGCGCGGTGGGTGACGGAGGACACACGCGGCACGCGGACCGGATTGAGCATCGGACGCTCCCCGAGCCCCCGGCCGGCGGCGCCGAGCGACGGCACCGCGTCACTCGCGGCCGACTGGGCCAGTTCGGCGAGAGCCAGTTCGTCGCTCACCTCGCGCAGCAGCTCCGACATCCGCATGTCGAGCGCGTCGCAGATGGCGGCGAGCAGCTCCGATGACGCTTCCTTCTGCCCCCGTTCCACCTCGGAGAGGTAGCCGAGGGAGACCCGGGCCGAAGAGGACACTTCGCGCAGCGTGCGGCCCTGACGTTGGCGCTGCCGACGCAGCACGTCACCCAGCAGGCGACGGAGCAGGATCATCGGTGGCTCCCTCCTCGGACCGTTGGCCTCGCTTGCTTCATGCCCCACCGTACCGCCTCGGACTCCCCCCGCGCGGGGAGCGATGTCTTGTTCACTCAGGGCTGCAAACATCCATCTCCTCCGTCCTGTTCCGTATCCTGCCCCTCCTCCGCACCACGGTCCGCCCGGCCGACCGGGAGGACCAGCTCGTTGCGCAGCAGGGTGAGGACCGCTCGTACGCTGCCGGTCCTGATGGCGGCGCGGTCGCCGTGCAGGCTGAGTCGCTGAGCCACGACTTTCCCGGTTGCCGGGCCCGAAACCGCGACGTACACCGTTCCGGCCGGTTTTCCGTCCTGCTCGCCGGGCCCGGCGACGCCCGTCGTGGCCAGTCCCCAGTCGGCGCGCAGCAGGGCGCGCACGCCCGCCGCGAGCTGCCTGGCGACCTCCGCGTCGACCGCCCCGCGCTCGGCGAGCAGGCCGCCGTCCACACCGAGCACGGTCCGCTTGACCTCGGTCGCGTACGCCGTCACGGAGCCGCGGAACGCCCGCGAGGCGCCCGGCACGTCCGTGAGGGTCGCGGCGACCAGCCCGCCGGTCAGGGATTCGGCTACGGCGACGGTCTGCCCGCGTTCCGCGAGCAGCTGGAGCACCTGCCGGGCCGTGAGCGAGCCGCGACTCTCCGTGTCACCGGCCGCGTTACCGCGCATGGCCACCGGCCTCCGCCCGCTCCTTCGCGAGCCCCGCGCGGCGCAGCACGAGCGCCTGCCGCACGTAGTCGAGACCGGTCGCGACCGTCAACACCACGGCCGCCGCCATCACCCACCAGCGCAGTGACGCCAGCGGCCCGGTGAGTGACAGGATGTACATGCCGACGGCGATACCCTGCGTGAGGGTCTTCAGCTTGCCGCCGCGGCCCGCCGCCATCACGCCCCACCTGATGACCCAGAAACGCATCGCGGTGATGCCCAGTTCCCGCACGAGGATGACCGCCGTCACCCACCACGGGACGGCGGACAGCAGCGACAGGCAGATGAGGGCGGCGCCCATGATCGCCTTGTCGGCGATGGGGTCGGCGATCTTGCCGAAGTCGGTGACGAGGTTGCGGCGCCTGGCCAGCTCGCCGTCGAAGAGGTCCGTGATCATGGCGACGGTGAACGCCGCCCAGGCCAGCGAGCGCCAGGCCGGGTCGTGCCCGCCGTCGGCGAACATCAGCAGCACGAAGACGGGGACGAGCAGCAGCCTGACCATGGTCAGGACGTTGGCGATGTTCCACAGCCCCGGAGCCGCGGCGGCCGTCCGCGCGTCCGCCGCCCGGCCGCGTCCGGCGGCGGAGGCCGGGATTCCCGTCATCTGGCGGCCCCGTCGGGGCCGGGCCGCAGCATGGCGACCAGATCCACGCCCCGCGTGGCGACGATCTCGGTGGCCACGAAGTGCCCGACGACGGGTTTGGCCGCGTCCGCCGGTCCGACGAGCATGATGTGGCCGTCCGTCTCCGGCGCCTGGTGCGCCCCGCGGCCGACGGCGACGACCTCGCCGGCCAGCCCGTCCGCGCCGGTCCACGGCTCCTCGCCCTCGACGTCGTCCCCGTCCAGGGACTCCACGAGGACCCGCGCGGGCTCGCCGATCCGCTCCTCGGCACGCTGGGCGATCAGCCCGTCCGCGAGCTGCGTGACGCGCGCCAGCCGCTCGGCGACCACCTCGGGCGCGTGCTTGCCCTCGTACCCGGCGGCCTCGGTGCCCTCCTCGTCGGAGTACCCGAAGACGCCGATCGCGTCGAGGCGCGCGGCGGTCAGGAAGCGTTCCAGCTCGGCGACGTCGGCCTCGGTCTCGCCCGGGAAGCCCACGATGAAGTTGGACCTGACCCCGGCCAGCGGCGCCTTGCCCCTGATGGCCGCCAGCAGGTCGAGGAACCGGTCGGTGTCGCCGAAGCGGCGCATCGCGCGCAGCACGGACGGTGCCGAGTGCTGGAAGGAGAGGTCGAAGTAGGGCGCGACCTTCTCGGTGCCGGTGAGCACGTCGATCAGCCCCGGGCGCATCTCGGCGGGCTGGAGGTAGCTGACGCGGATGCGCTCCAGGCCGTCGACCGCGGCGAGTTCGGTCAGCAGCGTCTCCAACAGCCGCAGATCGCCGAGGTCCTTGCCGTAGGACGTGTTGTTCTCGGAGACGAGCATGATCTCGCGGACGCCCTGCTCCGCCAGCCAGCGGGCCTCGCCGAGCACGTCGGAGGGGCGGCGCGAGATGAACGAGCCGCGGAACGACGGGATCGCGCAGAAGCTGCACCGCCGGTCACAGCCGGAGGCCAGTTTCACGGACGCGACGGGGCTGTCGTCCAGCCTGCGGCGCAGCGGCGCGCGCGGCCCCGACGCCGGGGCGATCCCGGCGGGCAGGTCGGTTATGGCGTCGGCCGGGACGGGCGCGGCGCCGTGGCCCGGCAGCGCGACGTCGGTGCCCTGCCGGTCGGCGGGGCTGATCGGCAGGAGCTTGCGGCGGTCGCGCGGGACGTGCGAGGTGTGGACGCCGCCCGCGAGGATGGTGCGCAGCCGCTCGGAGATGTCCGCGTAGTCGTCGAAGCCCAGGACGGCGTCCGCCTCTGGCAGCGCCTCCGCCAGCTCCTTGCCGTAGCGCTCCGCCATGCAGCCGACGGCGACGACGGCGCGCGTGCGTCCGCCGCCCGCCGCGCCCGACTTCAGCTCCCCGGCCTCCAGGAGCGCGTCGACGGAGTCCTTCTTGGCGGCCTCGACGAAGCCGCACGTGTTGACCACGGCGACCTCGGCGTCCGCCGCGTCGTCCACGAGGTCCCAGCCGTCCGCGGCGAGACGCCCCGCCAGCTCTTCTGAATCCACCTCATTACGGGCGCAACCAAGAGTGACCAGGGCGACGGTGCGGCGTTCGGACATGCGCTCAGCCTACTTCGTCCCCGGCCGCGCGCCTCCCCCGCCCGGCGACGGTCACCCCTCCTCGGGGTCGCCCGGCGTGTAGGTCAGGCGCTGCACCTGGCCGGACTCGAAATCACTGTCGATCTCTTTGCCGTTGACGTGGAGCTGGACGGCCCCGGCGTTGCCGAGCACGAGGTCGAGCCGGTCGTCGTCGGTGAAGGTCTGGGAGTCGCCGTCCCGCAGGACGTCCTCGAAGACGACGCGGCCCGTGCTGTCCTTGACGGAGATCCAGCTGTTGCCGCCGTCCATGGTGAGCCTGACGGTCACCTTGTCGGCGGGTGCCGCCGCCACGGCGCTCTCGGACGGCTCGGGCTCGTCCTCCTGCGGCCGGGTGGGCGGCGCGGCGGACGGGTCGCCTGCCTCGGGCTCGCCGCCGGCGACGCCGCCGGGGCGGCCTGGCACCGGGGAGTTCTCGGCCGTGGCGCCGGGGCTGGTCTCGCCGCCGCCGCTGAAGAAGGTGAAGCCCACGAAACCGACGACCGCGACGATCGCCGCGACCATGGCGGCCGTCCAGTTGGGCCGCCGCGGCTCGGGCCGGATGCGCTCCGCGTCGAACAGAGGTCCGGACGAGAGCAGCACGGGCTCGGGGTCCCGCTGCTCGTCGTACAGCTCGACCAGCTCCGCGGGGTCGAGACCGACCGCGCGGGCGAGACTGCGGATGTGGCCCCGGGCGTAGACGTCCCCGCCGCAGCGACTGAAATCGTCCTCTTCGATCGCCTGCACGATCGGAATACGGACCCGTGTGGACGCACTGACGTCATCCACGGTCAGCCGGGCTTCGATACGCGCCTGCTGAAGGAGCCGGCCGACGGAACGCCGGTCCTCGGCTGCGGAGTTGCCTTGGGACACGGGGGCGCCTTTCGAGCGGGAGGCCGCGTGCTGTGCATATAAGTCTAGGGGCGGAGCGGAAGGATCGGGCAACCGGGCCGACTGCATTTGTCCGCCAACCGGATGGCCGTACCGCACCGCTCCCCGGCCGCCACCCCGCCCGTACGGCGCACGCCGCCGCACCGCGACCGCGGTACGGCCGGGACCGGCCGAACGGGGGAACGGCCCAGGGTCTGTCCGGCCCTAGGGTCTGTCCGGCGGATCTTGTCGCGGCTCACGGCGTCGGATGCGGTGCATCGCAAGGCGCCGGATCGCAGCTCATACCTGGCCGTATTCGCGCGATTCGGCAACGCAGCGAGGTGCCGTAGCCGGCGTCGTGAGACAGGCAAGATCCGCCGGACAGACCCTAGCCCTCCGTCTGCCCCCGGATCAGCGCGAGCACGCCATCCAGCTCGTCCGGTTTCACGAGGACGTCCCTGGCCTTCGACCCCTCACTCGGGCCCACCACGCCGCGCGACTCCATGAGGTCCATCAGCCGCCCCGCCTTGGCGAACCCGACCCGCAGCTTGCGCTGGAGCATCGACGTCGAGCCGAACTGGGTGGACACCACCAGCTCCGCCGCCTGGCACAGCAGGTCGAGGTCGTCGCCGATCTCCTCGTCGATCTCCTTCTTCGCGCCGGACGAGACCGTCACGTCGTCGCGGAAGACCGGCGCCGTCTGCTCCTTGCAGTGCCCGACGACGGCCGCGACCTCCGCCTCCGTGACATAGGCGCCCTGCATGCGGACCGGCTTGTTCGCGCCCATCGGCAGGAACAGCCCGTCGCCCTTGCCGATCAGCTTCTCGGCGCCCGCCTGGTCGAGGATCACGCGGCTGTCCGCCAGCGACGAGGTGGCGAAGGCGAGGCGGGAGGGCACGTTCGCCTTGATCAGGCCGGTCACGACGTCCACGCTCGGCCGCTGCGTGGCCAGCACCAGGTGGATGCCGGCGGCGCGGGCCAGCTGGGTGATGCGGACGATGGCGTCCTCCACGTCACGCGGCGCGACCATCATCAGGTCCGCCAGCTCGTCCACGATCACCAGCAGGTACGGGTACGGCGCCAGCTCACGCCCGCTGCCGTCCGGCGGGCTGACCTTGCCCGCGCGCACGGCGGCGTTGAAGTCGTCGATGTGCCGGAAGCCGTACGCCGCCAGGTCGTCGTACCTGAGGTCCATCTCGCGCACGACCCACTGGAGCGCCTCGGCGGCCCGCTTCGGGTTGGTGATGATCGGGGTGATCAGGTGCGGGATGCCCTCGTACGCGGTCAGCTCGACGCGCTTGGGATCGACGAGGACCAGCTTCACGTCGTCCGGCGAGGACCGCACCATGACCGACGTGATGAGGCAGTTGATGCAGGACGACTTGCCGGAGCCGGTGGCGCCCGCGACCAGCAGGTGCGGCATCCTCGCCAGGTCGGCCGTCACGTAGCCGCCCTCGACGTCCTTGCCGAGGCCGACGAGCAGCGGATCGGTCTCGCCGGCGGCGTCCGCGGAGCGCAGCACGTCCCCCAGGTTGACCATCTCGCGGTCGCTGTTCGGGATCTCGATGCCGACCGCCGACTTGCCGGGGATCGGGCTGATGATGCGCACGTCGGGGCTGGCGACGGCGTAGGCGATGTTCTTCGTCAGCGCCGTGATCTTCTCGACCTTCACGGCCGGGCCCAGCTCGACCTCGTAGCGCGTGACGGTCGGGCCGCGCGTGAAGCCGGTGACCCGGGCGTCCACCTTGAACTGCGTGAAGACCGTGGTCAGCGAGTCCACCACCGCGTCGTTCGCCGCGCTGCGCGTGCGCCCGGGGCCGCCGCGGGTCAGCAGGTCGAGGGACGGGAGGGCGTACGTGACGTCCCCGGCGAGCTGGAGCTGCTCGGCGCGCGGGGGGAGCGAGGCCACCGGCTCGGGAGGGCTCTTGGTCAGGTCGGGCACCGCGCCTGACGGGGACGACGCCGCGGCGGGCCTGCCGGCGCGGCCCGTGCTGTCGGCGCCGTCGGCGTCTTCCGAGCCGTCCGGAACGTCGCCGGTGTCCGCGTCGCGGCCCCTCCGCCCGCCGCGCCCGGTGGAGACGCGGCTGCTGATCTCGGCGACGAGCGGCGACGGCTGCACGCCGTGCAGCAGCGCGCCGTCCAGCGACGCCGCCGCCGCGGCCGCCACGTCCACCGGGTCCACGGTGCCACGCTCCCCGCGCCGCGGCCTGGCCACGGCGGTCTCGCCGCCGTCCACGCCGGGCGCGCGCCGGGGCCGCCCGCCGCGGCGGGGCGCGGGACGGTCGCGGTAGGGCTCCTCGTCGCCGTACGCGTCCGGCTCGTCCCGGTCCCCGTACGGGTCCTGCTCGCCCGGCGCCGCCTCGATGCCCACGCCGAACCCGGGCCCCGGCCCGTCCGGCGCGTGCTCCTCCAGCAGCCCGAGGCGCACCGCGCACTCCCGCAGGCGACGCGGGATCGCGTTGACCGGGGTCGCCGTGACGACGAGCAGCCCGAAGACGGTCACCAGCACGAGCAGCGCCATCGCCAGCGGCTCCCCGACCGCCAGGATCAGCGGCCGCGACGCCGCCCAGCCGAGGTGGCCGCCGGTGTCCCGCAGGGCCTGCGCGCCCTCGCTGCGCCCCGGGGCGCCGGTGAAGATGTGCACGAGCCCGAGTACGCCGACGAGGAGCGCCGTCAGCCCGATGACGATCCGTCCGTTCGCCTCCTGCTGCTCCGGATGCCGGATCAGCCGGACCGCGAGGAAGGCGAGGACGACCGGCAGGACGACGTCGAGGCGGCCGAGCGCGCCCGTCACGATGATGGTGACCAGTTCGCCGACCGGCCCGCTGAGGTTGGACCAGGTACCGGCCGCGACGACGAGGGCGAGCGCCAGCAGCAGCAGCGCCAGGCCGTCCTTGCGGTGCGCCGGGTCGAGCCCCTTCGCGCCGCGCAGCAGCGCGCCCACCGGGTGCGCGATCCCCAGCCACAGGCCGCGGACGACGCGTACGAGGAACGGGCGCTTCGGGGGCGGCGGCGGGGGCTTGCGGGGTGCCGCCTTCTTGGCCGGCGGCTTGCGTGCCGCCGCCTTCTTCGCGGGAGCCTTCTTCACGGGGGCGGCCCTGCCTGCCGCCCCCGCACCGCCGCGCCCGTTCTGGGGACCCTTGCCGGGCGTACGTGAGGCCATGGGGGTGAGGTTACCGGGGACTCACGTCCGAAACACGGAGCACACCCCCTGAGGGGACGTCAGCGCGAATCGACGGACTTCTGCTGTCCCGCGCCGGGTTGCAGGGCGTCAAGTGCCCTGCGCAGTCCGGCGAGCTTGCGCTCCAGGTGGGCCGCCGTGGAGACGGCGGCGCTGCCACCCGACTCGGACAGTTCCTTGGAGAGGACCTCGGCCTGCTCCTCCACCGCCGCGAGGCGGGCCGACAGCTCGGGCAGCAGGCCGCCCGCGCCGCGTTCGGCGTCCGGCTGGGCGTGCCCGCCCTCCAGTTCGCGGCGCAGCAGGGCGGCCTGCTCGCGCAACTGCACGTTCTTCATGTGCAGATCGACGAACACCGACACCTTGGCGCGCAGGACCCACGGGTCGAACGGCTTGGAGATGTAGTCCACCGCGCCCGCGGCGTAGCCCCGGAACGTGTGGTGGGGACCGTGGTTGATGGCGGTCAGGAAGATGATGGGGATGTCGCGCGTGCGCTCGCGCCGTTTGATGTGCGCCGCCGTCTCGAAGCCGTCCATGCCCGGCATCTGGACGTCCAGCAGGATGACCGCGAAGTCCTCCGTGAGCAGCGCCTTGAGCGCTTCCTCCCCTGACGATGCACGGACCAGTGTCTGATCGAGCGCCGAGAGGATCGCCTCCAGCGCCAGCAGATTCTCGGGCCGGTCATCGACCAGGAGGATCTTGGCCTTCTGCACCATGGCCCGTCCTCCTCGCCCCTGCGGCGCGGTCACGCGCCGCCGTTGTGGACGGCGCTGTCCCGCCGCCCGCTCCTGTGCCGGACATGGTGGCATCCTCCCCGGCACCGATGCCAGCGAGCCTGCTCGGCCATGCGCCGGTGTACGCCGTCCCCGGGGGTTCCCGCGCCCTCGCGGGAGACCGATGTCACTACGGCCCGGACCTCGACACCACCGGCGAACCACCCTGCCCACTCGCCCGAACGGAGAGGAACGCAAGGCGCCCGGTGATCAGCACATTGCGCTGCGTCACGATACCACGGGCACCCGAGCCCGGCGAACCACGCCGTCCGACCTGAACAACGCCCGGACGGCGCCCGTGGTTCCGCCTCCACGCACCCCGCCGCACGTCACGCCCGGCTGCGCATCCAGTGCCCCATCACCGTCAACAGGTGTGGTGTGTCGACCGGTTTGGTCACGTAGTCGGACGCGCCGGACTCGATCGTCTTCTCACGGTCGCCCTTCATCGCCTTCGCCGTCAGCGCGATGATCGGCAGCCCCGAGAACTGGGGCATGCGCCGGATCGCGGACGTCGTCGCGTAGCCGTCCATCTCCGGCATCATGATGTCCATCAGCACCAGGACGACGTCCTCGTTGGACTCCAGCACCTCGATGCCCTCGCGCCCGTTCTCCGCGTAGAGCACCCGCAGACCGTGCTGTTCGAGGACGCTGGTGAGCGCGAAGACGTTCCGCACGTCGTCGTCCACGATCAGTACCTTGCGGCCGCGGAACTCCCGGTACAGCTTGCGCAGTTCCTCGTCGTCGACGGACGACTCCCCGGCCCGTGCGCCCGGTTCCTCGCCGGGGCCCGGCTCGGAGAACCGCTCGCGGTGGCGGCGGGTGAGCGACTCCGCGGCGCGCTCGGCCGCGATGGACGCGCGGCGGCTGTTCTCCCGGTCGCGGTCGGGCGCCTCCTCGGGCGTACGGCCGCTCCCGTTCAGGCCGTGCTGCTCGCCCCGCCCCGCCGCGGACGGACCCGCCTCCAGCGCGAGGTCGGGACGCCGCGCCTCGATCGGCACCGCCCCGCCCGCCGCCATCTGCCCGTACCCGGGCGGCGGCAGCTCGGTCGGCTGGAGCGGCAGGTAGAGCGTGAACGTCGAGCCGCGGCCCGGCTCGCTCGCCGCGTGGATCTCCCCGCCGAGCAGCCGCGCGATCTCCCGGCTGATCGACAGCCCGAGCCCGGTGCCGCCGTACTTGCGGCTGGTCGTGCCGTCCGCCTGCTTGAACGCCTCGAAGATCACCCGCATCTTGCTCGCCGCGATCCCGATGCCCGTGTCGGACACGGCGAACGCGACCAGCGGCGCGTCCGGCGCGAGCCCCGCGCCGTTCTCGACCAGCTGGTCCCTGATCTCCGCGGGCACCTCGGCCGACACCGGCCTGATCACCAGCTCGACGGACCCGGTGTCCGTGAACTTGACCGCGTTCGACAGCAGGTTGCGCAACACCTGCAACAGCCGCTGCTCGTCGGTGTGCAGCGTCGCGGGCAGTTCGGGCGAGACGCGGACCGAGAACTCCAGGCTCTTCTCCGCGGTCAGCGGGCGGAACGACGCCTCGATGTAGTCCACCAGCTGCACCAGCGCGATGCGCGTCGGGCTGACGTCCATCTTCCCCGCCTCGACCTTCGACAGGTCGAGGATGTCGTTGATCAGCTGGAGCAGGTCGGAGCCCGCGCCGTGGATCGTCTCGGCGAACTCGACCTGCTTCGGCGACAGGTTGCCCTCCGCGTTGTCGGCGAGCAGCTTGGCGAGGATCAGCAGCGAGTTGAGCGGCGTCCGCAGCTCGTGCGACATGTTCGCGAGGAACTCGGACTTGTACCGCATCGAGACGGCGAGTTGCTCGGCACGCTCCTGGAGCCCGCGCCGCGCCTCCTCGATCTCGGAGTTCTTCACCTCGATCCGGCGGTTGGTCTGCGCCAGCAGGTCCGCCTTCTCACGCAGCTCCGAGTTGGACGACTCCAGCGCCACCTGCTGCTGCTCCAGCTCGGCCGTCTGCCTCTTGAGCTGGCTGGCCAGCTCCTGCGAACCGGCGAGCAGCAGCTCGGTACGGGTGTTCACGCTGATCGTGTTGACGGTGGTGGCGATCATCTCCGCCATCTGCTTCAGGAAGTCCTGCTCGATCTGCGTGAACGGCTTGAACGACGCCAGCTCCAGCACGCCGAGTACCTGGTCCTCGAACAGCACCGGCAGCACGACGCCGAACACCGGCGGCGCCTCCCCGAGGCCCGACGAGATCTTCAGGTACCCCTCCGGCGTCGGCCCGAAGAGGATCATCCGCTTCTCGTCGGCCGCCGTCCCCACCAGCGACTCACGCGGCCGGAACGAGATCGCCTGGTGCCCCGGCGCGAAGCCGTACGACCCGTACATCCGCAGCTCGTAGTCGGACCCGCCGCTGACGCCGACCACGTCGCCGTCCGTCTGCGCCGCGAGGAAGAACGCCCCGTGCTGCGCGGTGACGGCGGGAACCAGCTCGCTCATCACCATGCTGGCGACCTCCTTGAGCTCCCGCCTGCCCTGCAACAGGCCGGAGATCCGCGCCAGGTTGCTCTTGAGCCAGTCGGTCTCCTTGTTGGCGAGCGTCGTCTCCCGGAGGTTGATGATCATCTTGTTGACGCTCTCCTGGACGACCAGGATCTCGCCCGCCGCGTCGGTGTCGATGCGCACGTTGTGGTCGCCGCGGTCCACGAACTCGGCGACCCGCGCGATGCCGCGGACCTGACGCGTCAGGTTCGCCGCCATCTCGTTCATCGAGTCGGTGAGGTCCTTCCAGGTGCCGGCGACCCCGGGCACCCGCGCCTGGCCGCCCAGCTGCCCGTCGGTGCCCACCTCGCGGGCGACCTTCGTCACCTGGTCGGCGAAGAGCGACAGCTGGTCCACCATCGTGTTGAGGGTCTGCTTCAGCTCGAAGATCTCGCCCCGCGCGTCGATGTCCATCTTCTTGGTCAGGTCGCCCTGCGCGATGGCCGTGGTGACCATGCGGATGTTGCGGACCTGCCCGGTCAGGTTGGACGCCATGCGGTTCACGGACTCCGTGAGGTCCCGCCACGTGCCCGAGACGCCCGGGACCTTCGCCTGGCCGCCGAGCCGCCCCTCCGTGCCCACCTCGCGCGCCACCCGCGTCACCTCGGCGGCGAACGACGACAGCGTCGTCACCATCCGGTTGACGGTGTCGGCGAGCTGCGCGACCTCGCCGCTGGCCTCGACGGTGACCTGCTTGGACAGGTCGCCGTTGGCCACCGCCGTGGCGACCTCCGAGATGTTGCGCACCTGGGTCGTGAGGTTGCGCGCCATCAGGTTGACGTTGTCGGTGAGCGCCTTCCACGTCCCGGAGACGCCGCGCACCTGCGCCTGGCCGCCGAGCTGGCCCTCCGTACCGACCTCACGGGCCACTCTCGTGACCTGCTCGGCGAACGACGACAGCTGGTCGACCATCGTGTTCACGGTCGTCACCAGTACGAGGATCTCGCCGCGCGCGTCCACCGTGATCTTCTTCGTCAGGTCGCCCCTGGCGACCGCGGTGGTGACCTCGGCGATGTTCCGCACCTGGAGCGTCAGGTTGTTGGCCATGCTGTTGACCGACTGCGTGAGGTCCTTCCACGTGCCGGCCACGCCCTCGACCTGCGCCTGCCCGCCGAGCCGCCCGTCCGTGCCCACCTCGCGGGCCACGCGCGTGACCTGCTCCGCGAACGACGACAGCTGGTCCACCATCGTGTTCAGGGTGTCCTTCAGTTCGAGGATCTCGCCCTTGGCGTCCACGGTGATCCGCTGCGTGAGGTCACCGCGCGCGACCGCCATGGCGACCTGCGAGATGTTCCGGACCTGCCCCGTCAGGTTGCCCGCCATCCCGTTGACGGAGTCGGTGAGGTCGCGCCACGTACCGGCGACGCCGGACACCTGCGCCTGCCCGCCGAGGCGGCCCTCCGTACCCACCTCGCGCGCGACCCGCGTCACCTGCTCCGCGAACGACGACAGCTGGTCCACCATCGTGTTGACGGTGCTCTTGAGCTCCAGGATCTCGCCGCGCGCGTCCACGGCGATCTTCTGGGTGAGGTCGCCGTTCGCGACGGCGGTCGTGACCTGCGCGATGTTCCGCACCTGGTCGGTGAGGTTCGACGCCATCCGGTTCACCGAGTCCGTCAGCGCCTTCCAGGTGCCGCTTACGCCCTCCACCTGGGCCTGGCCGCCGAGGCGCCCCTCGATGCCCACCTCGGTCGCGACCCGCGTCACCTGCTCGGCGAACGAGGACAGCTGGTCGACCATCCGGTTGACCGTGCTCTTCAGCTCCAGCATCTCGCCGGAGACGTCCACCGTCACCTTCTGCGAAAGGTCACCGTTCGCCACCGCCGTCGTCACCTGCGCGATGTTCCGCACCTGGCCGGTGAGGTTGCGGAACGCGGTGTTCACCGAGTCGGTGAGGTCCTTCCACGCGCCCGCGACGCCCAGCACGGACGCCTGCCCGCCCAGCGCGCCCTCGTCGCCGATCTCCCGGGCCACGCGCGTGACCTCGGACTGGAACGAGGACAGCTGGTCGACCATCCGGTTGACCGTGCTCTTCAGCTCCAGCATCTCGCCGGAGACGTTGACGGTGACCTTCTGCGAGAGGTCACCGTTGGCGACCGCCGTCGTCACCTGCGCGATGTCGCGGACCTGCGCGGTCAGGTTCCGGAACGCCGTGTTGACGGAGTCCGTCAGTTCCTTCCACACCCCGGCCACGCCCTGGACGCGCGCCTGCCCGCCGAGCGCGCCCTCCGTACCGATCTCGGTGGCGGTCCTGGTCACCTCGTCGGCGAACGACTGGAGCGTCAGCGTCATGTCGTTGATCGTGTCCGCGAGCTGCGCGACCTCGCCGCGCGCGCTGACCGTGATCTTCTGCGACAGGTCGCCGTTCGCGACGGCGGTCGTCACCTGGGCGATCTCCCGCACCTGTTTGGTGAGATTGCCCGCCATCGTGTTGACGGAGTCGGTGAGGTCCTTCCACACACCCGCGACGTTCTTGACCTGCGCCTGCCCGCCGAGCACGCCCTCGGTGCCCACCTCGCGGGCCACCCGCGTCACCTCGGACTGGAAGGACGAGAGCTGGTCCACCATCGTGTTGACGGTGTCCTTCAGCTCCAGCATCTCGCCCGCGACATGCACGGTCACCTTCCGCGACAGGTCGCCCTCGTTCACCGCCTTCGTGACGGTCGAGATGTCCCTGACCTGCGCCGTCAGGCGGGCCGCCATGGTGTTGACCGAGTCCGTCAGGCCCTTCCACGAACCGGACATGCCGCGGACCTTCGCCTGGCCGCCGAGCTTGCCCTCCGTGCCGACCTCACGAGCGACGCGCGTCACCTCGTCGGTGAACTGCGAAAGATGGTCCACGAGCCCGTTGACCGTACGGCCCACGCGCAGGAACTCGCCCTTGAGCGGCCGGCCCGTCCCGTCCCGCGCCTCGACCCGCAGCTCCATCCGCTGCTCCAGGTCACCGTCCGCGACCGCCGTCAGCACGCGCCCCACCTCGGCGACCGGGCGCACCAGGTCGTCCACGAGGTCGTTGGCGTCGTCGACGGCCTTGCCCCAGGCGCCCTCGCAGACGCCGGTCTCCATCCGCTCGGTGAGCTTCCCCTCCCGGCCGACGAGCCGCCGTACGCCGGCGAGCTGGCCGGTCAGGTGCAGGCCGCGGTCGGCGACCTGGTTGTAGACGGCGGCGATCTCCGCCATCGGCCCCTCGCCGACGACCGTGAGGCGCTTGCGCATGTTGCCGTCCCGCATGGCCTCCAGGGCGGAGAGCAGCCGGTCGAGGGCGGCGGCGTCCACTTCGACGGTGCCGCCGACCCTCGGCCTTCTCGTTCGCGCACGCGTCCCGGCGCGCACATCCGCTCCCTCAGACACCACTGTGTCCCTCCCGCAGGATCGACCTTGCGCCCGGAGCTCGCACACCGGGCACTCCCAGTGTTTCACTCCCGACCGACCGGGCGATAACAGTTCGGCAGCATCGCTTACCACTGTCCGCCGGTCCGGGGGAATTCAGCGGATGCGCCGTTCGCCTCGCACGGCGACGTCAGTAACCTGGCATCCGGCACAACGAGCGACCTCTGGGGGAGTACGTGATCACCGCGCGAGCTGCGGCCACCTTCGAGCCGGTGGGCCGCTCGGTCGCGACCGCGCGCGGGTTCGTGCGGGACACCCTCCAGGGCTGGGGCCTGACCGATCTCACCGAGGACGCGGTCGTCCTCACGAGCGAACTCGTCACGAACGCCGTCGTCCACGCCGGTACGGCGGCCGACGTCCGCTGCCTGCGCGACAAGGACGGCGTCCGCATCGAGGTGGTGGACCGCCACCCGGAGCGCGAACTGCCCCTCGCCGAGGTCGGCCGCAACCGCCTCGACCTCAACAGCGAGGGCGGCCGCGGCCTCCTCCTGTGCGCCGCGCTCGCCTCGCACTGGGGCGTGGACTACACGTCCAGCGAGAAGCGCGTCTGGTTCCGCCTCGACCAGGCGGCCACCCCGGTGGGCACCCGCTCGGCCGGCCCGGTCGTCCCCGACGAGACGCTCCCCGTCACCGACGAGCGCGTCCGCGTCGCCGTCGTCCAGGTGGACCGCTCGGACACCGTCACGGCCTGGAACGACGACGCCCGCCTGCTCTTCGGCTACCACCCCGACCAGGTCGTCGGAAAGCCCCTCGGAGACCTCGCCGCCTGGCCGCAGACCCCCGGCACCGGCACCGGTATCGCCGAGGCGCTGTCCCTCTCCCGCTGGGAGGGCACGTACGGCCTGCGCGACGCCCAGGGCCGCACCGTCCCGGTGTACGCGTGCCACCTGCGCGTCCGCGACACCCACGGCGAACCGTCCACGGTCTGCCTGATCGTCCGCGACGACGAGCGCGCCGTCCTCCAGAGTCCCGTGCGCCTGCCGCTGCACTCCGGCGGCGAGGCGCTCGACCGCACCGGCGATCCGCTGGACGGCCTGGTGGGCGGCCCCCCGCCGGACGACCTCGACGGTCTCCTCCAGCGCACGGTGGAGCGCGCCCGCGACATGCTCGACGGCGACGCAGCGTTCCTCCTGCTGGCGACGGACGACGAGACGGAGCTGGAGGTCCGCGCCACGACCGGCCTTCCTTCCGCGCGGCAGCGCTTCGCCCGCGTCCCCGTCGAGACGGGCAACGGCAGGTATGGCTCGGCCCGCATGCCGGCCGTGCACGAGGACCTGGCGACCGCGCCGGGCGCCGTACCGCTCCTGTCGGGCACCGGGATGCACGCCGTCGTGATCGTCCCCCTGAAGGTCGAGGGGCGGCTGACGGGTTCACTCGGCGTCGCCTCGGAGACGCCGGGGCGCTACAGCAACGAGGAGGCGCTGCGCCTCCAGTTCGCGGCCGACCGCATCGCGCTGGCCGTCGAGTCTGCGCGCCTGACGGAGCTGGAACGGCTGCGGCGGGGCTCGCTGGCCTTCCTCGTGGAGGCGTCCGAGCTGCTCGCCGGGACACTCGACCGCAACCAGACCCTCGCGTTGATGGCCCAGATGACCGTCCCGACGCTGGCCACCTGGTGCGCCGTCTACACGATCTCCGACCTCGGCGACCCCGTGCTCTCCTATCTGCTGCACGAGGACGAGGACCGGATCGACGGCATCAAGGCTCTGCTGAAGCGGGTCGAGCCGCCGGACCCGGACATCAGCCTGGGCGTGCGGCGCTGGCACGCGCCGGCGGACGCGGCGCACAACACGGCGCTCCGCAGCTCGCTGCGGAGCCTGGCGCTCGGCCAGCCGCCCTCGGCCGCCCCGTCACCGGGCGCCAGTCTGTCCACGGCCTCGGCGGTGGGCGGCGAGACGGTGGTGCTGCCGCTGGTGGCGCGCAACCGCGTGATCGGCCTGCTGGCGCTCGGCAAGCCGACGGAGGAGCGGTTCCGCCAGGACATCATGGAGCTGGCCGAGGACCTGTCCCGCCGGGCCGCGCTCGCCCTGGACAACGCCCGCTTGTACAGCGAGCGGACGGCGATCAGCCAGTCGCTCCAGCGGAGCCTCCTGCCGCCGAAGGTGCCGGTGATCTCGGGAGTCGAGGTCGAGGTGATCTACCGCGCCGCGGGCGAGGGCAACGAGGTGGGCGGCGACTTCTACGATGTCTTCCCCATCCGCGAGGGCGCGTACGGCTTCGCGATCGGCGACGTGTGCGGCACTGGTCCCGAGGCGGCGGCCGTGACGGGTCTCGCCCGGCACGCGCTGCGTCTTCTCGCCCGCGAGGGCCTCGGCGGCCCGGCGGTGCTGGAGCGGCTGAACGCGGCGATCCTCGAAGAGGGCGACCGCGCGCGCTTCCTGACGCTGCTGTACGGCGAGCTGTGGCCCCAGGAGGACGGCGGGGCACTGCTCAAGATGGTGTGCGCGGGGCATCCGCTGCCGCTGCGGCTGACGCCGGACGGCACGGTGGAGCCGGCCGCCGGCGCGCAGCCGCTGCTGGGCGTGATCGAGGATCTGGAGCTGTTCGAGGAGACCGCGCGCCTCGACCCGGGGGACGTCCTGCTGTGCGTGACGGACGGCGTCACCGAACGGCGCGAGGGTACCCGCATGTTGGGCGACGACGGCCTCGCCGATGTCCTGTCGTCCTGTACCGGCATGACCGCCGGCGCGGTGGCGGCACGGGTGCTGCGCGCCGTGGAACGTTTCGCGAGCGACCCACCGTCCGATGACATGGCGATCCTGACGCTCCGGATGCCGGACGTCTGATCCCCCGTCGCCCGGAAGCCTGATGCCCCATGACTCCGTCAACTTCGGCGGAAGCATGGGGCATTGTGTTCGGCAGACAAAAAGAAAGGCCCTCACCGAAGTGAGAGCCTGGAATTACTTGTTGTGCCGAGAGCCCCAAAACGGAATCGAACCGTTGACCTTCTCCTTACCATGGAGACGCTCTGCCGACTGAGCTATTGGGGCGAT
>NZ_JBJZOH010000046.1:0-29993 GCF_047200595.1 Streptomyces sp. MS19 | reverse complement strand
GGCACGCACCGGACTACGCGGCATCGCCGTCGGCATCCGCGGCCTCGGCCAGAACATCCGCCGCATGGGACGCGACATCCGCGGCCTCTCCCTCTGCGGCGATCCCGTGGACATGGCCACCGGCGAACTCGTGATGTCCGCGACCGACGTCGAACTCCCCGGCGTCCTCCCGCTGATCCTCGAACGTCACCACCGCACCAGCGTCCGCAGCGGCGTGCTCCACGGCCCGAGCTGGGCAGGGACCCTCGACCAGCGCCTCGTGCTCTCGGAACACGAGGCACGCCTCCACACCGCCGACGGCATGGTGCTGCGCTACCCCGTCCCCTCCGCCCACAGCGGCGTCCTGCCCGTCGAAGGCCCGCACTGGCCCCTCGGCTGGGACGGCGAGCCCGGCGGCGAGATGACCGTGCGGCAGCACGACACCGGACTCACCCTGCGCTTCCGCCCCGTCCCCGGCCGCTCCCGCGCCACCCTGCCCCTCACCGGCGTCAACGACCGCAACGGCAACGCGTTCACCGTCACCTACGACGCCACGGGCCTCCCCACCGGTATCACCCACGACGGCGGCTACCGCATCGGCATCGCCTGCGACCACGGCCGCATCACCCGCCTCACGCTCCTCAGCGACCCCGCCGAACCCACCCTCGTCACCTACGGCTACGACGCCGCGGGCGACCTCACCGAGATCACCGACCCGTCCGGCCTGCCGCAGCGCCTCAGCTACGACGCGCGCCACCGCCTCACCCGCTGGGAGGACCGCAACGGCACCTGGTACGACTACGCGTACGACACCGCCGACCGCTGCGTCGCCGCGGGCGGCACCGACGGCGTCCTCGCCTACACCTTCGCCTACGACAGCGAGACCCTGACCACCACCGCCGTGGACTCCCTCGGCCACACCCGGCGCTACCAGTTCAACGACTGCTACCAGCTCGTCGCCGAGACCGACCCCCTCGGCCACACCGTGCGCCAGGAATGGGACCGGCGCGACAAACTCCTGGCACGCACCGACGAACTGGGCCACACCACCCGCCTGACCTGGGACGCGGCCGGCAACCTGACGGCCGTCGAACTCCCGGACGGCGCCACCACCCGCGCCCGCTACGACGACCTCGACCTGCCCGTCGAGGTCACCGACTTCGACGGGGCCGTCCGCCGCATGGAGTGGGACGCGCGCGGCAACTGCCTCTCGGTCACCGAGGCCACCGGCGCCACCACCCGCTTCACCCGCGACCCCAGCGGCGCCCTCGCCACCCTGACCGACGCCACCGGCGCCATCCAGCAGTTCACCAACAACGCGGCGGGCCGGCCCGTCAGGTCCCTGGACCCCCTCGGCCGCGAGACGCGCATCGCCTACGACACCCACGGCCGCGTCACCACCGTCACCGACCCGCTGGGCGCCACCACCCGGCACACCTGGACCGCCGGGGGCCTCCCCGCGTCCCTCACCCAGCCGGACGGCGCCACGGAGAGCTGGACCTACGACGCCGAGGGCAACCGCCTCTCCCACACCGACGCCCTCGGCCGCACGACCCACTGGACGTACGGCCCCTTCGACCAGCTGACGAGCCGCACCACCCCGGACGGCGCCCGGGTCACCTTCGCCTACGACACGGAACAGCGCCTCGTCCGCGTCACCGACCAGCGCGGCCAGGACTGGACTTACACCTACGACGCGCTCGGCAACCCCACCTCGGAGACCGACTTCGACGGCCACACCGTCACCTACACCTACGACCCCGTCGGCCAGCTGCTCAGCCGCGCCAACGCGGCGGGACAGACCGTCGCGTACGCCTACGACCCCGCCGGCCGCCTCACCGCCACCACCAGCGACGGCACCCCCACCGCCTACACCTACGACCACAGCGGCCGCATGCTCACCGCGACCGGTCCGGACGTCACCCTCGCGTTCGCCTACGACGCCGCCGGCCGCACTGTCGCCGAGACCGTGGACGGCCGGACCCTGCGCACCGGACACGACATCCTCGGCCGCCCCGTCGAGCAGACCACACCGGCGGGACCGACCGCCCGTCACGCCTACGACGCCGCCGGGCAGCGCACCGCCCTGCACGTCGCCGGACGCGTCCTGACCTCCCGCCACGACCCCGCGGGCCGGGAGACCCGCCGCGGCCTCGGCACCGAAGGCCCTGCCATCGCCCACACCTGGGACGCCGCCGACCGGCTCACCCGCCAGACCGTCACCGTCCCCGGCGCCCCCGGCCCGGCCACCCCCGTCCGGCGCGACTACCGCTACCGCGCCGACGACAGCGTGGCCGCACTGGACGACTCCGCCACCGGCGCGCGCACGTTCACCACCGACCCCGCCGGACGCGTCACCGCCGTCCGCGCCGACGACTGGTCGGAGACCTACGCCTGGGACGCGGCGGGCAACCAGACCGCCGCCGCATGGCCCGCCGACGCGCCCCACACGGACGACGCGCAGGGCGACCGCGCCTACGACGGCACCCGCCTCGTCCGCGCGGGCCGCGTCGCCTACGAATACGACGCCGCAGGCCGCGTCGTCGTGCGCCGCAGGACCCGGCTGTCCCGCAAACCCGACGTGTGGCGCTACGCCTGGGACGCCGAGGACCGCCTCACCTCCGTCATCACCCCGGACGGCACCGTCTGGCGGTACCTGTACGACGCCCTCGGCCGCCGCGTCGCCAAACACCGCCTCGCACCGGACGGCTCGGTCGCCGAGGAGACCCGCTTCACCTGGGACGGCACGGACCTCGTGGAGCAGACCACCACCGTCGCCGGGGACACCGAGGCGGTCACCCTCACCTGGGGACGCGACGGCGAGCGCCCCGTGACGCAGACCGAGCGGCGCCATCTCGCCGACGCCCCGCAGGAGATCATCGACGAACGGTTCTACGCCGTCGTCACCGACCTCGTCGGCACCCCCACCGAACTCGTGGACGAACAGGGCCGGATCGCCTGGCGCGCCGCCGCCACCCTGTGGGGACTGACGACATCCCGGCCCGGCGCCGGTACGGACACCCCGCTGCGCTTCCCCGGCCAGTACGCCGATCAGGAGACCCAGCTCCACTACAACGTCCTGCGCCACTACGACCCCCTCACCGCCCGCTACGTCACCCCCGACCCGCTCGGCATGGACGCGGGCCCCAACCACCGCGCGTACGTGGTCGATCCCCTCACCTGGACCGACCTCCTCGGACTGCTGACCTGCGCCCAGAACGCCGCCATGCTGCGGCGGAACATGGCGGCCGAGAACCGGATCGTCGGCCCCGGCCAGGCTGCGGCCCACATCGTCCCCTCCGGCTTCAACCGCGGCGGCGCCCCCGCGATGCGCGCCCTGCTGCGGCGCTACAACATCGACATCAACGACGCCGCCAACGGCATCCCCCTCGGCCACCCCACCCCGCACAACTTCACCCACACCAACCGCTTCCTCGGCCGCCTCGACCGGCGCCTCCAGCACGTCGCGCGCATGGGCCGGGTCCGCGGCCTCGGCGCGGGCGCGATCCGCCGGGAACTGCGCCGGGAACTGCGCCGCATCGGCCGCCAGGTCGAGCGCGAGCTGGCGACCGGCAGGCCCGGCCCTGGCGCATCATGGACCGTGTGATGAGCGAGACCCACCGCGCGCCGCTGTCCGTCCACCGCCTGCTGCCCAGCCTGCTCGGCGACAGGGCGACGCTCCGCCTCGGCGACGCGTCGCTCGACAGCGTGATCCGCTGGTGCATGTCCGGCGCGTCCGCCGCGGACGCGGACCGTCCCGCCCGGGTCGCCGGCACGTGGTCCGAGGACGCCACCGAGCCCAAGTCCTCGTTCCCCAGCGACTACCCGTGCGCCCCCGTGCTGGGCTCTGAGGCGCGTGCGGCGCTGGGCGACGGGCTCGCCGCGTCGGGCGACCTGGTGCCCGTAGACACCGGTGACCCCGAGGACACCGGCGACGGCGCGTACTCCCTGCTGCTGGTGACCCGCGTGGTGGACTGCCTGGACGTGCGGCGCTCCTCCAAGCCCAAGCGCAGCACGGGCGAGATCACCAGGGCCGTCTTCCTGCCGGAGGCGCTGCCCACCGCGGCCGCCGCGTTCCGCGTGCCCGAGGCGCCGGGCGCCGTCTACTGGAACGGCTGGGCGGCCGACCTGCTCACGGCGCGCCTCGGCGACGACCTGGAGTCCCGCCTGTGCTGGTCCGAGGACCCGGCGCGCACCCCGCACCCCGACCCGTGGGGGTTCTGAGACAGGGGACCGGCCGCCCCGCCCGCGTCAGCTGTCGGCCAGGGCCGGTGACACGGCCTCCCACGCGAAGCCGTCCGGGTCGGTGAACGCGCCGGCGTCCCCGCCGATCGCGATCCGGTGCGACCCGCTGCCGTCCGGCGTCACCCCGGCGTCCTTCGCCAGCGCCTTGTGCCGGTACAGCGCCAGCTTCACGGGGCCGGGGCCCGACGCGAACTCGGCGTAGACGCGGCCGAAGCTCTTCCCGACGGTGAGCCCCTTGGCCACGTAGAACCGCTTGCTCGCGGTCACGTCCGCGACGCCGAGCAGCAGCACCATCTCGTCGATCCGCCGGGTGACGGGCCCGGTGTCCTTCTTCGCCGATGTCGCGACCTTCCAGATCGTCCCGTCGGGGGCCTGGACGACACCGCCGTAGCCCCACAGCGACTTCGCCGCGGGCTTCAGCACCGTGGCGCCGGCGTCGAGCGCGGTGCCGATCAGACTGTCCACGGTGCCGGGGCCCTGCACGGTGAGCGACAGCGTGAAGCGGCGGAAGCCGGTCGTGGGTGCCTCGGAGGCCCGCAGCCGCAGCTGCGTGTCCAGGCCGAAGGCGGCGGAGTAGAAGCGTCGGGCGGCCGACGGGTCGGCCACCTCCAGGGTCACGGATGCGATGTCTGCCATGCCCGCAACGCTAGGTCCCGGGCCCTGGGGGGTGCTTCTCTATTCCTGATCAGTGAGAGGGGCCTGATCAGTCAGAGCTGGGCGTCGAGGGGCAGCTGCGCCCAGACGACCTTGCCGTTCGCGGTGTACCGGGTGCCCCAGTGGGCGGTGGCGGTCCTGATGAGGTTCAGGCCGCGGCCGCTCTCGTCCATCAGCGCGGCGTGCCGGACGCGGGGCGTCGCCTCGCTGCCGTCGTACACCTCGATGATCAGGGTGGTGCTGTGGATCAGGCGCAGGCGCAGGGGCGCCGAGGCGTGGCGGACGGTGTTGCCGATCAGTTCGCTGACGACGAGTTCGGCCGTCATCACAAGGTCCTCCAGACCCCAGCGGGCGAGCTGCTCGCCCGTCAGGGCGCGCGCCTTGCGCGCCGAGGCGGCTTCGAGCGGCAGCTCCCAGGAGGCGATGCGGTCGGCGGGGATGCGGTGGAGGCTGACGGCGAGGAGCGCGGCGTCGTCCCGCGTGCGCCGTTCCTCGTGGGGGAGGGCGTCCATGACGGCGTCGCACAGGGCGGCCAGGCGGCCCGCGCCGTCGCCCTCGGCGGGGTGGTCCGGCCCTCCGGTCAGCCCGGCGAGCGTGTCGGTGAGCCGCCGCATGCCGGTGTCGGGGTCGGTGGCCGCGGTGGCGATGAGGCCGTCGGTGTAGAGCACCAGCAGGCTGTCCGGGGGCAGGACGAGCTGGGACGCCTCGTACGGGGTCTGGTCGAAGCCGAGCGGCGGGCCCGTGGTGACGTCCGGGTGGTGGGGCCGCCCGCCTGGCGGGACGATCACCGGCGGCAGGTGCCCGGCGGAGGCCATGGCCAGCTCGCCGTTGGTCGGGTCGTAGACGGCGTACAGGCAGCTGACCAGGCGGCGGTCGAACGGGTCGGTGGCGTCGTCGAGTTCGGCGACCAGGCGGGCGGTGATCTCGGTCAGGAAGAGCAGCATCTCCTCCGGGTCGAGGTCCAGGATGGCCAGCGCGGCCGAGGCCGAGCGCAGCCGCGCCATGATGGTCGCCTCGCGCAGGCCGTGGCCCGCGACGTCCCCGATGACCAGCGCGACGCGTTCCCCGGACAGCGGGATGATCTCGTACCAGTCGCCCCCGGCCTCCTCGCCGCCTGCCGAACGGTAGCGGGCGGCGGCGTCCAGTGCGGGCAGGTCGTCCTCCAGCGCGGGCAGCCACGCGCGCTGCCAGCGCTGGGCGCGGTCGTGCTCCTCGTCGTAGAGCCTGGCGCGCTCCAGCGCCTGGGCGACCAGGCCGCTGAGGGCCAGCAGCATGCTCTCGTCGCCTCCCGTCCAGGTGCGCGGCCGGGCGAACGACACCAGCAGCGAGCCGGTGCGGTGGCCGCCCGCGACCAGGGGCAGCACCGCCCAGGCGTCCTCGCCGCCCGCCCGCGCCAGCTCGCCGAGGGCGGGCGGGCAGGCGGAGGCGAACTCCTCCCGCGAGCCGAAGAAGCGGGGCTGCGCGTCCAGGAGCGACGGATCGCCGTCGAGGTGGGCGACGCGCCGTACGGCCTCGGCGGGGTACCCGACGTTGCCCACGAGGCGCAGCCTGCCCCGGTCCAGCGAGTAGATCAGGACGCCGTCGGCCTCCAGCGGGGCGAGGAGCTGGGCGGCGACCGCGTCCACCACGTCCTCCGTGGTCAGGGCCTGCGAGAGGGCCGCCGTGACGGCCTCCACCCGTTCGGTCCTGGCGGCCTCCGCGCGGGCGGTGTCGACTTCCTCGGTCACGTCCGTCAGGAAGACCACCACGTACCGGTCGGCGCGGATGACGCGCAGCCGCTGCCACCATTCCCTGACGCGGAGGTCCACGACGACGGGCTCGTCGCTGTGCCGCGCCTCCTCGAAGTGCTGTCCGGCGCCGCGCAGTTCCGGGATGGCGTCCCAGGGGACCCGCCCGACGAGTTCGGTCGCGTCGTGCGGCCCGAGCCTGGTGACGGTGGCGTTCGCGTAGACGACGCGCCAGCTGTCCGCCGGGTCCACGATGAGCACGGGGTCGGTGAGGTGCCGCAGGATGCGCTCGACGACCTGCTCCGTCATGCGGCTCGTGGTGGTGTCCCAGCCGGTGCCCGTCATGCGGAGCGGCTCGCCGCCGGGACCGTACGAGACGTGCCCGCGCAGCTCCACCCATGAGACGCGCCCGGTCTTCGGGTTGGTCACGCGGTACTCGACCGCGTACACCTTGCCCGGGTGCGTGATCGAGGCTTGCATCTGTTCCAGGACACCGGGCAGGTCGTCCGGGTGGACGCGGCGCATCCACGTGTCCAGGCGGCCGTCCCACTCCTCCGGCTCGATCCCGGCCGCCCGCGCGATGACGTCGAAGCCCGTGTCGTCCACGTCGAGGCGCCCGTTCGGCTCGGTCAGGTCCAGCTCCCAGGTGGCCACGTTGATCGCGGCCATGGCCTCCGACAGGCGCGAGCTGGACTCCTGCCACCACGGCACCACGCCCGTGACGGGCCCCGGGGCGCGCGCCAGGCCCTCGCCGACCGTCGCGCCGAGGCGCCGGAGCGCGCGGCGCTGCTCCTCGTCCGGCGGGCGGAGCGTGAAGAGGGTCAGGACGCCGGCGAGGCCGCCGCCGCTCCGCAGCGGCAGGGACAGGGCACCGGACGCCCCCTCGACGGGGAGCACGGCCACGTCGGAGGCATCCCCGCTCGCCGGGACCCAGAGCTGCTCGTCCGTGCCGGCGGCCCGCGCGGGCGCCGCGGGGTCGTCCCGGCCGAGCCGTTCCCAGGGCCGCGCGAGGTCCCTGGGCAGGCCGACGACGGAGGCGAGGTGCAGGGGGTCGTCCTGACCGGTGACGAGGTGGGCGGCGCCGCCGAGCGCGGCGGTGGTGATGACGGCCTGCTCCAGGGAGAGCCGCAGCAGTTCGACGGCGTCCAGCCCGCCGGAGGCGACGGCCTCGCCGAGCAGCCGCAGCCGGGCGTCGTGGGCCCGGTCCTCGCACGGGTGGGGGCTCGCGCTGTCACTGGTCGCCACTGCCGGCCCCTCTTCCCCTCGTCCACAAGAAAGAGATGAATGTCTGATCCGCCCAAAATATCCCACGGGATCGGCGAGGCGCGGCGGTCGCCGGTCCCGCGCGCGCCGCCCGGCGCCCCGGCGCCCGGCATGACAGATGTCATGCGAGGTCATGACAGTCCGCACGCCACCGCGGCCCTCCCCGGCGGGAGTCTTGAGGCATGACCGACACAGCTATCAGCGCGAGCGGCCTGTGGCGCCGGTACGGCCCCCCGGGGGACAGCGGGTTCGACGCCGTGCGCGGCCTCGACCTCGACGTCCGCGAGGGCGAACTCCTCGCACTCCTCGGCACCAACGGCGCGGGCAAGACGTCCACCCTGGAGGTGCTGGAGGGCCTGGCCCCCGCGACCCGGGGGACCGTGCGCGTCCTGGGCCGCGACCCGTTCACCGAACGCCGCGCCGTACGGCCTGACATCGGCATCATGCTCCAGGAAGGGGGCTTCCCCTCCGACCTGACCGCCGGGGAGACCGCCCGCATGTGGGCGGGCTGCACGAGCGGCGCGCGCCCGGTGGGGGAGGTCCTGGAGACGGTCGGCCTGTCGCAACGCGCCGGGGTCCGCGTCAAGCAGCTCTCCGGCGGCGAGCGGCGCAGGCTCGACCTGGCGCTCGCCCTGCTGGGCCGCCCCCGGGTCCTCTTCCTGGACGAGCCCACCACCGGGATGGACGCCGAGGCGCGCCGGGCGACCTGGCAGGTCGTCCGCGACCTGCTGGCGGACGGTACGACCGTCCTCCTCACCACGCACTACCTGGAGGAGGCCGAGGAGCTGGCCGACCGGCTCGCCATCATGCACAGGGGCCGGATCGCCGTCTCGGGGACGACCGCGTCCGTCACGGCGCGCAGCGCGTCGCGCATCCGCTTCCGCCTCCCCGAGGACGTGGCGCGCTGGCGGCTGCCCGCCGCGCTGGGCGCGCGTGGCGACGGCCAGGACGTACGGATCGCCACGCACGACCTCCAGGGCGCCCTGACGGAGCTGCTGCTGTGGGCGCGCGACCAGGGCGTGGCGATCGCGGACCTCGACGCCCGCACGGCGTCGCTCGAAGAGGCGTTCCTCGACATCGCGGGGGACAGCAGGCGGCATGACGGCACGACGGAGGTGGCCGACCGATGAGCACGACCCCGCCCACGACGACCCCGCACACGAAGACCCCGCCCACGACGATCCGGCGCACGGCACCCGCGCGCACGACCACCGCGAGCCGCACGGCCGCCCTCGCCCGCGCCGAGGTCACCCTGCTCCTGCGCAACCGCACCGCGCTGTTCACCGCCCTCGTCATGCCGCCGCTGATGATCGCCGTGACCAAGCCGACGCTCGACCGCGCGGGCGCCCCCGCCGAGACCGGGCTCAGCTCCGCCGAGCTCCTCCTCACCGGCGGCGTCGTCATGGTGCTGACGCTCGTCGTCTACACCACCCTCGTCGCCGCGTACGTGAGCCGCCGCGAGGAGCTCGTGCTGAAGCGCCTGCGCACCGGCGAGGTACGCGATCCCGAGATCCTCGGCGCCACCGCCCTCCCCGCCGCCGTGATCGCCCTCGCGCAGATCGCCCTGCTGGTCGTACTGGGCGCCGCCCTGTGGGGCGGACGGCTCCCGGAGCGCCCCGACCTGATGCTCGCCGGCGTGGCCCTGGGCACGGTCATGACCGCGGCGCTCGCCGCCGCGACCGCCGCGGTCACCCGCACGGTCGAGAGCGCGCAGGTGACGGCGCTGCCGCTGCTCCTCGTCGCGCTCCTCGGCTCGGGCGTCACGGTGCCGCTCGACGTGTTCCCCGACGGAGCCGCCGACGTGCTGCGCCTCCTGCCGCTCACGCCGGTGACCGACCTGGTACGTGGCGGCTGGATCGGCGGCCTGGATGCGCAGGAGACGCTGCGCGCACTCGGGACGGCGGCCGCGTGGACGGTACTGTCGGTGCTCGCCGTGCGGCGCTGGTTCCGCTGGGAGCCGCGCGGCTGAGCCCGCGCACCGGCACGGCGGACGACAGGGGAGCGCGAGACAGCATGCAGCACCGTACGCCCGGCGCCGCGGCGGCCGGCCCCCGGTGGCCCCGGTGGTGGACCGGCCGCTCCAGCACCGCCAGGGTCGAACTGATCACCCATGTGAGTTTCCACCTCTACGCCCTCGGGATGGCCGTCTCCGCCGCCGTCAGCGTGACGGGGACCCTCCACACGCCGGAGGCCGACGTGGCGGCCGTCGCCCTCTTCCTGGCCTACGGCCTGGCGGTCGGCCACGCGGCCTCCCAGGCGCTGCGCTGGACGGTCGGCCGCCGCGACCGGCCCACCGCGCTCATGGCGGCGGTCGTCGCGGTGGCGTTCCTGCTGCTGCCGCTCGTCCTGCGGGGACACCCGGCCGACCCGCCGCAGGACGACGAGCTGGCCTACGTCTTCGCGATCGGCTGCGTGACGCTCCCGCTGGCCGTGCTCACGGTGGGGGCGGTCTCGGCGCCCCGGATCGCCGGGCTCGTCGCGGCGGCGGTCGCGGTGGTGACGGTCGCCGGCGCGGTGGCCGGGCTGGCGGCGGGACCGGTCGCCGTGCACGCCTGGATCGCGTTCTGGCTCGCGGGCGGCGCGGCGTTCTTCGGCCGCCTCTCGGGCTGGATCATGCAGATCATGTGGGAACTGTTCGACGCCCGCGACACGCGCGCCCAGCTCGCGGTGGCGGAGGAACGGCTCAGGTTCGCCCGCGACCTCCACGACGTCATGGGCCGCAACCTCTCCGTCCTCGCCCTCCGCAGCGAACTCGCCGCCAGGCTCGCCAGGCGCGGCGCCGCCGACGCGGCGGCCGCGCAGATGGAGGACGTGCAGCGCACCGCCCAGGAGGCGCAGGCCGAGATCCGCGCCGTCGTCCGCGGCTACCGCGAGGCCGACCTCGCCACCGAACTCTCCGGCGCCCGCGGCGTGCTGGAGTCCGCGGGCATCGACTGCGCCATCGACACCCCGCGCCCCGTGCCCCTCGCCCCGGCGGCGCAGGCGGCACTCGGCTGGGTGGTCCGCGAGGCCACCACCAACGTCCTGCGCCACTCCGACGCCGCCGGCTGCGAGATCCGCCTGCGCGTGGACGGCGAACGGGCCGTCCTCACCGTCGCCAACAACGGCGCGCGCCCCGCCGCGCAGCAGGGCGCCGGCACCGGCCTCACCGGCCTGCGTGAACGGCTCGCCACCCTCGGCGGCACCCTCACCACCCGCGCCCAGGACGGCACGTTCGTCCTGACCGCCTCCGTCCCCCGCCAGGAGGAAGAAAGGTAAGGAACGATGACCCTGCGCGTGCTGCTCGCCGACGACGAGCACCTCATCCGCGGCGCCCTCGCGGCGCTGCTCGCCCTGGAGGACGACCTGGAGGTGGTCGCCGAGGCCGCCGAGGGCGACGAGGCGCTGGCCATGGCACGCGCGCACACCCCCGACGTCGCCGTGGTGGACCTCAACATGCCGGTGCGCGACGGCCTGTCCGTCGCGGCGGAGCTGCGGACCCTGCTGCCCGGCTGCGCCGTGCTGATCGTGACGAGCCACGGCCGTCCCGCCGCCCTCAGGCAGGCGCTGGCGGCCGGGGTGCGCGGCTTCCTGCCGAAGACCGTCTCCGCGCAGCGGCTCGCCGAGATCATCCGCCTCGTCCACGGCGGCACGCGCTACATCGATCCCGAACTGGCGGCGGACGCCATCAGCGCGGGCGACTCACCCCTCACCGAGCGGGAGGCGGACGTCCTCGCCCTCGCGGCGGACGGCGCCCCCGTCGCCGAGATCGCCCGCCGCGCCTCCCTCGCCCCCGGCACCGTGCGCAACTACCTGTCGGCGGCCACCGCGAAGCTCGGCGCGGAGAACCGCCACGCGGCGGCCCGCCTCGCCCGCGACCGCGGCTGGCTCTGACCCGGCACCCGCCGGGGCGGCCGTGCCTCAGCCGGGCGGCGGGCCCGGCGGGGACGCGGCGAGCGCCCGCGCCGTGCCGACGAGGCCGGCGGCCCTCACCCGGGCCGGCTTCGCCGGGAAGTCGTGCCCCCGAAGCGGACGGGCCCGGTCTCCCGCGCGAGCGCCGCGAGGTGCCGGCCCACGGTCGCGGTGAAGCAGGCGAGGTTGCGGGCGGCGGCGCCGACGGAGCCCGCCGCGAGCACGGCCCGCAGGATCGCGAGGCGATGGGGGTTCAGCACGCGACGTCGAGGCCACACCGGACGATCCGCGGGTTCTCTCGCTTGTTGCGGGCGATCCGTGCCGCCAGGGTGGTGCCATGGACGAGCGATTCAGGGAAGAAGCCGACCGCCTGCTGATCCGCTACGGCGCGGACTTCAGCCCGCGCGTCATCGAACGCGCCGCCGGCGCCTACGTGTACGACGACCGGGGGCAGCCGATCCTCGACTTCACCTCCGGCCAGATGAGCGCCGTGCTCGGCCACGCGCACCCCGACGTCGTCGCGGCGGTCACCGCGGCCGTCGGGACCCTCGACCACCTCTACAGCGGCATGCTCAGCCGGCCCGTCCTCGACCTGGCCGCCGCCCTCGCCGCCACCCTCCCGCCCGAACTGGGCAGGATGCTGCTCCTCACGACGGGCGCCGAGTCCAACGAGGCGGCGATCAAGCTCGCCAAGCTCTACACCGGCCGCTGGGAGATCGTCTCGTTCGACCGGTCCTGGCACGGGATGAGCCACGGCGCGGCGTCCGCGACGTTCTCGGCCGGGCGCCGGGGATACGGGCCGCCCGTGCCGGGCAACCTCACCCTCCCCACGCCCGACGCCTACCGGTCACCGTTCCGCGCCGCCGACGGCTCCCACGACTGGGCCGCGGAACTCGACCACGGCTTCGCGATGATCGACCGCCAGTCCTCCGGCAGCCTCGCCGCCTGCCTCGTGGAGCCCATCCTCTCGTCGGGCGGCATCATCGAGCTGCCGCCCGGCTACCTCGCCCGGCTCAGGGAACTGTGCGACCAGCGCGGGATGCTGCTCATCCTGGACGAGGCGCAGACCGGGCTCGGCCGCACCGGCACCCTCTACGCGTTCGAACGCGACGGCGTCGTCCCCGACCTGCTGACGCTCTCCAAGACCCTGGGCGCGGGACTGCCCGTGGCGGCGGTGCTCACCGGCGAGCGCATCGAACGCGTCTGCCACGAGCGGGGGTTCCTCTTCTTCACCACGCACGTGTCCGACCCGCTCGCCGCCACGGTCGGCGCGACGGTGCTGCGGGTCGTCCAGCGGGACGGGCTCGTCGCCCGCGCGGCGGAACTCGGCCGCCAGCTCGGCGCCCGGCTCGCGGAGCTGCACGAGCGCTACGACATCGTCGGCGACGTGCGTGGCCGCGGCCTGCTCCAGGGCCTCGAACTCGTCACCGACCGGCGCAGCAGGACGCCCGCGGACGCCCTCGGCCAGGCGGTCACCCGCGACTGCCTGGACCACGGCCTGCACCTCAACATCGTCCAGCTCCCCGGCATGGGCGGCGTCTTCAGGATCGCGCCGCCGCTCACCGTGACCGAGTCCGAGCTGCACGCCGGGCTGGACATCCTCGCCGCCGCCGTGGAACGCGCGGCCTCCCGCCGGGCCGCCGCCTGACGGCCACCGCTCCCGGGGCGGCCCTTGCCGGCCGCCCCAGGACGTGTCACCGGAGGATCGCGTCGGCGGCGGCGCCGGCGGGCACGGTCAGATGTGCTGCGGGGCGGGCTTGTTGGCCCAGGCGTGGCGGTAGTAGTCGAGATGGGTGAGGCGGGACGCCGCGGGCTCGTCCACGATCACGGTCGTGTGGGCGTGCAGCTGGATCGCCGACGCGGGGACGCTCGCGGTGAGCGGCCCCTCCACCGCCGCGGCGACGGCGTCGGCCTTCGCCGCGCCGAACGCCAGCAGGATCAGGTGGCGGGCGCGCAGGATCGTGCCGATGCCCTGCGTGACGCAGTGGACCGGCACCTCCTCCACCGAGCCGAAGAAGCGGGCGTTGTCCCGCCGCGTCTGCTCGGTGAGCGTCTTCAGCCGGGTCCGCGACGTGAGGGACGACCCCGGCTCGTTGAAGCCGATGTGCCCGTCCGTGCCGACGCCGAGCAGCTGGACGTCGACCGGTCCCGCCGCGGCGAGCGCGCGTTCGTACGCCTCGCCCGCCGTGTCCGCGCGCGCCGGGTCGCCGTCGGGCACGTGGACGCGGTCGGGGGACAGGCCGAGCGGGACGGTCACCTCCCGGGTGATGACCGAGCGGTAGCTCTCCGGGTGCGCGGGCGGCAGGCCGACGTACTCGTCCAGGGCGAAGCCCGAGACGCGGCCGACGTCCACGCCCTCCTCGGCGATCAGCCGGGCGAGCGCCCGGTAGACGGGGAGCGGCGAGGAGCCGGTCGCGAGGCCGAGCACCGCATCCGGGTTCCGCCTGACCGTGTCGAGGACGGTGCGGGCCGCGAGCTGCCCGCCGGTGTCCGGGTCGGGGACGACGACGACTTCAGCCATGGTCTCTTTCCTGGGGCGTGTGCGGGGTGCGGGTGGCTCGTTCGAGCAGTTCGAGCAGGTGCCGGAAGTCGCGGCCCGTGGCGCGGCTCATGCCCAGCTCGCAGGTGCGGTTGGCGGAGGCGTGGGCGGCGAACTCGCGGGCTGTCAGCTCGGCGGCCTCGGGCGCGGTGGCGGACGCGGTCAGCTCCGGGTGCAGGAGCCCCCGGTCACCGGCGAACGCGCAGCAGCCCCAGTCGTCGGGGACGTGGACGTCGTCCGAGAGGCACCCGGCGATCGCGGTCATGGCGGCGTTGGTGCCGAGCCGCGTCGAGGAACAGGTGTGGTGCAGGGCGAGGGAGTCGAGCGGCTCGGTGACGGTCAGCGCGTCGAGGAGGTGCTCGTGCGTGAACTCCACCGCGTCGACGATGCGCAGACCGGCCAGTCCGCCGCCCGCCTCGGCGGCGCCCGCGCGCATCGTCTCCAGGCCCTCCGTGCAGGAGGCGGCGTCGCAGACGACGGGCAGTTCGCCGTGCCGGGAGGCTTCCCACAGGGCGGGCAGCACCGTGTCGGTCATGCGCTGGTAGCCCTTGGTGTGGCCCTTCGACTTCCACGGGGTGCCGCAGCACATCGAGCCGATGCCCTCGGGCACCACGACCTCGACCCCGGCGCGGGCGCAGAGCGCGAGGAACGCGTCCGCCACGCCCCCGTTCGCCTCCGATTTCTGGTCAGGACCGAAGAGCGCGCCGACGCAGGAGGGGACGTACACGGCGGCGGGCCGCGCGGCGGCGACGGGCCTGCGCGCCCTGCCCCCGGCCGGGAGGTCGCCGCCGTACAGCGGCACGGTGTCGGCGCCGGCCACGGCGCGGCCCGCCCGCGTCACGGCGGTGACCACGGAGGAGGGCAGCGCCGAGGCCGTCGTCAGGGCGATTCCGGCGAGCCGGGTGCCCGCCCCCCAGTGCCCGGCGGAGAAGTTCCAGGCGGCACGCTGGAGACCGCCCCCGTCCTCCTGGCGCAGCCGGCGGACGAGGTCGCCGGTGTTGATGTGCACGGGGCAGGCGACCTGGCACATGCCGTCCACCGCGCACGTGTCCACGCCCGCGTACGCGTAGTCCTCGCGCAGCTCGGCGAGCAGCGCGGTGTCGCCCGCCTCCTCGGCGGTGCGCATCTCCCGGCGCAGCACGATGCGCTGACGCGGCGTCAGCGTCAGGTCCTTCGACGGGCAGGCGGGCTCGCAGTAGCCGCACTCGACGCAGCGGTCCACCTCCTCCTCGACCGCCGGGACGCGCTTGAGGTCCCGCAGGTACGAGTCCGGGTCGTCGGAGAGGACCACGCCCGGGTTGAGCAGCCCGGCCGGATCGAACAGCCGCTTGACCTCGCGCATCACCGCGTACAGCTCGTCCCCGTACTGCCTGCGGACGAACGGCGCCATGATCCGGCCGGTGCCGTGCTCGGCCTTCAGGGAGCCGCCCATGCCGAGGACCAGCCCGACCATGTCCTCGGTGAACCGGCGGTAGCGGTCGAGCGAGGCCGGGTCGTCGAAGCGCTCGCTGAGCATGAAGTGGACGTTGCCGTCCTTCGCGTGGCCGAAGATGACGGTCTCGCCGTAGCCGTGCCCCGCGACCAGGGACGTCAGCTCCTCGCAGGTGGGCAGCAGCGCGGGCACCGGGACGACGATGTCCTCCAGCAGCGCCGTCGTGCCCTGCGGGCGGGCGCCCGCGACGGTCGTGTAGAGGCCCTTCCTGATGTGCCACAGGCGGGCGCGCTCCGCGGCGTCGCCGGTCAGGGCGAGCGGCACGGCCAGGTCGAGGCCGGTCAGCGCGGGCTCCCCCGCGGCGCGCTGCCCGGCCAGGTCCTGCGCGGTCGCGCCCAGGAACTCGACGAGGAACGCGGCGTGCCCCTCCACCGTGAGCCCGGCGAGCGCGGCGGGGGCGTCCGGCTCGGCCTGTGCCAGGCGCAGGGAGGTGGCGTCCATCAGCTCGATCGTCGCGAGCCCGGCGGAGACGAGGCCGGGCAGCGCGGCGGTGGCGGCGGCCAGCGTGGGGAAGACGGCCAGGCCGGTGGCGGCGGCGGGCAGGGCGGGGACGGTGCGGAAGGTCGCCTCGGCGATGAAGCCGAGCGTCCCCTCGCTGCCGACGATCAGGTGCGTCAGGATGTCGACGGGACTGTCGAAGTCGAGGAACGCGTTCACCCCGTAGCCCATGGTGTTCTTCATGGCGAACAGCCGCCGCACGGTCCGCACCGACTCGGGGTTGCCGCGCACGCGGTCGCGCAGCGCCAGCAGGCCTGTGTACAGGCCGGCTTCGGTGGCGCGCAGCCGCTCGTCGGCGTCGGGCGCGCCGGTGTCGAGGACCGTGCCGCCCGGCAGCACGACGACCAGGGAGTCGAGCGTGCGGTACGTGTTCTGCTCGGTGCCGCAGGCCATGCCGCTGGAGTTGTTCGCCACCACGCCGCCGACGGTGCAGGCCACCTCGCTCGCCGGGTCGGGGCCGAGCTTGCGGCCGTACCGGGCGAGGCGCGTGTTGACCTGGCGCACGGTCGCGCCCGGCTGGACGCGCACCCGCGCGCCGTCGTCCAGGACCTCGATGCGGCGGAAGTGGCGCCGTGTGTCGGCCAGCAGCCCGTCGGTGACGCCCTGGCCGCTGAGGCTCGTGCCGCCCGACCTGAAGGTCAGCGGCCGCCCGTCCGCGCGGGACGCGCGCAGCAGGGCGGCGACGTCGTCCGCGCCGCGCGGCGCGGCCACCTCCTGGGGGACGAGCAGGTAGTGCGAGGCGTCGTGTGCCGCCGCGAGGCGGTCGAGCGCCCGCGTGCCGGGCGCCCTGCCCGCGTCCGTGCGCGCGGGCGTGGTCTTCCTCGGGCCCATCGCGGCGCCCCTTTCCGTGGTTCTGGGACTTCTCGTGGTCCTGGTGCGCGCCCGCCCGGTCCCGGGTCAGCGCTTCTTGTCGGAGGCGGGCAGGCGGACGGCGGCGTAGGTGTTGCGCAGCGCGGACTGCGACGCGTCGTACGACGCCTGCGCGACCCCGGTGAACAGGCAGTCCACCACCATCAGCTGGGCGATCCTGCTGCCCAGCGCGCCCGCGCGGAACCGGGTCTCCCTGGCGGCGGTCGTCAGCGTGACGTCGGCGTTGACGCCGAGCCGCGAGCCCTCGTGGTTGGTGATGGCGACGCTCGACGCCCCGGCCGCGCGCGCGAGTGTGAGGAATTCCACTGTGTCCGCCGTCTCGCCCGAGTGGGAGACGACCACGACGACGCAGGACGCGTCGAGGGTGGCGGCGGACGTCCAGGCGTTGTGCGAGTCGGGCCAGTTGAGCGCCGTGCGGCCGATGCGGGTGAGCTTGCGCTGGAGGTCGAGCGCGACCAGGGAGCTGGCGCCGACCCCGAAGCAGTCCACGCGCCGGGCCGCGGTGATCAGCCCGACGGCCCTGGCGAGCGCCTGCCGGTCGAGGGTGCGGGCCGTGTCGGCTATGGACAGCGTCTCGTTGCGCGCGACCTTGGCGATCACCTCGTCCAGGCTGTCGTCGAGGTCTATGTCCCCGGAGACGGACGGGACTTCGGCGTGTGCCAGCTTCTCGCGAGTGGCCTCCCGCGCAACGTCGATCCTGAGGTCGCGATAGTGTGCGTAACCGATGCGCTTGTAGAAGCGGACGACGGAGGTCGTCGACGTGCCGCACTGCTGGGCCAGGTCCGCGATGGACAGGTCCGCGGAGTCGACCGGTGCATCCAGGAACGCCTGCGCGATGCGGCGTTCGGACGGCCGCAACGACGGCAGTACGGCACGCATCCGCACCAACACCGTTCTGGAGTCCGGCCGTTCGGTCGATTCGTCGGCCACGCTCACTCCTTCCGTCCCGCTGTGTCACGGGCGGCCAACGGTACCGGCCGCCAGTGACGTAAATGTGTTCGGGCAACATATTTACATACGAGAAGCGTTGGAGGTAAGTTTCTGCCTCATCCCGGCCCATGCAGGTTCACCGTCACGGCCGGAGGGGTGCCGGCACCTCCCGAGCCGGACGTCGCTCACACGATCGAGGAAAGACCCATGTCACACAGATCGCGGATACTTCGCAGCGCGACCGCCGTACTGAGCGGGGCCGTGGCGACCTCGCTGCTCCTGAGCGGATGCGGCGGCTCGGACTCGGACGACGACTCGTCGGGCGGTTCCGGTTCCAACGGCGGCACCCTCGTCCTCGGCGTCACCTCCGACGCCGACACCCTGTTCCCCTGGAAGGCCACGCAGTTCCAGGCGGTCAACGTCATGCAGACCATCTACGGGACGCTGACCGAGCTGGACGACGGCCTGAGCGTCGTCCCCGGCCTCGCGGAGTCGTGGGAGACCTCCGAGGACGGTCTCACCCTGACCTTCACGCTCCGCAAGAACGTCACTTACGCCGACGGCAGCACCTTCGGCTCCGAGGACGTCAAGAGCTCCCTCGACCTGATCGCCGACGAGGAGACCGCCGCGGTCGCCGCCTCGTCCCTGGCCTCGGTCGAGTCGGTGGAGGCCCCCGACGAGCACACCGTCGTGCTGCACCTGAGCAACCCCGACGCCTCGCTGCCCGCCAACCTGGCCTCCATCAACATGGCCATCCTGTCCTCGGACGACACCGAGGAGGAGCTGAACACCACGCCGAACGGCACCGGCCCGTTCCTCTTCGACAGCCGCGTCGCCAACCAGTCGATCACGCTGAAGAAGAACCCCGAGTACTGGGGCTTCCCGGTCGCCCTCGACGGCGTCGAGTTCCAGGTCATCCCCGACGAGTCGGCGATCGTCTCCGCCCTCCAGTCCGGCAACGTGCAGCTCGCCGTCTTCGACGACCCGCTGGTGGCCGACACCGCCAGGGGCGGCAGCGTCACCGTGGACAGCGTCCCGCAGCTCAGCTACCACGCGCTCCAGCTCAACGCGACGCACGGCGACCTCGCCGACCTGAACGTCCGGCTCGCCATCCAGTGCGCCATCGACCGCCAGGAAGTCCTCGACACCGCCGCGCTCGGCGAGGGCCAGGTCACCGGCCCGATCACCTCCCCGGCCTTCCTGTCCGACCCGGCCGCGCGCCCCTGCCCCGAGCGCGACCTCGACAAGGCGGCCGAGTACCTCGCCGCCTCGGGCAAGACGGACGTGACGATCTCCACCATCGTCTCGCAGGGCGAGTACGCCACCTCGGTCAACGAGGCGCAGAACCTTCAGTCCCAGCTCGCCGAGGCCGGGATCACGCTGGACCTGGAGGTCCTGGAGTCCGGTGCCTACGTGGACCGCTGGGTCGCCGGTGACTTCGACGCCGCTGTCGCCCTCAACGGCGGACGCCCCGACCCCGAGGGCATGTACGGCCGCTACTTCACCAGCGACGGCAACCTGAACCCGGTGGCCGGCTACAGCTCGGACGAGCTGGACGACCTGTTCGCCCAGGGCCGCGTGACCGACGACGTCGAGGAGCGGCGCGACATCTACCGCCAGGTGTCCGAGGAGCTGGAGGACAACGCGGCCTGGATCTGGCTGTTCACCAGCTACAGCTACACCGCGTCCTCCTCCTCGGTGCAGGGCTTCGTGCCGCGCGCCGACGGGTCGCTGGTCGGGCTCCGCTCGGCCACCATGTCCTGACCGGTCGGCCCGCCTGACCGCACCGCCGGCCCCTCCAGCCGGCCCGGCCGGTCCGACCGCCCCCACCGGGCGGCCGGACCGGCCCCCAGCCCGACCAGTCCGACCGCCGGGCCCGGGGCCCGCACTCCCGCGGACCCCGCGCCACGGCCGGAGACCTCTGCGAGAACCATGCTCAGAAAACTCACCAGGAACCGCGTCACCCGAAGGATCGCCTCCTCCCTGGCGACCCTGCTCGGCGTCGCGATCCTCGTCTTCATCATGCTGCGCGCCATCCCGGGCGACCAGATCACGGCGGGCCTGGGCACGGAGGCTGCGGCGCTGACCCCCGACCAGCGGGCCGACCTGGAGGCGTACTACGGCATCGACAAGCCCCTCCTCACCCAGTTCTTCTCCTGGATCGGCAACCTGCTCACGGGAAACCTCGGCTTCTCCTCCCGCGCCCAGGAGAGCGTGCTCGACCTGACGCTCAAGTCCCTGCCCGTCACGCTCGAACTGGCGCTGCTCGCGATCGTCATCGCGCTGCTCATCGGCATCCCCCTGGGCATGCTCTCCGCCTCGAAGCCCGACTCGCCGCGCGACGCGGCAGGCCAGGTGGTCGGTCTCGCCGGACTGTCCATCCCCGCCTTCCTGCTCGCCACCACCCTGCTGTCGGTCCTCGCCTCGTCCTACGGCTTCAACCCCAACGGCAAGCCGTTCGCCGGGCTGTTCGACGACCCGCTGCTCAACCTCCAGCAGATGCTGCTGCCCGCGCTGGTCCTCGGCTTCGGCATCGCCGCCCCGATCATGCGCACGACCCGCACCGCCGTCCTCGAAGTGCGCTCCAACGACTTCGTCCGCACCGCGCGCGCCAAGGGCGTCCCCGCGAAGCGCCTCCAGGTGCGGCACGTGCTGGGCAACGCCATGGTGCCCATCGTCACCATGGTCGGCCTCCAGTTCGGCTACCTGCTGGGCGGCGCGGTCGTCGTGGAGCAGGTCTTCTCCGTCCCGGGGATCGGCCGTCAGGTCCTGCTCGGCATCCAGCAGAAGGAGTACGCGCTCGTGCAGAGCACCGTCCTGGTCATCGCGGTGGCGTTCGTGCTCGTCAACCTGCTGACCGACATCACCTACCGCCTGATCGACCCCAGGGTGCGTGCCTCATGACCGACATCGCGCAGGCCGCCGGTCCCGGCACCGGCCCGGCCCTCGAACCCGGTCTTCCCCCCGCCTCCGGGCGCACCCAGCGGCTGCGCGCCCTGCTGCGCAGCCCCAGCGGCCTCATCGGCCTGATCCTGATCGCCCTGCTGGCCGTGGCCGCGGTGGCGTCCTGGCTCGACCTGCTGCCGTACGACCCCGTCGCGCAGGACCCGCCGTCCCGGCTGCTCTCCCCGTCGGCCGACCACCTGCTCGGCACCGACCAGTTCGGCCGCGACGTGTTCTCCCGCGTGGCCGCGGGCGTCGGCAACTCGGTCCTGATCGCCGTCGTCGCCGTGCTGTTCGCCTCGGTCGTCGGCACCCTCGGCGGCCTGGTCTCCGGCTTCTTCCGGGGCTTCGCCGACACCGCGATCGGCGGCGTCGCCAACGTGCTGTTCGCCTTCCCGCCGCTGCTGCTGGCCCTCTCCCTCGCCGCGGTGTTCGACCGCAACTGGTTCACCGTCGCCATCGCCATCGCCGTCGTGTACGCGCCGATCTTCATCCGCGTCACCCGCGGCCCGGTGCTGTCGCTGCGCGAGATCGAGTACGTGAAGGCCGCCACCAGCACCGGCCAGCGCCGCATCGCCACGATGTTCCGCCACGTGCTGCCGAACATCACGTCCCTCGTGATCGTGCAGATCACCCTCTCGCTGTCCTGGGCCGTGCTCACCGAGGCGTCGCTCAGCTTCCTCGGCCTCGGCACACCGCCGCCCGCCCCCTCGCTGGGCTCCATGATCTTCGAGGCGCGCACCCTCGTCTCCATCGCCCCCTGGACGCTGTACGGCCCCGGCGCGGTCGTCGTCCTCCTCGTCGTCGGGCTGAACCTGCTCGGAGACGGCCTGCGCGACGCTCTCGACCCAAGAAACCGAGGAAAGAAATGAGTTCCGCCAGCCGCGACGTCCGCCGGCTCACCGGCCTGTCCACCGAGGCTGCCGATCCTCGCTACGCGACCGTCGACCGCATGCCGGTGGCCGAACTGGCGGCCGCGATGAACGACGCCGACGCCGGTGTCCCCGCCGCCGTCGCCCGCGCCCTGCCCCAGATCGTGCCCGCGATCGAGGGCGCCGCAGAGCGGATGAAGGCGGGCGGACGCCTGATCTACACCGGCGCGGGCACCCCCGGCCGCATCGGCGTGCTCGACGCCTCCGAGTGCCCCCCGACGTTCAACACCGCGCCGGGGCAGGTCCAGGCGATCATCGCGGGCGGCCCCGACGCCATCGTCACCTCCAAGGAAGGCGCCGAGGACGACCCGCTCGCCGGCGCCGCCGCCATGGACGACGCGGAGGTCGGCCCCCAGGACACCGTGATCGGCATCGCGGCCAGCGGCAGGACCCCGTACGTCATCGGCGCCGTGCGGCGCGCCCGGGAGCGCGGCGCCCTCACCGTCGGCCTGTCCTCCAACGCGGACACCGAGCTGAGCGCCGCCGCCGAGCACGCCGTCGAGGTGCTCGTCGGCCCCGAGCTGATCAGCGGCTCCACCCGCCTCAAGGCGGGCACGGCGCAGAAGCTCGTGCTCAACATGTTCTCCACCATCACCATGGTCCAGCTCGGCAAGACCTACGGGAACCTCATGGTCGACGTCAGGCCGACCAACGCCAAGCTCCGCGAACGGGCCGTCCGCATCGTCACCGCCATCACCGGCGCCGACCGCGACGAGGCCGTCAGGACCCTGGAGGACAGCGGCTACGAGGTGAAGCTCGCCGCCCTGCGGATCGCCGCCAACATCGACGCGCACGCCGCGTCCGCCCGCCTGGAGAAGACCGGGGGACGGCTGCGCGCCGCCATCGAGGAGGCGTCGTGAGAATCCTCGGCATGATCTCCGGCACGTCGCACGACGGCATCGACACCGCCGTCGTCACCTTCACCAGGTCGGGCGACCGCCTGCACGGCACCGTCGAGCACACCGGCAGCGCCTCCTACACGCCGGAGCTGCGCGCCCGCCTCCTGGCCGCGCTGCCGCCCGCCCCGACCACGCTCGCCGAGATCTGCGAACTCGACACCCTCATCGGGCAGAGCTTCGCCGGCGCCGCGGCCGAGGCCGTCGCCGCCGCGGGCCCCGTGGACCTCGTCGTCTCGCACGGCCAGACCGTCTACCACTGGGTGGACGCCGGAACGGCCCTCGGCACGCTCCAGATCGGCCAGCCCGCCTGGATCGCCGAACGCACCGGCACCCCGGTCCTCTCCGACGTCCGCATCCGCGACATCACCGCGGGGGGCCACGGCGCGCCCCTGGTCTCCTACCTGGACGGGCTGCTGCTCGCCGGACTCGGCGGCACCCCCGCCGCCCTCAACCTCGGCGGCATCGCCAACATGACCGTCGTGCGCGGCGCCGCCGACCTGTACGCCTACGACATCGGCCCGGCCAACGCGCTCATCGACGCGGCCGTGACCGACACCGGCGCCCACCCCGGCGGCTACGACGAGGACGGCCTGCTCGCCGCCTCAGGCACCGTCGACGCACGCCTGCTCGCCGTCCTCCTCGACGACGCGTACTACCGCCTGCCCGCGCCCAAGAGCACCGGCAAGGAGCACTTCCACACCGCCTACGTCGCCGACGCCCTCGCCAGGGCGGGCACAACCCCGGCCCCGGCCGACCTCATCGCGACGCTCACCGAGCTGACCGTCCGCACCGTCGCCGACGACGTGCGCGCCGCCGGTGTGGACACCCTCGTCGTCTCGGGCGGCGGCTGCCGCAACCCCGTCCTGATGGCCGGGCTGCGCGCGGCGCTCCCCGGCGTACGCCTGCTGCTGTCCGACGAGTTCGGCGCGCCGGCGGACGACAAGGAGGCCATCGCGTTCGCCCTCATCGGCTGGTGCACCGCGCACGGTCTGCCGGGCGCGACGCCCGCCGGGACCGGCGCCCGCGAGGCGCGCCTGCTCGGCAGCATCACGCCGGGCGCGGGCCCCCTGCGCCTGCCCGAGCCCCTGCCGCAGCCGCCGCGCGCCCTGACGCTGGAGACGAAGGGCGGCACCGGAGCATGACGCCGCCGCTGCGGGCCGCGACGGTCGCCGACCTCACGGGCATCACGGACACCTTCCTCGCCTGCTGGCACGGGAGTTACGCGGCCGTGCTCCCGCGGCGGCTGACCGACGCCATGACGCGCCCCCGGGCCCTGGCCCTGTGGACCCGCGTGCTGGAGACGGCCGCCCCCGGCGAGGTCGTCGTCCAGCCCGCGCCCGACGGCTCCGGCGCGGTCCTCGGCGTCACCCGCTGGGCGATGCCGCCCGGCGGCGGCACGGGCACGGTCCACTCGCTGTACGTCTCCCCGCTCGCCCAGGGCCACGGCACCGGCACCGCGCTGCTCACCGCCGCGGCGTCGGCGCTGCGCGACGCGGGCGCCACCGCCGCGACCCTGTGGGTCTTCCGGGACAACGCGCCCTCCGTCGCGTTCTACCGCCGCCGCGGCTGGCTCCCGGACGGTGCGGAGCGCACCCAGGAGGAGTTCGGCGAGCCCGAGATACGCCTCGCCCGCGCGCTCGGCTGCGCCTCCGCGGACGGAGCCGTGGCATGAACGCGCTCACGGACGCCGTCGCCCGGCTGACCACCACCGTGCCCCCGGACGCGCCGCCGTCCGCGCGGCCACCGGCGGGCGCGGCCCTGGCCGTACGGGCGCCCGGCTTCGACGGCGCCGCCGCGGCCGGGCTGCGCGCCCTGCCTTCCAACGAGGCCCCCGACGGCCTGCCCATGAACACGGACACGCACCACGACCTGGCATCCGTGACCAAGGTGGCCGCGACCACCACCGCGCTGATGCGCCTCGTCTCCACCGGCGACGCCGGGCTCGACACCCCGGTGCGCCACTACGTCCCGCGGTTCACCGGCGGCGCCAAGGACGACGTGACGGTGCGCGACCTCCTGCTGCACCGGGGCGGCCTGTGGGAGTGGTGGCCGCTCTACGTCGCCGCCACCGGCCGGGACGACGCGCTGCGCCGCGCCGCCGAACTGCCCCTGCGCTACGCCCCCCGCACCGGCCGCCACTACTCCGACCTCGGCTTCATGCTCCTCGGCCAGGTCGTCGAGGCGGCGGCGGGCACGGACCTGTCCGGCGCGGTGGCCGCGCTCGTCACCGGCCCGCTCGGCATGACCGGCACCCGCTACGGGCACCCCGCCGGAGCCGAGGTCGCCACCAGCTCGCCCGGCGACGGCGTCGAGATCACCATGCTCGACACCGGCACCCCGCACCCCGTGCCGCATCGCAGCGCGGACTTCCGCGGGTGGCGGCGCGGCCCGGTCACGGGACGGCCGAACGACGGCAACGCCCACCACGCGCTGGGCGGTGTGTCCGGCCACGCGGGCCTGTTCGCGCCGCCCGCCGACCTGATCACCCTGGCCGCCGCCCTGGCCGACCACACCCGGCACGAGGACCTGTGGGACCCCCGCACGGCCGAGGAGTTCTTCGCGCCGGGCCCCGACGCCGGGCAGTCCCTCGGCTTCCGCCGCTACGAGCTGCGGGTCGGCCCGGAGCGCCTCCCGCTGCTCGGCCACCCCGGCTTCACCGGCTGCGCGGTCGGGTTCGTCCCCGGCCGCGGCATCGCCCTGGCCCTCGCCACCAACCGCCTGCTGACCCCCGGGGCCCCCGTGCCGACCGACGCCCTGTGGGCCGAGGCGCGCGCGGTGGCGGGCCGGGTGGCGCACGACTCCGCACGACCGCAAAGGTGACCACCATGGCAACGCCGACGCCCGTCCTGTCCATCCGCGACCTCTCCGTCTCCTTCCGCTCCGGCACCGGCGAGGTCCCCGCGGTCAAGGGTGTGTCGATCGAGGTCCTGCCCGGCAGGACGGTCGCCGTCGTGGGCGAGTCCGGTTCCGGCAAGTCCACGACCGCCGCCGCCGTCAACCGGCTGCTGCCCCCCGGCGGGCGCATCACCGGCGGCCAGGTCCTCTTCGACGGCCGCGACCTCGCGCGGCTGAGCGAACGCGAGATGGTCGCGGTCCGCGGCGCGCAGATCGGCTTCGTCCCCCAGGACCCGATGTCGAACCTCAACCCGCTGATGCGCATCGGCGACCAGATAGCCGAGGCCCTGGAGGTGCACGGCCTGGCCGCGGGCAAGGCCGCCCACGCCCGCGTCACCGAACTGCTCGACATGGTCGGCATCCCCGACCCGGCGCGGCGCGCCAACCAGTACCCGCACGAGTTCTCGGGCGGCATGCGGCAGCGCGCGCTGATCGCCATGGGCCTCGCCTGCAAGCCCCGCCTGCTGATCGCCGACGAGCCGACCTCGGCGCTCGACGTGACGGTGCAGCGCCGCATCCTCGACCAGCTGTCCGAGCTGATCGAGGAACTGGGCACCAGCGTCTTCCTGATCACCCACGACCTGGCGCTCGCCGCCGAACGCGCCGACAGCATCGCCGTGATGTACCACGGCGAGATCGTCGAGTCGGGCGACGCCGCCCGTATCCTCGCCGACCCGCAGCACGACTACACCCGGCGCCTGCTGCGCGCCGCGCCCAGCCTCGCCTCGGCCCGCACGGTCGTCGCCGTCCCCGCGCGCCCCACCGGACGCCACGCGGCCACCGTCACCGGGACCCCGGGTGCCGCCGGGACGCCCGCCGCCGAGGGCGGCCTGGTGGAGGTCCGGAACCTGTCGAAGGTCTTCACACTCAGGTCCGCGGGGCGCGGCGGCGAGACGGAGCACTTCACCGCCGTCGACGACGTCAGCTTCGGCATCGCGCGCGGCCGTACCGTGTCGATCGTCGGAGAGTCGGGCTCCGGCAAGTCCACCACCGCCAACCTCCTGCTCGGCCTGGAGAAGGCGACCTCGGGCCGGATCGACTTCGACGGCACCGACCTCGCCGGGCTGCGCCGCAAGGAGATGTTCGCGTTCAGGCGCCGGGTGCAGCCGGTGTTCCAGAACCCGTACGCGTCCCTCGACCCCCGCTACACGGTCGGCCAGTCCATCGCGGAGCCGCTGCGCGTGCACCGCGTCGGCACGGCCGCGAGCCGCAGGAAGGAGGCCGCCAGGCTGCTCGACCAGGTCGCCCTCCCGGCGGCCATGGCGGAACGGCTGCCGCACGAGCTGTCCGGCGGCCAGCGGCAGCGCGTCGCGATCGCGCGGGCCCTGGCGCTGTCGCCCGAACTGATCGTGCTGGACGAGGCGGTGTCCGCGCTCGACGTGCTGGTGCAGGCGCAGATCCTCGAACTGCTGGCCGAGCTCCAGCGCGAACTGGGCCTCAGCTACCTGTTCATCAGCCACGACCTGGCCGTGGTGCGGATGATCTCGCACAGTGTCCACGTCATGCAGCGCGGGCGGATCGTCGAGAGCGGCACTCCGGAGGAGATCTTCGGCTCGCCGAGCACCCCGTACACGCGCGAACTCCTCGCCGCCATCCCCGGCGCGGGCCTCGCCGCGTAGCCGGCCCACCGCATCGGGAGACCTGTCGATCTGTCGACAGGTCTCCCGAGCGCGCACAGCCACCGGCCCCGCTCGCGGCGATGCCGTCGCACCACCAGGCCCTCGAACGCCCGCGCACCGCTCGCCGGGGGACACGCGCCGAACCGGGGCCGGGCGTGGGCCGGCGGCTCGGGGGATGCCGTGCGCCTGCGGGGCCTTTCGCACGGCCGGACGGCACGCGCTGCTCGCTCGGGGGACGTGTGGGCGGCGGCGAGGGGCCCCCGGAGGCCCAGAGTGGGGTGCGTGTCTCCGGAACACGCGTCACCTGCGGACTTTCCCACGGCTGGGCGCGGCGCGGAGAGTGGGCGTGAGCCGGTGTCTCCGGGGCGCTGTGTCCCACGCGCGCTTCGGGCTGCCCGGCGCGGCCCGGTGTGCGTCGTCGTCTGAACGGAGACGCGCCCCCGCGCGGACCGGCGGACGACGCCACCGGCCCGCGCGGGGGCGGCCGTCAGCGCCGCAGCACGGTGACGCCGCGCGGCGGTACGGGGAGCGCGCCGGTCAGCACCTCGCCCGTGACGCCGGGCAGCTCCACCGGCTCGTCCGTGCGGTTGACCAGGAACCAGTACGCGCCCCGCACGGTCAGCTCCACCCGTCCCCTCGCCTCCTCCGGCAGCTCGCCGGCGACGCCCGCCGCCGTGAGCAGCCGGCCGAGCAGCGGCGCCAGACCGGCGGGCCCGAGCCGGGTGGAGACGTACGCGGCAGAGCCGCCGCCGGGTGCGGGCAGGCGCGTCGCCGCCGGACGGCCCGCGAACGTACCGCCCGCGTAGGACGCGAGGACCTCGACGGCCGGGTCGGTGACGGTGATCCGGTCCGTCCACAGCGTGCCCGTGGCGCCGTCGTCCAGCTCCACGCGCTCGCCGTCGAGCAGCGGGGCGAACTCCTCGATCCGCAGGCCGAGCAGCTCGCGCAGCGGGCCCGGGTAGCCGCCCAGCCGCACGTGGTCGTTCTCGTCTACGACCCCGGAGAAGTAGGTCGTCACGAGGTGCCCGCCGCCCTCGACGTACGCGGCCAGCTCCTTCGCCACCGCGTCCGGCACGACGTGCAGGACGGGCGCGACGACCAGGCCGTAGCCGTCCAGCGCGGTGCCGAGCGGCACCACGTCGGCGCGCACGCCGAGCGCGAGGAACGCCGAGTACCAGTCCAGCGCCTCCTGCCGGTACCTCAGCCGGGACGAGGGGTGCGAGTCCTGCTCGCTGGCCCACCACGACTCCCAGTCGAACAGGATGGCGGCGGGCGCCTGTTCGTTCGGCGTACCGGCGACGGGCGCGAGGTCGTCGCGCAGTGTGCGGCCGAGCGCGACGACGGCGCGGAACACGTCGCTGTCCGGCCCGGCGTGCGGCACCATCGCCGAGTGGTACTTCTCGGCGCCCGCCGCCGACTGGCGCCACTGGAAGAAGCAGACGGCGTCGGCGCCGTGCGCGACGTGCAGCAGCGAGTCGCGGGCCAGCTCGCCCGGCGCCTTCGCCCGGTTGACCGGCTGCCAGTTGACGGCGCTGGTGGAGTGCTCCATCAGGAACCACGGATCGCCGCCCGCTATGCCGCGGGTGAGGCCGGCGGAGAACGACAGCTCGTCCAGCGCCTGCGGACCCGGCACCACGTAGTGGTCGTTCGAGACGAAGTCCACCTCGGCGGCCCAGTCCGCGTAGTCCATGCCCTTGGTCTCGCCCATGACCATGAAGTTCGTGGTGACCGGCACATCGGGTGTGATGCCCGCCAGCAGGTCGCGCTCGGCCCGCAGGTGGTCCTTCAGCGCGTCGGAGGAGAAGCGCTTGAAGTCGAGCTGCTGGGTCGGGTTGGGGTGCGAGGCCGCCAGCCGGGGCGGCTGGATCTGGTCCCAGCCGCTGTACCGCTGCGACCAGAACGCCGTCCCCCAGGCGTGGTTGAGCGCGTCCAGGGTCCCGTAACGGTCGCGCAGCCACTCGCGGAACGCGCGGGCGGCGTCGTCGGAGTAGTCGTAGACGTTGTGGCAGCCCAGCTCGTTGTTGACGTGCCAGGCGGTCAGCGCCGGATGCCCGGCGTACCGCTCGGCCAGGGCACCGGCCAGACGGAGCGCGTGCTCGCGGAAGACGGGCGACGTGGGCCGCCAGTGCTGCCGCGCGCCGGGGAAGACGGTCTCGCCGGTGCGCGTGACCGGCAGGATCTCCGGGTGCAGGGTGGTCAGCCACGGGGGCGGCGAGGCCGTCGCCGTGGCCAGGTCGACGGCGATGCCCCCCTCGTGCAGCAGGTCCATCACCTCGTCCAGCCAGGCGAAGTCCCAGGTGCCCGGGGCCGGCTGGATGCGCGCCCAGGAGAAGATGGCCAGCGAGACGATGTTGACGCCCGCCTCGCGCATCAGCCGGATGTCCTCCGGCCAGGTCTCGCGCGGCCACTGTTCCGGGTTGTAGTCGGCGCCGAAGGCGAAGCGCGGGGTGGCCGGGTCGGCCGGCCAGCGCAGCCAGCGGTGCCTGCGGGTGGAAGTCATCGTTCTCCCTTGGAGCCGGGCAGGGCGGGGCGGTGGGGGGGGGGGGGGGGGGGTCCCCCCCCCCCCCCCCCCCCCCCCCCCCCCCCCCCCCCCCCCCCCCCCCCCCCCCCCCCCCCC
>NZ_JBJZOH010000045.1:0-30130 GCF_047200595.1 Streptomyces sp. MS19 | reverse complement strand
GACCATGATCTCCCGCAGCCGCGCCAGGTGCGCCAGCCGGAGTGACAGTGAATTCGTGAAGCTCCCGAGCGACTGGGTCTCCACGTGCAGATCCTGCTGCGCCGGGCCCACCGGCGTGCGTGGATCGAACGTCATCGCTTCCCCTCCCCCTCCTCCACAGCTCGTGCCCCTCCCGTCACCGTGGGCCACCCATCCTATGGCGGTGCCCCCTCGGTGACGCAACGCCATTGGCCATCCGGCCGCAGGACGAGAAGGTGAAGAACGCGTACCGGCCCGCGAAGCGGTCGCGTTGACCTGGGACCGGCCGAGCGGGGCCCCCGCGCCGCGTATTTCCCGCCCCGCCGCCGGTACGCGATGGCGTCGTCCGGGTACATACCGCAGCGGGCCGCGCACTGTCCGCCCCCGGCCGCACCCCCACCAGGACGAGGTGAGCGAAATGTCGGTCTCCACCCGGGACGCCCGCCGTATCGCGGGGGCGGCCCGCCGCGACGGGCGGGACATGGGGTTCGCCCGCCACCTCTTCCTCGGCCGCCTCCGCCTCGACCTGATCCACCCCCGCCCCGCCCCCGACCCGGCGGCGGCCCGCGCGGCGGACGCGTTCCTGGCCCGCCTCGCCGACTTCTGCCGTACCTCGCTCGACGGCCCGGCCATCGAACGGGACGCGCGCGTGCCCGACGAGACGGTACGCGGCCTCGCCGCGCTCGGCGCGTTCGGCATGCGCGTGGACCGCGCGTACGGCGGCCTTGGCCTCGGTCACGTTCCCTACCACCGGGCGCTCGCCCTCGTCGCGTCCGTCAGCCCGGCCGTCGCCACGCTGCTGGCGGCGCACCAGTCCACCGGCGTGCCCGAGGCGCTCGCCCGCTTCGGCACCGAGGAGCAGCGCCGCGCGTTCCTGCCGCGCTGCGCGGGCGGGGCGATCTCGGCCTTCCTGCTCGGCGAGCCGGACGCGGGCTCCGACCTGTCCCGCGTCGCCGCGACCGCCGTGCCGGACGGCAGCGGCGACGGCTACCTGCTGGACGGCGTGAAGCTGTGGACGACGAACGGCGTCGTCGCCGAACTGCTGCTCGTCCTGGCCCTGGTGCCCGACGCGGGCCTCACCGCCTTCGTCGTCGAGGCGGACGCGCCCGGCGTCACCGTCGAGCACCGCAGCGCGTTCATGGGCCTGCGCGGCACCGAGAACGGCGTCATACGGCTGCACGGCGTCCGCGTCCCCGCCGGGCGGCGCGTGGGCGCCGAGGGCGAGGGGCCGCGCATCGCCGCCGCGCTGCTCGCCGGGGGACGGCTGGCGCTGCCCGCGATGTGCGCGGGCGCGGGCAAGTGGTGCCTCAAGATCGCCCGCGAGTGGTCGGGCGCCCGCGTGCAGGGGGGCGGGCCCATCGCCGGGCACGAGGCGGTCGGCGCGCGGATCGCGTTCATCGCCGCCAGCGCGTTCGCCCTCGACGCCGTCGTCGAGCTGACCGGCGAGCTGGCCGACGCGGGGGCACCGGCCGGGACCGCCGCCCCCGACCTGCGCGTCGAGACCGCGCTCGTCAAGCTGTACGCGGGCGAGACGGCCTGGCGCGTCGCCGACGACCTCGTGCAGATACGCGGCGGACGCGGCTACGAGACCGCCGCCTCCCTCACCGCGCGCGGCGAACGCGGCGTCCCCGCCGAACAGCTCCTGCGCGACCTCGGCGTCCACCGCGTCCACGAGGGCTCCGCCGACGTCCTCCACCTCCTCATCGCCCGCGAGGCCATAGGAGCACACCTCGCCGTCACCGGCGACCTCGTCGCCCCCGACGCCAGCCTCACCCGCAAGCGCCGCGCCGGACTCGCGGCGGGCCGCTTCTACGCGCGCTGGCTGCCCACCCTCGCCACCGGCCGCGGCCACCTCCCGCTGTCCTACGGCGACTTCCACATCTCCGGCTACCCCGACCTCGCCGCCCACCTCCGCTGGGCCGAACGGTCCGCGCGCCGCCTCGCCCGCGCCACGTTCTACGGCGTCTCGCGCTGGCAGGGGCGGCTGGAGGCGCGCCAGGGCTTCCTCGCCCGCGTGGTGGACATCGGCGCCGAGCTGTTCGCCGTCGCCGCCGCCTGCGTCCACGCGGAACGGCTCCGCGCCGCCGGGGAGCACGGCAGGACGGCGTACGAGCTGGCCGACGCCTTCTGCGCGCAGGCCAGGCTCCGCACCGAGCACCACTTCCGCGCCCTGTGGCACAACGCCGACAAGACCGCCGCCACGCTCGCCGCACGCGTGCTGGACGACCGCTACCTGTGGCTGGAGGACGGCGTCCTCGACCCCTCCACGCCCGGCCCCTGGATCGCCCCGGCGGGACCGGCGCCCTCCCCGCGCAAGAACGAGCACCGCGCCATCCGCTGACCGCGCCCCGCCCGCCGCGCACGCACGGCCGTTCCCCCCACCCCTTCGGTGCGGGAGCCGTCGGTGAGCGGTGACAATGGGGGGATGACCGAGAGCCCCGTCTGTCTCGCCGACCCCCATCTGCGCCCCTCGGCCGCGCCGCCGCCCGACGGACCGCGCGAGGTCGTCATCCTCGGATCGACCGGTTCGATCGGCACACAGGCGGTCGACGTCGTCACGCGTCACCCCGGCCGGTTCCGCGTCACCGGCCTCTCGGCGGCGGGCGGGCGCCTCTCCCTCCTCGCCGAGCAGGCGCACCGGCTGCGCGTCCGCACGGTCGCCGTCGCCCGCGCCGACCTCGCCGGCGCGCTGCGCGAGGCCCTGCGGGCGCGCTACGGCGCCGAGCCGCTCCCGGAGATCCTGGCGGGCCCCGACGCGGCCGGGGAACTGGCCGCCCGCCCCTGCCACACCGTGCTCAACGGGATCACCGGCTCGATCGGCCTCGCGCCCACCCTGGCGGCGCTGGAGGCGGGGCACGTCCTGGCGCTCGCCAACAAGGAGTCGCTCATCGTGGGCGGCCCGCTGGTCACGGCCCTCGCCAAGCCCGGCCAGATCGTCCCCGTGGACTCCGAGCACTCCGCGCTCTTCCAGGCACTCCTCGGCGGCACGCGCGGCGAGGTGGACAAGCTGGTCGTCACGGCGAGCGGCGGCCCGTTCCGCGGCCGCGGCCGCGCCGAGCTGGCCGCCGTCACCCCGGCCGAGGCCCTCGCGCACCCCACCTGGGCCATGGGCCCGGTGATCACCGTCAACTCGGCGACGCTCGTCAACAAGGGCCTTGAGGTCATCGAGGCCCATCTGCTCTACGGCATCCCCTTCGACCGCATCGAGGTCGTCGTCCACCCGCAGTCGTACGTGCACTCGATGGTGCAGTTCACCGACGGCTCCACGCTCGCCCAGGCCGGGCCGCCCGACATGCGGCTGCCCATCGCCCTCGGCCTCGGCTGGCCCGACCGCGTGCCGGGCTCCGCGCCGCCCGTGGACTGGACCCGCGCGCACACGTGGGAGTTCTTCCCGCTGGACACCGATGCCTTCCCCTCTGTGCCGCTCGCCCGGCATGTCGGTAGCCTCGGCGGTACCGCGCCCGCGGTGTTCAACGCGGCCAACGAGGAGTGCGTCGACGCCTTCCTCGCCGGGCTGCTGCCGTTCACCGGGATCGTGGACACCGTCGCCGCGGTGGTCGAGGAGCGGGACACCGTCCCCTCCGGAACCTCCCTGACCCTTCCGGACGTCCTCGAAGCGGAGACCTGGGCCCGGCGGCGGGCCCGCGAGCTGACCGGCACGGCGACCGGCCGTGAGCAGGAGAAGCAGGAGAAGACCGCATGACGGCGCTGATGTTCATCCTCGGCATACTCATCTTCGTCCTCGGGCTGCTCTTCTCGATCGCCTGGCACGAGTTCGGGCACTTCTCGACCGCCCGCATGTTCGGCGTGCGCGTGCCGCAGTTCATGGTCGGCTTCGGCCCGACCGTCTGGTCCCGCCGGCGCGGCGAGACCGAGTACGGCGTGAAGGCCGTCCCGCTCGGCGGCTACATCCGGATGATCGGCATGTTCCCGCCCGGCGAGGACGGCGCCGTGCGCAAGCGCTCCACGTCGCCGTTCCGCGGCATGATCGAGGACGCGCGCGCCGCCGCCTTCGAGGAGCTCCAGCCGGGCGACGAGAAGCGGCTGTTCTACACGCGCAAGCCGTGGCAGCGGGTCATCGTCATGTTCGCCGGGCCCTTCCAGAACCTCATCCTGGCCGTCGTGATCTTCCTCGGTGTCCTCATGGCCTTCGGGGTGAACGAGCAGACCACCACCGTCGCCAGCGTCTCCGAGTGCGTCGTCCCCCAGGACGAGGGCGCCCGCGACTGCCGCGCCTCCGACCAGCCGGCGCCCGCCGCCGCGGCGGGGCTGCGGCCCGGCGACCGCATCACCGCGTTCGACGGCGAGCCCGTCACCGAGTGGGGCGCGCTCCAGGAGCGCATCCGCGACACCGTCGGCCCGGCCACCATCACCGTCGAGCGCGACGGCCGCAGCCTCGACCTGCGCGCCGACCTCATCGAGAACCAGGTCGCCAAGACCGACGGCGACGGCGGCTACGTCGAGGACGAGTACGTCAGCGCCGGATTCCTCGGCTTCTCGCCGGCCAGCGGCGTCGTCCGCCAGAGCTTCCCCGACTCGGTGGAGCGCATGGGCGACATCATGAGCAACGGCGTCCAGGCCCTGGTGGACATCCCCTCCGAGGTCCCCGGCCTGTGGAACGCCGCCCTCGGCAACGGCGAGCGCGAGCCCGACTCCCCGATGGGCGTCGTCGGCGCCGCGCGCGTCGGCGGCGAGATCTTCACGCTCGACATCCCCGCCAGCCAGCAGATCGCCACCGCGCTCTTCCTCGTCGCGGGATTCAACCTCTCGCTCTTCCTCTTCAACATGCTGCCGCTGCTCCCGCTGGACGGCGGCCACATCGCCGGCGCCCTGTTCGAGTCCGCCCGCCGCAAGGTCGCCCGCCTGCGCAAACTGCCCGACCCCGGCCCGTTCGACGTCGCCAAGCTGATGCCGGTGGCCTACGTCGTCGCCGGGGTGTTCGTCTGCTTCACCCTGTTGGTCCTCGCGGCCGACATCGTCAGTCCGGTGAGTCTGACCGGCTGAGGTGCCGTAGGCTCTGAGTGCTGGAAACCGCCCGTCGCACCGTGGGGTTGCACACGTCCATGACAGCCATCTCGCTGGGAATGCCGTCCGTACCGCTCAAACTGGCCGAGCGCCGCGCGAGCCGCAGAATCCAGGTCGGTTCCGTCCCCGTGGGCGGTGACGCACCCGTGTCTGTCCAGTCCATGACGACGACGCGGACCTCCGACATCGGCGCCACGCTGCAACAGATCGCCGAGCTGACGGCCTCCGGCTGCCAGATCGTGCGCGTCGCCGTCCCCACGCAGGACGACGCCGACGCCCTGCCCGTGATCGCCCGCAAGTCGCAGATCCCGGTCATCGCCGACATCCACTTCCAGCCGAAGTACGTGTTCGCCGCCATCGACGCGGGCTGCGCCGCGGTCCGCGTCAACCCCGGCAACATCAAGCAGTTCGACGACCGTGTCAAGGAGATCGCCAAGGCGGCCTCCGACGCGGGCACGCCGATCCGCATCGGCGTGAACGCCGGCTCCCTCGACCGCCGCCTCCTCGCCAAGTACGGCAAGGCCACCCCCGAGGCGCTGGTCGAGTCGGCGCTGTGGGAGTGCTCCCTGTTCGAGGAGCACGGCTTCCGCGACATCAAGATCTCGGTCAAGCACAACGACCCGGTCGTCATGGTGAACGCCTACCGGCAGCTAGCCGCCGCCTGCGACTACCCGCTGCACCTCGGCGTCACCGAGGCGGGCCCCGCGTTCCAGGGCACCATCAAGTCGGCCGTCGCCTTCGGCGCCCTGCTCAGCGAGGGCATCGGCGACACCATCCGCGTCTCCCTCTCCGCCCCGCCGGTGGAGGAGGTCAAGGTCGGCACGCAGATCCTCGAATCCCTCGGCCTGCGCGAACGCGGCCTGGAGATCGTCTCCTGCCCCTCCTGCGGCCGCGCCCAGGTGGACGTCTACACCCTCGCCGAGCAGGTCACCGCCGGGCTCGACGGCCTGGACGTCCCGCTGCGCGTCGCCGTCATGGGCTGCGTCGTCAACGGTCCGGGCGAGGCCCGCGAGGCCGACCTCGGCGTCGCCTCGGGCAACGGCAAGGGCCAGATCTTCGTCAAGGGCGAGGTCGTCCGCACCGTCCCCGAGTCGAAGATCGTCGAGACCCTCATCGAGGAGGCGCTGAAGATCGCCGCCACGATGAAGGACGACGGCGTCGCCTCCGGCGAGCCCGAGGTCTCCGTCAGCTGACGCACCCGGCACGGAACGGGCGCGCGACCCGGGTACGCTGACCCGCACCCGCACCGCCTCCCGTCCGTGCTGCCCCCGGGCACCCGACCGCAAGGCACCGCCCTGTGCTGACCACCTCCACGACCCGGGTCCTGGGCCCCGACGACCTCGGCGCCGCCCTCGCCGTCCTCAACAAGGACCCGGTCGCCCACGCGTTCGTCACCGCGCGCGTCCTCGACTCGGGGCTCGAACCGGCCTGGCTCGGCGGCGAGATGTGGGGCTGGTACCGGCGCGGCCGGCTCCAGTCCCTCTGCTACGCGGGCGCCAACCTCGTGCCGGTCAGCGCCGGGCCCGCCGCCGTGCGCGCCTTCGCCGACCGCGCGCTGCGGCAGGGCCGCCGCTGCTCCTCCATCGTCGGCCTCTCCGCGCCCACCGCCCGGCTGTGGGCCCACCTCGAACCGGCCTGGGGCCCCGCCAGGCTCCTGCGCCGCCGCCAGCCCCTGATGGCCACCGACCGCGCGCCCGGGGACATCACCCCCGACCCGGCGGTCCGGCGCGTGCGCAAGGACGAGATGGACATCGTGCTGCCCGCGGCCGTCGCCATGTTCACCGAGGAGGTCGGCGTCTCCCCGCTGGACGCCGACGACGGCGGCCTCACCTACCAGGCGCGCGTCGCCGAGACCGTCGGCAGCGGGCGCTGCTTCGCCCGGATCGAGGACGGACGCGTCGTCTTCAAGGCCGAGATCGGCGCCGTCACCCCCGACACCTGCCAGCTCCAGGGTGTGTGGACCGCCCCCGACCGGCGCGGCCAGGGCCTGGCCACCGCCGGACTCGCCACCGTCCTGCGGCACGCGCTCGCCGACACCGCGCCCGTCGTCAGCCTGTACGTGAACGACTTCAACACCCCCGCGCTCACGGTCTACCGCCGCCTCGGGTTCACCGAGACCGGCGTGCTGATGAGCGTCCTGTTCTGACGCGCGCGCCCCGCGCCCCCCGGGCGGGCGGGACTTCCGCCCGCCCGCGCGTTAGCCTCCCCGCATGACACCATCCCCCGGTGGCGCCGCCCCCGGCGACCAGCGCGTCCGCATCGCCCCGCTCGACCTGGCCGCCGCCGTGGACGAGGCGCTGGCCGTCCAGGCCGAGGCGTTCGGACTGACCCAGGAAGAGGTCTCCGTACGCCGCCACATCGTCCTGCGCCACGCCGCCGCGCCGGGGGCCCGCGCCCTCGGCGCCACCGTGCCCGACGGGACGCTGGTCGGCTTCGTCTACGGCATGCCCAACGACCGCGCGCAGTGGTGGTCCACCGTCGTCGAGCCCTACCTGCGCCGCAGCGGCAACGAGTCCTGGCTCGACGACTCCTTCACCGTCACCGAGCTGCACGTCCACCCCGACCACCAGCAGCGCGGCATAGGCCGCCGCCTCATCACGCGCATCACCGGCGACGCCGGGCAGCCGCGTTCGATCCTCTCCGCCGTGGACACGGAGAGCCCGGCCCGCGGCCTGTACCGCAAACTCGGCTACCAGGACCTCGCGCGCCGCGTCATGTTCCCCTCCGCGCCGACCCCGTACGCCGTCATGGGCGCCACGCTGCCGCTGCGCGACTGACCCGGCACCGCGGTCCCACGGCCCTCACAGCCAGGTGGCGAACTCCAGCAGCATCTCGCCCTCGCCCGGCCGCCCGGTCCCGTACGCCCGCGCGGCGGAGGCCACCGCGCGGAAGAGCGCCCAGCCGCGCAGCCGGTCGGGGTCGAGGTCCACGGAGTTCGCCAGCCGCGTGACCCGGCGCCGCGTCGCGGACGCGGCGCCCGCCGAGGCCACCAGGTCGTGCAGCCGGTCACGCGCCAGCCGCGCCAGGTCGTAGGCCGGTTCGCCGACCACCGGTTCGGGGCCGACCGCGAGCCAGTGGGCGCGTTCCGCGTCCGAGGCGAGCACGGCGCCCTGCCGGAAGTCGCCGTGCAGCAGCGCCTCGCCACCGGCGCCCGCCAGCAGCTCATCGCGCGCGTCCAGCGCCCCCGTGACCAGGGGCAGCGCCTCCGGCGGCGCCGCCGTCCGCATCAGCTCCGCCTGCCCCGCCGTCCGCTCCGCGACCGAGGGGAACGGGTGCCCCTCGCCCGGCGGCACCCACAGCCGCCGCAGCACGGAAACCGCCTCCAGCGACGCCTTCGCGTCCGCCAGGGACCGCAGGGACGTCCCGGGCCGCAGCCGTTCGAGCAGCAGCGCGCCCGCCGCCGCGTCGGCGCGCAGCGCGCGCACCGCGCCGAGGCCGTCCCAGCGCCGCAGCGCCGCCTCCTCGGCGGCCACGGGGGCGGCGCCCGGCGCGGCCAGCTTCAGCGCGGCGGCGTCTCCGCCGGCGGTGCGCACGAGGACCGTCATGCTGGTCCGCCCGCCGGGCGCCACGACGCGCTCGGGTGCCAGCTCCCAGCGGCGCGCCGTGCCGCCAGTCAGCTCAGGCAGCCGGGCGAGCCAGTCGTCCGCCCCGGCCGCCCGCTGCGCGCGCACGAGGTGTTCGGGTGGCAGCAGCTCCATGCTCAGCGGCTCCCGTCGGCCGCGTACTCGGGCAGCCCGGGGAACGGCACCGGCGCCCCCTGCCAGCGCGCCGCGCGGACCGCCGCCTCGGCCAGCGCCGCCGCGGCCTCGCGCCGCGTCTCCTCCCCGCCCGCCCCGACGAGGTCGGCGTACGCCGCGGCGAGCCGTGTCTCCAGCTCGCCCGCGAGCCGCACCGCGCCCTCCGCGTCGGCCACGTCGAACGGCAGCGCGTACGCGGCGGCGGACGCGACCGGCGTGCCGCCCATGTCGCGGACGGCGCGGTGCAGCGTGTCCCGGCGCGCGCGGTGCGCGGTGTACGCCTCGGAGACCTCGCGGCCCCGGTCGTCGCCGATCCGCCCGCCGACGACGCCGTAGCCGTAGACGGCGGCGTGCTCGGCGGCCAGCGCGGCCTGCGTCGCGTCCAGTTCGGACAGGGGGTCGTCCGCCGGGCGGCGGGCGGGACGCGTGGCGCGGAAGAGGGGGAGGGACGTCATACGCGGGCCTCGTTCAGCAGATGGGCCTGGACCGAGCCCGACGCGGCCAGCGAGGCGAGCAGCCGGGCGAGGTCGGGGGGCAGTCCCGGGAGGGCGTCGGTCCGCTCGCGGGCCAGGGACCGTTCCGCGTCGGCCAGGGCGGACAGGGCGGCGGCGGCGTCACCCGGGACCTCGGGGGTGTCGTCCGCCACCCCGGCGGCGGCCGGGTCGTCCGCGCTGAGCGCCGTCACATGGGCGGCCACGACCGCGCGCAGCGGGGCGAGCGTGCCGTCGAGCGCCGGATGGGCGGCGGTGGTGGCGTCGTACCTGGCCAGCAGGCCGTTGCTGTCGCGGGCGGCCCGGCGGCGCAGGCCCCGTGCGGACGCGGGTCCCACCGCGCCGCCGCCCCCGCCGCCGCCGTCTGAGCCGGTGCAGCCGGACACGGCGGCGGTCAGACCGGTCGCGATCCCGCCGGCGAGGAGGACGCGTCTGGGCAGACGCGAGGATGTGCCAGAGGGCATGGCTTCCCGCACTTCCCGTCGTGAGAGAACGTTGTGAGAGAACGACAAGATCACCGCACGGTGAGCGTACCCGGGGCCCCGTCCCGTTCCCGCGCCACCCCGGAACCCCGGCGTGCCAGGCGGCTGACGGTCCCGGCGGGGCGCGAGGACGGTCGGCGGCACCCCCGGCAGGCGATAGGGTGTGGGCCGGGCGCGCCCGACACGCTCCGTCCCACAACAGCACACGCGGCCGAGGAGTCACCCGGATGAGCACGATCCCGATCGAGAGGCTGCGGGCACTCCTTGAACCCCTGGCCGCCGCGCGCGGCATGGACCTGGAGGACGTGCGGATCACCCAGGCGGGCCGCCGCCGGCTGCTCCAGGTGGTCGTGGACACCGACGAGGGCGTGCAGCTCGACGCGTGCGCGGAGCTGAGCCGCGACATCTCGGCCGCGCTGGACGAGAGCGACGTCATGGGCGACGCCCCCTATGAACTCGAAGTGACCTCGCCCGGCGCCGAGCGCAGCCTGACCGAGCCGCGCCACTTCCGCCGGGCGACCGGCCGCCTCGTCCTGATCACACCGCACGAGGGCGCGGAGCTGACCGCGCGCATCACCGCCGTGGACGAATCGGGAGTGGATCTCCAGGTGCCGGGGGAGAAGGGACGCAAGCCCACGACCCGCCGCATCGACTTCGACGGGATCGCGCGGGCGCGGGTCCAGGTCGAGTTCAGCCGCAGGGCGGCCGGCGACGACGACAGCAGCAAGGAGGCGTAGCCGTGGACATCGACATGAGTGCCCTGCGTTTGCTCGTCCGGGAGAAGGAGATCTCCCTGGACCTGCTGGTGGAGGCCATCGAATCGGCCCTCCTGATCGCGTACCACCGCACCGAGGGCAGCCACCGCAGGGCCCGCGTGGTCCTCGACCGCGCCACCGGGCATGTGACGGTCTGGGCCCGCGAGGAGCCGGAGGACCGGGGGGACCGCGAGGACGGTGAGGGCCGTGAGGAATCCGACGCGGGCGCGGAGCCGCCGGAGTTCGACGACACGCCGTCCGACTTCGGCCGGATCGCCGCGACGACCGCCAAGCAGGTGATCCTCCAGCGGCTGCGGGACGCCGAGGAGGACGTCACGTTCGGCGAGTACGCCGGGCGCGAGGGCGACGTCGTCGCGGGCGTCGTCCAGCAGGGCCGGGACCCGAAGAGCGTCCTGGTGGACATCGGCCGCCTGGAGGCCATCCTGCCGCCGCAGGAGCAGGTCCCCGGCGAGGAGTACCGGCACGGCGCGCGGCTGCGGTCGTACGTCGTGCGGGTCGTGAAGGGGGCGCGCGGCCCGTCCGTCACCCTCTCGCGCACCCATCCCAACCTCGTCCGCAAGCTCTTCGAGCTGGAGGTCCCCGAGATCGCCGACGGTGCCGTCGAGATCACCGCGATCGCCCGCGAGGCCGGGCACCGCAGCAAGATCGCCGTGCGCTCCCTGCGCCCCGGGCTGAACGCCAAGGGCGCCTGCATCGGCCCGATGGGCGGCCGGGTGCGCAGCGTCATGGCGGAGCTGCACGGCGAGAAGATCGACATCGTCGACTGGTCGGACGACCCGGCCGAGATGGTGGCGAACGCCCTCTCGCCCGCCCGCGTCACCCGCGTGGAGGTGGTGGACGCCGCCGCCAGGTCCGCCCGTGTGACCGTGCCCGACTACCAGCTGTCGCTCGCCATCGGCAAGGAGGGGCAGAACGCCCGCCTGGCCGCCCGGCTCACCGGCTGGCGCATCGACATCAGGCCGGACACGGAGCCGTCCGGCGGGGCGGACGGAGAGCGCGCCGCCCAGAGCCGCGAGGACAGGCCACGGCGCACCGGCGCGGTCTGACGCGGCGCGCGGGCTCCCCCGTTCCCGGAACCCGCCGGGAAGGGGCGCGGGAGTCCGGTCGTTGTCATGAGCACCGGTACGGCGCCCCCTTTCGGCGCCGTACGGACGGGGAGGTAGAATTCTCAGTGTCTGGTCCGACGCATGCCCGCGCCTGCCCGGAACGTACCTGTGTCGGATGCCGTCAGCGCTCAGCCAGGGACGGCCTGCTGCGTGTGGTGGTGAACGGGGATCGCTGTGTCCCCGATCTTCGCGGTACGCTGCCCGGTCGGGGCGCATATCTGCATCCCACGCCGAACTGTCTCGAACTGGCGGTCCGCCGTCGTGCGTTTCCCCGGGCCTTCCGGACCCGGGGTCCGCTCGGCACCGGGGAGCTGCGACAGGCGGTCGGCGGGGAGGCGCCCGATGCGCCACGGACAGAGGCACAGTAAGAAACGCCGCGCGGAACGGCCGCGCGGCAGGTACCTCGCGAGTTGGAAGTAGGTCGAGATTGCGATGAGCACTCGATGAGTACGCGATGAGTACGCCCGTGAAGTAGCGAAGGTCCGGCGGACGACCGACCCCGGACCGTAGAAGGAGCGAAGTGGCTAAGGTCCGGGTATACGAGCTCGCCAAGGAGCTTGGAGTCGAGAGCAAGGTCGTCATGGCCAAGCTCCAAGAACTTGGTGAATTCGTCCGTTCGGCGTCCTCGACGATCGAGGCGCCGGTTGTCCGAAAACTGACTGATGCACTGAGCGCGGGGAACGGCTCCGGCCGCAGGCCCGCGCGTCCCGGCGCGCCCGCCCCCAGGCCCGGCGCGCCGAAGCCGGGTGCCGTGGGCCCGAGGCCCGGCGCCCCGCGTCCCGGCGCTGCCGCGCCGGCCCCCAAGCCGGGCGGTCCCCGCCCGACGCCGGGCCCCGCGCCCACCCCCGGCCCGGCGGCACCGCGGCCCGCCGCCGCCAAGCCGGCGCCGGCCGCCCCCGAGTTCACCGCCCCGCCCGCGGCCCCCGCGGGGGAGACGCAGGCGACGCGTCCTGCGGGACCGCGCCCCGGCGGCCAGCAGGGCCCGAAGCCGGGCGCCCGTCCGGCGGGCCCCAGGCCCGGCGCGGGTGCCCCCTCCGGCGGCCCCGCGGGCGGCCAGGGCAAGCCCGCCCCGGCCAAGCCGGGCGGCCCCAAGCCGGGCGGCAGGCCCGCGGGCCCGCGTCCGGGCAACAACCCCTTCACGACCAGCGGCTCCACGGGCATGGCCCGTCCGCAGCCGCGTCCCGGCCCCGCGGCGCGTCCGGGCGGCGGCCAGGGTGCCCCCGGCGCACCGCGTCCCGGCGGGCAGGACAGGCCTGGTCCGCGTCCGGCTGCCCCCGGTGGCAACCGCGCCACTCCGGGCAACATGCCGCGTCCCCAGGCGGGGCCCGGCGGCCCGCGTCCCGGCCCGCCCGGTAACCGTCCCAACCCCGGCATGATGCCGCAGCGGCCCTCGGCCGGCGGGCGTCCCGGCGGCCCCGGCGGCCGTCCGGCGGGCGGCCCCCGCCCGGGTGGCGGCGGTTTCGCCGGCCGCGGTGGCGGCGGTGGCGGCGGCGGCCGTCCCGGCTTCGGCGGTGGCGGTGGCGGCGGTTTCGCCGGCCGCGGCGGCGGCGCCGGTACGGGCACGCGTCCCGGTGGCGGTGGCGGCTTCGGTGGCGGCGGTGGCCGTCCCGGCTTCGGCGGCCGTCCCGGCGGTCCCGGTGGCCGCGGTGGCACGCAGGGCGCCTTCGGCCGTCCCGGCGGCCCGGCGCGCCGCGGGCGCAAGTCGAAGCGGCAGCGCCGTCAGGAGTACGAGGCCATGCAGGCCCCGTCCATCGGCGGCGTGATGCTGCCGCGCGGCAAGGGCGAGGCCATCCGTCTCTCCCGCGGCGCGTCGCTGACGGACTTCGCCGAGAAGATCAACGCCAACCCGGCGTCGCTCGTGCAGGTCATGTTCAACCTCGGCGAGATGGTGACGGCGACCCAGTCGGTCTCCGACGAGACGCTGCACCTGCTCGGCGACGAGATGAACTACACCGTCCAGATCGTCAGCCCGGAGGAGGAGGACCGCGAGCTGCTCGAGTCCTTCGACATCGAGTTCGGCGAGAACGAGGGCGGCGAGGAGGCCCTGTCCTCCCGTCCCCCGGTGGTCACCGTCATGGGCCACGTCGACCACGGCAAGACCCGCCTGCTCGACGCGATCCGCAAGACGAACGTCATCGAGGGCGAGGCCGGCGGCATCACCCAGCACATCGGTGCCTACCAGGTCTCCACCGAGGTGAACGGCGAGGAGCGGCGGATCACCTTCATCGACACCCCGGGCCACGAGGCGTTCACCGCCATGCGTGCCCGCGGTGCGAAGTCCACCGACATCGCGATCCTGGTGGTCGCGGCGAACGACGGCGTCATGCCGCAGACGGTCGAGGCGCTCAACCACGCCAAGGCCGCCGAGGTGCCGATCGTCGTCGCCGTCAACAAGATCGACGTCGAGGGCGCCGACCCGACCAAGGTGCGCGGCCAGCTGACCGAGTTCGGTCTCGTGGCCGAGGAGTACGGCGGTGACACGATGTTCGTGGACATCTCCGCGCGCCAGGGCACCAACATCGAGGGCCTGCTGGAAGCGGTCATCCTGACCGCCGACGCGACCCTCGACCTGCGGGCCAACCCGGAGCAGGACGCCCAGGGCATCGCGATCGAGGCCCACCTCGACCGCGGCCGCGGCGCCGTGGCGACCGTGCTGGTCCAGCGCGGCACCCTGCGGGTCGGCGACACGATGGTGGTGGGCGACGCCCACGGCCGCGTGCGCGCCATGCTCGACGACACCGGGCGCAACCTCAGCGAGGCCGGGCCCTCCACGCCCGTCCTGGTGCAGGGTCTGACCAACGTGCCGGGCGCCGGGGACAACTTCCTCGTCGTCGGCGAGGACAGGACCGCCCGGCAGATCGCCGAGAAGCGCGCCGCCCGCGAGCGGAACGCGGCGTTCGCCAAGCGCACCCGCCGGGTGTCGCTTGAGGACCTGGACAAGGTGCTCAAGGCGGGCGAGATCCAGCAGCTCAACCTCATCCTCAAGGGCGACGCGTCCGGTTCGGTCGAGGCCCTGGAGTCCTCGCTGCTCCAGCTCGACGTCGGCGAGGGCGTGGACCTGCGGGTGCTGCACCGTGGTGTCGGCGCGGTCACCGAGACCGACATCGACCTCGCGGCGGGCTCCGACGCCATCGTCCTCGGCTTCAACGTGCGCGCCGAGGGGCGTGCCACGCAGGCGGCCGAGCGCGAGGGCGTGGACGTCCGGTACTACTCGGTCATCTACCAGGCGATCGAAGAGGTCGAGGCGGCCCTGAAGGGCATGCTGAAGCCGGAGTACGAAGAGGTCGAGCTGGGCACGGCCGAGATCCGCGAGGTCTTCCGCTCCTCCAAGCTGGGCAACATCGCGGGTGTCCTCATCCGCTCCGGCGAGGTCAGGCGGAACACCAAGGCGCGCGTGGTCCGCGACGGCAAGGTCGTCGCGGAGAACCTCAACATCGAGGGGCTGCGCCGCTTCAAGGACGACGTCACCGAGATCCGCGAAGGCTTCGAGGGCGGTATCAACCTCGGCAACTTCAACGACATCAAGATCGACGACGTCATCGCCACCTACGAGATGCGGGAGAAGCCCCGAGTCTGACCCACCCGGGCCGGGGCCCGTCGCCGGAGCAGCGAGCGCGCTGAAACTCCGTCGATGGGCCCCGGCCCCGGCCGTTACGATCACCACATGTATACCGGGACGCTGTCGTTCGACCTGTTGCTCGGCGATGTCAGATCGCTCAAGCAGAAGCGCTCCGTGGTCCGGCCCATCGTGGCCGAGCTGCGCCGGAAGTACGCGGTGAGCGTGGCCGAGGTCGGCGACCAGGACCTGCACCGCCGCGCCCGCATCGGGCTGGCGGCGGTGTCGGGCGACGCGGGGCACCTCACCGGCATGCTCGACGAGTGCGAGCGCTGGATGGCGGCCCGCCCCGAGGTGGAACTGCTGTCGGTACGGCGGCGGTTCCACGGCGACGAGGACGATTAGCGAGGAGACAGACCAGTGGCCGACAACCCCCGGGCCAAGAGGCTGGCGGACCTCATCCGCGAGGTGGTCGCGCAGAAGCTGCAACGGGACGTCAAGGACCCGCGGCTCGGCAGCCGGGTGACCATCACGGACACCAGGATCACCGGCGACCTGCGCGAGGCCACCGTGTTCTACACGGTGTACGGCGACGACGCGGACCGCGCCGAGGTCGCCGCCGGGCTGCGGAGCGCCAAGGGCATCCTGCGGTCGGCCGTGGGCGCGGCGGCGGGCGTGAAGCACACGCCGAGCCTGGAGTTCGTCCCCGACGCCCTGCCCGAGAACGCGCGCAACCTCGACCACCTCTTCGACCAGGCGCGCGAGCGCGACGAGGAGCTGCGGCGCGCGTCGGAGGGCGCGGACTACGCGGCGGGCGCCGACCCGTACGTCAGCAGGGACCGCGACGACGACGGTGAGGTGCCGGAGGACGGCACCGGCAAGGACGAGCGGGAAGACTGAGCCGGCCATGAGCCGCACCACCAGCACCCCCCCGGACGGGCTCGTCGTCGTGGACAAGCCCGCCGGTTTCACGTCCCACGACGTCGTGGCCGTCCTGCGCGGCGTCGCCCGCACGCGGCGCGTCGGCCACGCGGGGACGCTCGACCCGATGGCGACGGGTGTCCTCGTCCTCGGTCTCGGCCGCGCGACCCGCCTGCTCGGGCACCTCGCGCTGACCGAGAAGGAGTACCGGGGCACCATCCGCCTGGGCCAGACGACGGTGACCGACGACGCCGAGGGCGAGGTCACCGGCGCGGCCGGGGCCGCCGGGCTCGACCCGGCCGCGGTCGCCGCGGGCACCGCCGCGCTGACCGGCGACATCATGCAGGTACCGGCCAAGGTGAGCGCCGTCAAGATCGACGGGAAGCGCGCGTACCGCCGGGTCCTCGACGGCGAGGACGTCGAGATCCCTGCCAGGCCGGTGACGGTCTCCGCGTTCGACGTCACGGCGGTCGCCGAGCGCGCGGCGGAGGACGGCACGCCCGTCACCGACCTCGACGTGACGGTCGTCTGCTCGTCCGGCACCTACATCCGGGCGCTCGCCCGCGACCTGGGCGCCGCGCTCGGCACCGGCGGCCACCTCACCGCCCTGCGCCGCACGCGCGTCGGTCCTTACAGCCTCGGCGCGGCGCGCACGCTGGACGAGCTGCGCGCCGAGCTGACCGTGCTGCCGCTCGGCGAGGCGGCCGCCGCCGCGTTCCCCCGCTGGGACGTGGACGAACGGCAGGCGCGTCTGCTGGGCAACGGCGCCCGCCTCGGCACCCCGGCACTCCCGCCGGGCCCGGTGGCGGTCTTCGGGCCCGCCGGACGGTTCATCGCGCTCATCGAGGCGCGGGACGACACCGCGCGCAGCCTCGCCGTCTTCGTCTGAACCGCACGGGGCCGCCGCCGTTCACCCGAACGGCGGCGCGCCCGTGCAGAACCGCCCCGAGCGGGGCAGAGTGCTCCCGCGCCGGTCCGGCACCGGCGGCGGCACGGGAGGTTCGGCAGATGGCGTACGAGCGCGCGCTGGTCCACATCCGCGACCTGGCGGGGCGGGTGCGGGGACGCGGCTTCGTCGCCGACCGGGACAGCGGCACGGTCGTCACGACCCACGAGGCCGTCGACGGCCTCGCCAGGCTCCTGCTGCGCACCGGCGACGGCGACACGCGGCAGGTCCGCGCGGCGGCCGTCACGCCGCTGCCCGAGTGGGACCTCGCCCTCGTCGAGGCGCCCGGCATCCGCGCCGAACCGCTGCTCGTCGGCGGCGAACGGCCGCCCGGCACCGCCGTCCGCGTACGGCTCGACGCGTGGACCGACTCGGTGCTCCTCGCGGGCGGACCGGCCACGTACACGGCCACCGACCGCCTCCACCGAGTCCCCGACACCGTGGCGCTCCCGCTCCCGCCGGGGCGGCTCGCCGCCCTTCGGCTGAACGCGGCGTACAGCGGGGGCCCGGTCGTGGACAGCGTGACGGGCGCGGTGGTCGCCGTGCTGGGGACGGCGCTGCACTGCGCGGGCCGCGCGGCCGGGCTCGCCGTACCGCTGCACGCCGCCGCGGCCGCCGGAGGGCCGCTCGCGGGGCTGCTGCGGCGCAACGGGCGGGCCGTCCCCGGCTTCGGCGCCGACCTGACCCCGGCGGGACTGCGCGCCCTGACCGCCGCGACGCTGCCCCCCGTCCCCGGCGGCGGACCCGGGGACGGGGAAGGGAACGGGGACGGGACGGCGGACGCGCTGGCCCGTTTCGAGGCGGGGACGGCCCAGGTGCTGCCCCTCGCCGCCCCGCCGGGGGCGGAACGTGCCCTGGCCGTCGCCGCGTACGCCGCGCGGCGGCAGGACGGTGGCGGCCCGGTGCTCTGGCTGCGCGGCGATGTCCTGCGGGACGGCGACCACAGCCTGCGAGACGCGCTCGCCCGCGCGCTGCCCGGCGTGGACCCGGACGTCGCCGCCCGTGTCGCGCGGGACGACGGGCGGCGGCTGCTCGTCGTGCTCGACGTGCCCGACACGCCGGGAGGCGCCCCCGCCGCGCGTCCGCAGGGCTGGACGGCGGCCACCTGCGCGTGGCTGCGGGCGGCCGACGTGCGCCTGGTCGTGGTCTGTTCGCCGGGGCTGCGCGCGGACCTGGCGGCGTCCCACCGGCTCGACCTGGTCGTACGGCGGATCGTCCGCGCGCCCGGCTGCGACGCGTCGGCGGGCGAGGCGGCGGAGCGGCTGCGGGAGGCGGCGCGCCGCTCGGTGGGGACGGGGGCGCTGGGGCGGCGGGCGTTCGAGGCGCTGTTCCCGGCGGCCGGGGGCTGGGGCGGCGCGGTGCTCGGCGAGGGGGTGATGCGGCGTGAGGGCGCCGGATACCGGTTCGTGGACGGCGAGTTCGCCGACTGGCTGCACGGGCCGCACCTCGACCTGGACGCCACGCTCACGGCGGCGGCGCGCGGCGCGGTGCCGCGCGACCGGGCCGGGACCGTCGTCCAGGCCGTGCTGCACCTGGCGCGCCGGGCCGGGACCGACGCCGTACGCCGCCGCCTGCGGCCGCTCGCCGAGGCCCTGGACGCGCCGGGCGATCCCGGCTGGTGGGCGCGGCACCTGCTGCGGGCCGTGCCGCTCGGGCTGCCGGAGGCGGCCGGGCTGCTCGCCGAGCTGCGCTGGCTGGCCGACCGGATCGGCGGACTCGCCCTGCCGGTGGGCGCGTTCGGGCCCGTCTTCTGGCGGGGGCTGCGGCTGCCGGCGGAGGAGACGTTCGACCTGCTGCGGCGGCTGCTGCCCGCCGACGCGCCCGGGACCGGGGGCGAGCGCTTCCTGACGACGGCCGCGGCGCTGCTGGCCGATGTGCCGGGCGCGGGCGTGGCGGCGGTCACGCGGTGGCTGGGGGACGAGCGGCCGCTGCGCTGCGGCAGCGGTCCCGCGCCGGGCGAACTGACCGTGGCCACCGCCGCGCAGGCGCTGCTGTACGCCCACCGTGGCCGCGCGCCGGAGACGCTGGCGGCCGTCCTCGCGGGGGCGCCGTGGCCGCGCGCCGGGGAGCTGCTGGCCGAGCTGGCGGGCGAACGGGTCGCCGGGCCCGCCGCCGGGCAGCCGGCCGTGCCGCGTGCCGTCTGCGGCCGGGCCGGGTGAGGCGGCCGTCCTCACCGGCCGTGGCGCCAGGTACCTTGGACCGGCAGGACCACCGGCAGCGGTGGCGTGGGCCCAGGTGGTGAGGAGCGGAAACGGTGCAGCGCTGGCGTGACTTGGCGGACATCCCCGGGGACTGGGGACGCAGCGTCGTCACCATCGGTTCGTACGACGGTGTTCACCGCGGGCATCAGCTGATCATCGGACGGGCGGTGGCCCGCGCGCGGGAACTCGGTCTGCCCGCCGTCGTGGTCACCTTCGACCCGCATCCGAAGGAGGTCACCCGGCCCGGCAGCCACCCGCCGCTGCTGGCGCCACACCCGCGCCGCGCCGAGCTGATGGCGGCCCTGGGCGTGGACGCGGTGCTGGTGCTGCCGTTCACCAAGGAGTTCTCGCAGCTGACACCCGCCGACTTCGCGGTGAAGGTCCTCGTGGAGAAGCTCCACGCGCGCACCGTCGTGGAGGGGCCGAACTTCCGCTTCGGCCACCGCGCCGCCGGGACCGTCGCGACGCTCACCGAACTGGGCGGCACGTACGGCTTCGAGGTCCTGGTGGTCGACCTGTACGAACGGGGGGCCGCGGGCGAGGGCGAGGCGTTCTCGTCCTCGCTGGCGCGGCGCCTGATCGCCGACGGCGATGTCGCGGGTGCGGCCGAGGTGCTGGGCCGCCCGCACCGCGTCGAGGGCGTCGTGGTGCACGGCGCGCGGCGCGGGCGCGAACTGGGCATCCCCACCGCGAACCTGGACCCGCCGCCGTACACCGCCATCCCCGCGGACGGCGTCTACGCGGGCTGGCTCACGGCGGCCGGGGAGCGGATGGCCGCCGCGATCTCGGTCGGCACCAACCCGCACTTCCACGGCACCGAGCGCACCGTCGAGGCGCACGCGCTGGGGCGCACGGACCTGGACCTGTACGGGATGCGCGTCGCCGTCGACTTCACGGCGTTCGTGCGCGGGCAGGAGACGTTCGACTCGCTCGACGCGCTGCTGGAGAAGATGGCCGACGACCTGCGGCGCGTCCGCGAGCTGACCAGCGGCGGCTGACCGGACCCCCGGGTACCCCCCGGGGGTCCGGCGCGCGCGTCAGCGCTGCGGGGGCGGCGCGCCCCAGCCGCCCGGCTGCTGCGGGAAGCCGTAGCCGGGTGGCCCCGGCGGGGGCGGCTGCTGCTGCACCTGCGGCGGATACCCGTACTGCGGCTGCTGCGGCTGCTGCTGGCCCGGCTGCGCGCCGGGCGCCGGGTACCCGTACCCCTGCGGCTGCCCCTGGCCCGGCAGCGGCGGCGCCACCTGCGGCGGCATCCCGCCGTCCGGCGTCCACAGCCCCTGCTCCTGCTGCATCCGGGAGAAGTCCTCCGCGATCAGCGCGGCCAGGTCGAAGTAGGCCTGCCGGGTCTTGGGCCGCATCAGGTCCAGCTCCAGCTCGGCCCCGGCCGCCAGGTGCTCGTCGAAGGGCGCCACGACGACACCGCGGCAGCGCGTCCTGAAGTGCGCCACGATGTCCTCGACCTTCACCATCCTGCCGGTCTCCCGCACCCCCGAGATGACGGTGATGGAGCGGCGGACCAGCTCCCCGTACCCGTGGGCGGCGAGCCAGTCGAGCGTGGTGCTCGCGCTGCTCGCGCCGTCCACCGAGGGCGTCGAGACGATGATCAGCTGGTGCGCGAGGTCGAGGACGCCGCGCATGGCGCTGTAGAGCAGGCCGGTGCCCGAGTCGGTGAGGATGATCGGGTACTGCTTGCCGAGCACCTCGATGACGCGTCGGTAGTCGTCGTCGCTGAACGCCGTGGAGATGGCGGGGTCCACGTCGTTCGCCAGGATCTCCAGACCCGACGGCGCCTGGGACGTGAAGCGCCGGATGTCCATGTAGCTGTGCAGGTACGGGATGGCGCCCACGAGGTCGCGGATCGTCGCCCCGGTCTCGCGGCGCACGCGGCGGCCGAGCGTGCCCGCGTCCGGGTTGGCGTCGATCGCGATGACCTTGTCCTGCCGCTCGCTGGCCAGGGTCGCGCCGAGCGCGGTCGTCGTGGTCGTCTTGCCGACGCCGCCCTTCAGGCTGATGACCGCTATCCGGTAGCAGGACAGGACGGGCGTGCGGATCGCGGCCAGCTTGCGCTGCCGCTCCTCCTCGGCGGCCTTCCCGCCGAGCCGGAAGCGGGACGGCGGCTTGCTCGCCGGCTGCGACCGCTGCTTGGCGCGGCGCTTGTCGTTGAGCAGGCGGTCGGAGGACAGCTCGACGGACGCCGTGTAGCCCAGCGCGCCGGGCTGCATCTGGACGGGGCTGCTCTCCTGGTCGGGCCAGCCGCCCGCGCGGGGGTCCTGGGGCTGGGGCTGGGGTCCGGGACCGGCCTGGCCCGGCAGCTGCGGGCCGGGGCCGGGGGGCACCTCACCCGGCGGCAGGGCGCGCCGGTCCGGCTGCGGGTACTGCTGCGGACCCGGCGGCTGGGGGAACGGCTGCTGCACGCCCGGCCCCTGCTGCTGGGGCAGTTGCGGCTGCTGGGCCTGCTGCGGCGGCAGTTGGAGCTGCGGGTACTGCGGGGCGAACGGGTGCTGGCCGCCCAGGCTCGGCTGCTGCGCCGGACCCGGCCGGGGCATGCCGGGCGGCAGGACGGGGCCGCCCTCGGCGGGTGTGCCGGGTGACGGCCACTGTCCGGGCGCGGGCTGCTGGTTCGCGGCGGGCTCGGGCCACTGGGGGAGCGCGGGCCGCTGGTCCTGGACACCGGGGCCCTGCGGCGCGCCCTGCACGGGGCGGGCGTAGGGCGGAAGGCCGGGCGGTCCCGCGTTCGGCGGGCCCGGCGGCTGCGGGCCCGGCGGCTGCGGGGACGGCTGCGACGGCGGCTGGGGCCACGGCGGCTGCTCGTTGCCGGGCCGGTGCTGCGCGGGCTCCGGCCACTGCGGCTGGGCCGGGCGCTCGGGCGCGGGGGCACCGGCGACCGAGGGCGGGCCCCCGGGTCCCGCGAGGCGGGGGTCGGCGGTCTGCTGCGGCTGAGGCGGCGGCAGCGGCTCGGCGTCGTCCTCCACCTCCAGCGCGGCCTCGGTTCCCGTCTTGGCGAACTCGACCTCGACGCTCGGGCCCTCCGGCCCCGCCGGGCGCATCGGCGGGGTGAACACCGCCGTGTGCTCAGGGGCGAGGTCACCGGCGGGCGGCGGCGCGGGGGCCTCGGCGGGGCTGTCCTGGGCAGGGGGCTTGATCTGGAAGTCCGGCGGCAGCGGCGGGAGTCCGGCGGGCGCGGCCGACGGCGGCGAGGCGGGCGGCGGGGGAGCGGCCTCGGGCCGCACGGGCTCGGCGCCCGGCGCGTCCTGGCCGTCCCCGGACGCCTCGGCGGGCGCGTTCTCCGGCCCGGGGTCGGCGACCTCGGCGGGCGGCGGCACGTTCTCCGGCTCCGAGCGCGCGGGCGGCGGCGGGGGAGCGGGCCACGCGGGAGCCGCGCCCGGCGCGTCCCCCGTCGCGGCCGGTGCCGGTGCCGTCGCGGCGTCCTGCTGGTCCTCCCGGCCCTGCTGAGCTTCCTGCTCCTGCTGCTGCCTGGCCTCCGCGAGCGCCTTGCGGACGGAGGACGGCGAGAACTTCATCGTCCGCCCGTCCGGCTCCTCTTCGCCGTCCCGCGCGGGCGGCGGCGTGGCGTGCGGTCCCGGCACGGGAGCCGGGGGCGGCGGGAATCCGGGCGGACCCGCCTGCGGCGCGGGCGCGGAGGGCGGGGCCGAAGGCGGCTGCGCGCCACCGGCTGCGTTCTGGGCCGCACCCCCGGACGGCGTGGCCGCCGCACCGCCCGAGTACCAGGCGGGCGGGGTGTAGTCGATGGTGAACTGCCCGGTGGTCTCCGACTCCTCCTCAAGGAGATCGTCATCGGGCCGTTCGTCGGCGGAGGTGTCCTCCGCTGGGCGAACCCTGTCCCGATCGCTGCTCACGACGCGCCTCCCGCTCCTGGTATTGCATCCCTGATCCGCACCTCGTGGGGTTCCGCTACCCGGATGACGGACCGGAGCCCCAGAGCGGTTCCCGCGGCACGGGCTCAGGGCACTGCGCACAGCTCCACTGCCGTGTCGCCACTCACCCTAGTGGGCGTACGGCGAAGACCCGTAGTCCTCCCCACCCCCACGCATACCCATATCGGCCGAAAATCTCCCGGAGCAGACCAGTTGTGACCGAAGTGGGTGTGATGTGTCAGTGGTGTGCGTCCAGGCGGCTCGGGTTCCCCAGGAGACCGGACTCGCTGTCGGTGGGCACCAGGCGGACGAGTCGCCGCGCCGTGCGGGTGCACCACAGCGTCGCGTCCTCGGCGAACGTGGACAGCGCCTCGGCCTGCACCGCCGGGAGCGCCATCACGCGGCCGACCTGCCGTGCCTCCTCCGGTGAGACGCGCTGCACCCCGACCAGCGCGGCGCGTTCCATCAGCCGCGTCGCGGCCGGTCCCAGGTAGGGCAGCAGCGTGAGGACCGGTTGCCACGGCGCCGACGCCACCCGCCCGCGCGGCGGCCGGACACCGCAGTCCCGCACCACCAGCACGGGGCTCCCGAGCGTGGCCCCCAGCGGCGGGACCTGGCCCACCTCGTGCAGCGTCATGCACTCCAGACCGCCGTTGGCGGCCTGCGCGAGCCGCGCCCACACATGCGCACGTCCCGTCTCCACGGCCACCCGCGCCCCGGTCGCCACCGCCCGCAACGCCAGCACCTGCGCCGTCCAGACGCCGCCGACCAGCACCATGTCGTACGGCACCGGATGGTGGATGCCGAGCACGGCCGGCCGCGACCTGCTGTCCACCCCCACGATGATGCCGTCGTCCCCGACCGGCAGCGCCAGCCGGGACAGTTCCCCGACCGACAGCACATGTCCCCCGCGCGGCATCAGCCCATCCCTCCCAGCGGCAGCGTCGCCCGCAGGCCCGCCACCTGTCGCCGGTCCATCCTCACCAGTCCCACCCGCGCGGTGCGCGCCGCACGCGTCAGCGCCCGTCCCGCGGACCGCAGTTCGCGTTCCCCGCGGCCCGTCACCCGGACATGCCCGGTGACCTCGACGGCGCGCGGCCCGTGGGCCCGCAGCGTCAGCGCGAACGTCGTCGCGAACGCGGGCGCGGACGTCAGCAGCGCCACCAGGGCGGGCAGCGGCGCCCCGCCCGTCCCGAGCAGTGGCCAGCGCACCACCCGGAACGTCGCGTGCCACCGGTCGTCGCACCGCCACGCGCGCACGCCCTCCGCCGTACGCCGCGGGCGCGCCCCGTCCCCCTTGCCGACGAGCGTCGTCACCAACGGGTCGGAACTGGCGCACGCCGCCACCGCCGACAGCAGCTCGGCCTCCGACAGCGCCGTGGCCAAGAACCCGGCGCCCGCCAGACGGCTCACCAACTGGTCGGCCGCCCGCGCCAGACACCGCTGCGCGCCCAGCAGCCCTCCGCCGCGCACGGCCACCGCCTCCGGGCACAGCTCCGGGTCCAGCCGCAGCGTCACCCACGTCAGCCGCAACGCCGGCGCACCTCCAGGCCCATGCGCCTGCAACAACGAGTAACTCGCCCCCGCGACCGACCGGCTCGGCAGAACAGGCGCCGGCGCGGGCTGCGTGTGCTGCACGCACTGCACCGACGCCAGGCGTATGCCGTCCGTGTCCAGCGCGTCGTGCAACAGCGTCAGCGGCAACGGCCGCCCGTCCAAGCCCGGCTGCAAGGGCGTCAGCCCCGCCTCCACCCGCAGCACCACCGTCAGCGAGCCCCCGCTCTCCACCATCCCCATCTCGCGCCGCTCCCGCCCGTCCCGCCCGGACCGCGCCGCGAACGCGTGGCACCGCAGCCCCGGACGGCACTCCTCGGCCAGCGAGAACAGCGGGTCGGCGCCCGCCGGGAGCGGCAGCGGCGCGGCCGCGGCCCGCCGCCTCCGCCGCAGCGCCAGCGCCGACCCCAGCCAGCCCGTCAGCGTCTCCCCCTGACGCCACGCCAGCACGGTCAGCACCAGCAGCGCCACGGGCACGGCCACCAGCGCCGCGAGCGGATACCGCAGCCAGCCGTCGGCCGCCCACGCCCCCGACACCAGTCCGCCCGCCGCCTGGACACACACCAGGGGCCACAGCGCAAGCAGCCCGCCCACCCCCGACACGGGCCTCGGCAGCACACCTTCCTGCGCGGCAGCAGCCCCCTCGGGACCCCGCACGGACGCCCCCGCCGCGACGGGCGTCGTCGCCGTCGCCATCATCAGCCCCCTCCTCCCCGTGACCGGACCGTCACCCGGCATAGTAGAGCCCGGGTCCGACAGTTGGTCACGGGCAGGGGGAGGAACGCTCAGTCATGGCGTCACGCAAGGACGAACTCAACGCCTACACCTACGCGAAACGCCGCACCGTCGCGGCGTTCCTGCGGCCGTCGCCCACCGGCACGGAGGAAGGCGCGCCCCGCCCGCTGCGCGCCGTCGTCCCCGGCGCCGTCGTCGGCGCGCTCGTCCTGATCGGCTTCGGCGCCTGGGGCCTGTTCCGCCCCGCCGTCCCCGAGGGCTGGGACGAACCGGGCCGCCACGTCATCATCGGCAGCGACTCCACGACCAGGTACGTCGTCCTGGAGACAGGCGGGCGCACCCAGCTCCACCCCGTCCTCAACCTCTCCTCCGCCCGCCTCCTCCTCGACAGCCCCGACGCCCTGTCGATCGTCAACGTGGACGAGGAGCAGCTCGACAGCGGCACCATCCCCCGCGGCCCCACCCTCGGCATCCCCTACGCCCCCGACCGCCTGCCCCCCGCCGCCGAGGCCGCCGCCGCCAAGCGCTGGGCCGTCTGCCAGCAGCCCGGCGGCGACGGCGGCACCGTGCAGCAGGCCGTCTTCGTCCTCGCCGACCGCGACACCGCCCGCGTGGAGGGTGACGAACGCCTCACCGGCGGCGAGCTGCTCCACGTCCAGGACTCCACGGGCACCGACCACATCGTGGACGCGGCAGGCACCAGGTACCGCATCGGCGACGAAGGCACCGGCGAGGAGGAACGCCGCCTGCTGCGCCGCCTCCTCACCTCGGGCGGCGAGCCGCAGCGCGTCACCGACGAGTGGCTGGCCACCCTCACCGAGGGGTCTCCCATCGTCTTCCCCGAACTCGACGGCGCGCCCGGCGACGACGCGGGCGTCCCCGGCCTGCGCGCCGAACTCAACCGCGTGGGCACGGTCCTGACCGCGCGCACAGGCGACGGCCCGCAGCAGTACGCCGTCCTCCCCGGCCGCGTCGTACCCGTCTCCGACTTCACCGGCATGCTCCTGACCAACCGCCCAGGCGCCGAGTCCCTCGGCATGGCGGGCGAGCCCGTCCCGGCGGGCGCCGCCGACTTCGACCCGGCGCCGCCCGAGGAGAGCATCGACCGCGACCACACCTGGCCGAGCGCCGAGCCCGCCCCCGTGGACGACACCGCGCGCGACACCCTCTGCTCCGTCCTCCTCTCGGTCGACGAGGACGGCGGCACCGAGGTCGCCACCTGGGCAGGCGGCGACTACCCCGCCGCCATCGCCTCAGGCGCCGCCACCGCGTACGTCACCCCCGGCTCCGGCCTCCTCTACCGCCAGGTCCAGGGCGAGCAGACCGAGTCGGGCGGCGTGTTCCTCGCGACCGACACCGGACTGCGCCACGCCGTCCAGGTCACCGCCGACGGCGACGAGGCGGGCGCGGAGGCCCAGACCCTCCTCGGCTACGGCGACATCACCCCCGTCCCCGTCCCCGCCACCTGGTCCACGCTGCTGCCGACCGGCCCGCAACTCGACCGCGACAGCGCCGCCCAGCCCCAGGGGTCCTGACATGACGACCCACCGCATCCTCCCCGCGCTCACCGGCCTGGCCCTGCTCGCCACGGCCTCCCTCACCGCCGCCCCCGCCGCACACGCGGACGGCGGACGCTGCTCGTTCCCCGCCGACCCGATCGCCGAACGCCCCTGGTCGCTCCAGCGCGTCCAGCTCGACCAGCTGTGGACCCGCACCCGGGGCGCGGGCGTACGCGTCGCCGTCATCGACAGCGGCGTGGACACCACCAACCCCCAGCTCACCGACGCCGTCGACGCCGCCAGCGGCGGCGACTTCCTCCCCGGCGACACCGGGCCCACCGACGACCCGGCCGGACATGGCACCAAGGTCGCCGGCATCATCGCCGCCCGCCCCCTCGACGGCTCGGGTTTCGTCGGCCTCGCCCCCGACGCGACCGTCATCCCCATCCAGCAGAACGACAGCGAGGGCAACGGCACCGTCGCCGGGCTGGTCCAGGCGATCGACCACGCCGTCGCGGCCCAGGCCGACATCATCAACATCTCCCAGGACGTGGACGGCGTCCTCGGCCCCGACTCCGAACTGGCACGCGCCGTGGACGACGCGCTCGCCGCGGGCGCCGTCGTCATCGCCTCCGTCGGCAACAGCGGCGCCGACGGCCGCGAACGCCGCACCTACCCGGCCGCCTACGACGGCGTCCTCGCCGTCGCCGCGTCCGACCGCAACAACGAGCGGGCCACGTTCTCCCAGCCGGGCGACTTCGTCGGCATCGCCGCGCCCGGCGTGGACATGGTCTCCACCGTCCCCGGCGGCGGCCAGTGCGTCGACAACGGCACCAGCTTCGCCGCCCCCTACGTCGCCGGCGTCGCCGCCCTGCTGCGCGCCGCGAACCCCGGGTGGACACCGCGGCAGATCGTCAGCCACCTCCAGCAGACGGCGGAACGCCCCGCTCCCGGCCCCGACAGCGACATCGGCTGGGGCGTCGTGGACCCCGTCCGCGCCCTCGCGCCGACCGCCGCCGTCCCCGGCCCGGCCCCCACCCCGGACACCGGCGCGCCCGCCGCGCCTGCCCCCGACATACCGGCGCTCGACCTGTCCGAGACGCACGCGGAACGTGTCGCGCGCCGGGGCACGTACGCCGTCCTCGCCGCGGCCGTACTCGTCGCCGCGCTCGCGGGGGTCTCCCTCGTCCTGCGCGACCGGCGCCGCCGCCACCGCCCCTGACACGCGCCCCGCCGGGAAAAGAGGAGGCAGCGCGTCCGCCGCCTGTGCCAGGGTCGGTGCCCATGCCGACACCATGGATGATCGACGAACTCGCCCACGCGGGCCCCGAACACCTCGACGAGGAGTTCGTCGCCGGATTCGACCGCAAACAGGGCTACCCCGACCCCGCCCCCGACATCGACGCGCTGCGCGCCCACGGCATCGCCGGGAACGCCACCGTCGTGGACCTCGGCGCGGGCACCGGGCGCTTCGCCCTCGCGGCGGCGCGCGCGTTCGCCCGCGTCGTCGCCGTGGACATCTCCCCGGCGATGACGCGGGTCATCGGCGAACGGGCCGCCGCCGAAGGCCTCACAGGCCTGGAGGCCGTACGGGGCGGCTTCCTCAGCTACGAGCACACCGGCCCGCCCGCCGACGCCGTCCACAGCCGCCACGCGCTGCACCAGCTGCCGGACTTCTGGAAGACGGTCGCGCTGCGCCGCATCGCCGCCCTCCTGCGCCCCGGCGGCGTCCTACGGCTGACGGACCTGGTCTACGACTTCGCGCCGGACGAGGCGGAGGGCGTCTTCGCCGACTGGCTGGCCGGCGCGTCCACCGATCCCGCGCGCGGCTACACGGCCGACGACTACGCCGAGCACATCCGTACCGAGCACAGCACCTACCGCTGGCTGCTCGAACCCATGCTCACCGCGACGGGCTTCGAGATCGTGGACGCCGACTACCGCGACCGGCTCTTCGGCGCCTACACCTGCGTCCGGCGCTGACCGCACCGGGACGACGGCGGGGTCACTCGATGTCGAACTCGCCGTCCCTCGCCCCCAGGACGAACGCCTCCCACTCGGCCGCGGTGAACCGCAGCACCGTGTCGGGGTCCTTCGAGTTCCGCATCCCCACGCCGCCTCCGGGCAGGTACGCGATCTCCACCTTCTCGTCCTGCGGCCCGTCCGGGGCGCTCAGCCACTCGACCCCGGAGATGTCCAGGGAGTACAGCTCGTTCTTCTCGCGCTCCTTGCGGGCGGCGATCTCCTCGGGCGTCTCGGTCGTGGCCATCTGTGCGCTCCCCTTGGACTCAGGCGTCAACTCGGGCCCGCGCGACGGCCGCGCGGCAGCCCGTAGGTGATCGTAACGCAGCGGACCGTCACCGGGTGGTGAGAAGCCAGTTGGTCCCCAGCAGCAGCACGAACCCGGCCACCAGCACGGCGGTCCCGAGCCGCGTCCGCCCGCGGCGGCTCATCTCGATCACGGCCCCGCAGAGGATGAACGCGGCGCCGTAGAGACCTATGGACTGCAAGGACGAGCCGTCGCCCAGCTGGTAGACGAGCACGACCGCCATGACGGCCATCGCAGCCCCCGCGATCCCCATCCGCAGCCGCCTGGCCTGGCGGGGAGTGAGCCCCTGCTGTGTCGAAGTCACGCCAGCAGCATAAGCGTTCGGTCTCCGGCGCGTATGCGTAGTCGAGCTGGTCACGATGAGGGATGTGACCCGACGGTTCGGTAACTAGGCTGAGCCCGGGGCGCGGTTCCGTCTTTCCGGAGGTAATCGCGTTGCGTCACCGAGGGTGTACCGGCATAGGATGGGTGGCCCACGGTGACGGGAGGGGCACGAGCTGTGGAGGAGGGGGAGGGGAAGCGATGACGTTCGATCCACGCACGCCGGTGGGCGCGGCGCAGCAGGATCTGCACGTGGAGACCCAGTCGCTCGGGAGCTTCACGATCGCGCTGTCACTCCGGCTGGAGGAGATACGGGCGGCCGGCATCAGCCCGGCTCTCGCCGACGAACTGGCCGCCCGGCCGGAGCAGTTCGGCGCACCGGGGATGGTGCCCGGCGATTTCGGCAGGCAGTACGACAGGATGCGCGCGCGCCTCGCCGAGTTCATCCGCTTCCAGCAGGAGGCCATCGAGGCGCTGGGCATCATCACGCGTCTGGCACAACGGGACTTCGAGGCGCTCGAAGCGGACCAGCTCGCCCGGCTGCGGGAGATCATGGCT
>NZ_JBJZOH010000044.1:0-30935 GCF_047200595.1 Streptomyces sp. MS19 | reverse complement strand
CCCCCCCCCCCCCGCCCCCCCCCCCACCGTGGTGCGGGGGTCGGTGCGGCGGGGTGGGTCAGTTGCGCATGACCTCGGGCTCGTGGCGGCGCAGGAACTTCATCACGAAGTAGCCGCAGATCGCCGCCAGGACGCCGAGCATGAGGACGTCGAGCAGCCAGATGCCCGCCTCGTGGTCCCACAGCGGGTCCGGGTCGGGGGACTCGGGGGACGCGCTGAGGTCGTTGAGGTACGCCGTGGAGCCGACGCCGGCGAGTGCCCAGCGGGACGGCATCAGCCAGGCGATCTGCTCGACGCCCAGGGTGCCGTGGACCTTGAAGAGCGCGCCGGTGAAGACGAGCTGGACGACGGAGATCATGACCAGCAGCGGCATCGTCATCTCGGAGGTGCGCACGAGCGCGGAGATGACGAGGCCGATCATCATCGACGTGCAGCCCAGGGCCATCAGGACGAGGGTCATCTCCAGGGCGGGCGAGCCGTCGAGGAGCACGCCGTCGGTGGGCATGTCGCGGGGGGCGAAGCCGATGGTGGCGAGGATGGCGGCCTGGACGACCGTGACGATGCCGAGGACGAAGACCTTCGACATGAGGTAGGCGGAGCGGGAGAGGCCGACGGCCCGTTCCCGTTCGTAGATGACGCGTTCCTTGATCAGCTCGCGGACGGAGTTGGCGGCGCCGGTGAAGCACATGCCGACGACGAGGACGAGCAGGATGATGCTCGCGTCGCCGTTGCGGCCCTGCCGGTCGAGCGGTCCCGGGCCGAGGCCGTGGTCGGCGGGGATGACGGCGCTGACCAGGCCGAGGACGATGGGCAGCGCGAGGCTGAGGCCGAGGAAGCCGCGGTCGGCGAAGATGACGGCCGCGTAGCGCCGCATCAGGGTCCAGACCTGCGAGCCCCAGGTCTGCGCCTTCTGCTGCTGGCCCATCGCGGCCATCTGCGGGGGCGCCATCTGCTGCGGCGGCTGGGCCGGTCCCGCGTCGGACTCGGCGGCGTACATCTGGTAGTGCTGCGAGCCGCGCCAGCGGCCCATCCAGTCGTAGTCGCGGTAGTTCTCGAAGGCGGAGAAGACGTCGGCCCAGGTCTCGTAGCCGAAGAAGTTGAGCGCTTCCTTGGGCGGGCCGAAGTAGGCGACGCCGCCGCCGGGGGCCATGACGAGGACGCGGTCGCACAGGTCCAGCTCGGCGACCGAGTGGGTGACGACGAGGACGGTGCGGCCGTCGTCCGCCATGCCGCGCAGGAGCTGCATGACGTCCCGGTCCATGCCGGGGTCGAGTCCCGAGGTGGGCTCGTCCAGGAAGATCAGCGACGGCTTGGTGAGCAGTTCGAGTGCGACGGAGACGCGCTTGCGCTGGCCGCCGGAGAGGGAGGAGATCCGCTTGGTGGCGTGGTGGCTCAGCTTCAGCTCGGCGAGGACCTCCTCGACGCGGGCGTTGCGCTCGGCCTCGGCGACGTCGCCGGGGAAGCGGAGCTTGGCGGCCAGCCGCAGCGCCTGCCGGATGGGCAGGGCGGTGTGGAGGATGTCGTCCTGGGGGACGAGGCCGATGCGGTTGCGCAGCTCGGCGAAGTGCGTGTACAGGTTGCGGCCGTCGTAGAGGACCTCGCCGTAGGTGGCGGGGCGGTAGCCGGTGAGGGCGCGCAGCAGGGTGGACTTGCCGGAGCCCGACGGGCCGATGACGCCGACGAGGGACTTCTCGGGGACGCCGAACGACACGTCGTTGAGGATCGTGAGCTTGCCGCCGTTGACCTGCACGGTGAGGTGGCGGGCGGAGAAGGAGACCTCGCCGGTGTCGACGAACTCCTGGAGCTGGCTGCCGACCAGGCGGAACGTCGAGTGGCCGATGCCGATGGTGTCCTGCGGGCCGATGGCGCGGCGGCCGTTCTTCTCCAGGCGCTGGCCGTTGACGAAGGTGCCGTTGTGGCTGCCGAGGTCGTGGATCTCGAAGCGGCCGTCCGGCTGGGCGAGGAACTCCGCGTGGAGCCGGGACACCTGGAGGTCGGAGACGACGAGTTCGTTCTCCAGGGCGCGGCCGATACGGGTGACCTGGCCTATGGCGAGCTGGTGCAGGCTGGTCGCGCCGCGGTCGGGGGCGTAGCCGCCGGGGTCCTGTGCGGGGCGCTGGGGCGGGACCGGCTGGGCCTGCGGGGTGTACTGCGGTTGCTGGTACTGCGGCTGGGCGGGTGCCTGCTGCTGCGGCGGGGTGCCCGGGGCCTGGGCGGCGGGGCCGCCGGCGCCGTAGGGCGGCTGCTGCGGCTGCGGCTGGTACTGCGGGGGCTGCTGTGCGCCCGCTATGACGGCGGGAGCGGACGCGGTGAGCCGCGGTCCGTCGCTCGCGTTGCCCAGGTGCACCACGGTGCCCGGGGTGAGTGGTACGAACTGGACGCGCCGGCCGTTGACGTACGTGCCGTTGGTGCTGCCCGGGTCCTCCAGCGTCCAGGCTTGTCCGGTCCAGCGGACGGTGGCGTGGCGCCATGAGACGCGGGTGTCCTGGAGGACCATGTCCGCCTGGGGGTCGCGCCCCAGCGTGTAGGACCTGGACGCGTCCAGGTTCCAGGTCCGTCCGTTCAATTCGAGTACGAGTTCCGGCACTCCATGCCCCAAATGTCGTCCCCCGAGCAACCTCCGACCGGAGGTCAAGGGATGGTTGTCGTGGGTCGGAACTATTCCAGGCACGGACCGTGCGCGGGAAGCCGACCCCCGGAAGTCACGAAGCTGGTGCGAAGCGTGGGCCGGGCCGTGACGTTCCCGCGGCGCGAGGGCCGCCCCGGCGGGTCCGCGGCGCGGGGAGCGGCTACCGTGGGACCACCATGTTCTCTGCGCACACGACCGCCGGGGGCAGTGCCCGCGCGGACACGCCCACCCTGCTGGTGAAGATCTTCGGCAAGGACCGGCCGGGGCTGACGGCCGGCCTCTTCGAGACCCTGGCGGCCTTCGCGGTCGACGTGATCGACATCGAGCAGGTCGTCACCCGGGGCAGGATCGTGCTGTGCGCGCTGGTCAGCGCGCCGGCCGTCGGCACGGGCACGGAGGGCGGGCTGCGGGCCACCGTCCACACGTGGGCCGAGGAGCAGGGGATGCAGGCCGAGATCCTCTCCGGCACGGGCGACAACCCGTCGCGGGGCGCGGGCCGTTCCCATGTGACGGTGCTGGGCGCGCCGCTGACCGCCGACACGACGGCCGCCATAGCGGCGCGGATCGCCGGGACGGGCGGGAACATCGACCGGATCTCGCGGCTGGCGAAGTACCCGGTGACGGCCGTGGAGTTCGCGGTGTCGGGCGTGGGGACCGAGGAGCTGCGCACGGCGCTGGCGACGGAGGCGGCGGCCCGTTCGGTGGATGTCGCCGTCGTGGCGTCGGGGCTGGCGCGGCGGGCGCCGCGGCTGGTCGTGATGGACGTGGACTCGACGCTGATCCAGGACGAGGTGATCGAGCTGTTCGCGGCCCACGCGGGGTGCGAGGGGCAGGTCGCGGAGGTCACGGCCGCCGCGATGCGCGGGGAGCTGGACTTCGAGCAGTCGCTGCACGCGCGGGTGGCGCTGCTGGCGGGCCTCGACGCGTCGGTGGTGGACAAGGTCCGCGGGCAGGTGCGGCTGACGCCGGGCGCGCGGACGCTGATCCGGACGCTGAAGCGGCTCGGCTGCCAGGTGGGCGTGGTGTCGGGCGGGTTCACGCAGGTGACGGACTCGCTGGCGGACCGGCTCGGGCTGGACTTCGCCGCCGCCAACACGCTGGAGATCGTGGACGGGCGGCTGACCGGGCGTGTGACGGGCGAGGTCGTGGACCGGGCGGGGAAGGCGCGGCTGCTGCGGCGGTTCGCGGCGGAGGCGGGTGTGCCGCTGTCGCGGACGGTGGCGATCGGCGACGGGGCGAACGACCTGGACATGCTGAACGCGGCCGGGCTCGGCGTGGCGTTCAACGCGAAGCCCGTCGTGCGGGAGGCGGCGCACACGGCGGTGTCGGTGCCGTTCCTCGACACCGTGCTGTACCTGCTGGGGATCACCCGCGAGGAGGTCGAGGCGGCCGACGCGCAGGGCGGTCCTGTGGCGGCGGGGCTGCGGTCGGTCTGACGCCGGGCGCGGTGCCGCGGGCGATCCGGCGGCCCATGCGGGCGAGGAGGGCGATCAGCTCGGGCGGGCCGTGGAGCTCGTAGTCGAGGTCGATCAGGGCGATGCGGCAGGCGAGCCAGTCCAGGGCGTCGCCGCCGGTGGTCAGCAGGGTGCGTCCGGCGTCGAGGGGGGTCAGCTCGCCCGTGCCGGGCGGCAGGGCGGCGGTGGCTGCGGCCAGCGGAGCGTGCAGGGTGAGGGTGGCCTGGTGGCGGGCGCGGTGGCCCGCGATGGACTCGGTCACGTACCGGGCGGCGTCGGGGGCGGGCAGCGTACGGGGTGGTACGCGGACGCCGGTGCGCAGCGGCCGGGTGATGCGGTCGGCGCGGAAGGTCCGCCAGCCGTCGCGGTCGAGGTCCCAGGCGACGAGGTACCAGCGGCGGCCGTCGCCGACGAGGCGGTGCGGTTCGGTGTGGCGGGGCGCGGGGTCGCCGGTGCGGGGGGCGTAGTGGAAGCGGAGCCGTTCGGTGTCGCGGCAGGCGGTGGCCAGGGTGGTGAGGACGTCGGCGGCGACGGGTGCGGTGGGGGTGCTCAGCTCGCCGGTGGCGGGGAGGGTCGCCTGCTGGTAGGCGCGTACGGCGGGGCGCAGCCGGGCGGGGAGGACCTGTTCGAGCTTGGCCAGGGCGCGCGTGGAGCTGTCGGTGATGCCGGTGACGGGCCCGGTGGCGGCGGTGCGCAGGCCGACGGCGATGGCCACGGTCTCGTCGTCGTCCAGGAGCAGCGGGGGCATGGCGGTTCCGGCGGTGAGGCGGTAGCCGCCGGTGGAGCCGCGGTCGGCGAGGACGGGGTAGCCGAGGTCGCGGAGGCGGTCGATGTCCCGGCGGACGGTGCGCTCGCTGACGCCGAGGCGCTCGGCCAGGAGCGGTCCCGGCCAGGGGCGGGCGTTCTGGAGGAGGGCGAGCAGGCGGAGCAGCCTGCCCGGCGTGTCGGTCATGCGGTCCAGGGTGGCAGGACCGGGCGCGGTCAGGCGTGCGGGGCCCAGAAGGCGACGAGGCGGGCGACGCCGTGCTCGACGGACTTCCAGCCGCCGGTGAAGGTGAGGACGGCGAGGCCGCAGGTGGGGTAGCCGGAGCGGTTCATGCGGGTCAGGGTGTCGCCCTCGGCCTGGCCGGTGAGGGCGTCGGCGAGGCCGTGGACGCCGGGGTTGTGGCCGACGAGCAGGAGGTCCTGCACGGCGTCGTCCACGCCGTTCACGACGGCGATCAGCTCGCCGACGGACGCCTCGTAGAGTCGGTCCTCGTAGCTGGTCCTGGGGCGCTCGGGCAGTTCGGGGGCGACCAGCTTCCAGGTCTCGCGGGCACGGACGGCCGTCGAGCAGAGGGCGAGGCCGGGGTGGACGCCCGCCCCGGCGAGCCACCGTCCGGCGGCCGGTGCGTCCTTGCGGCCCCGCTCGGCGAGCGGCCGGTCGTGGTCGGCCACGTCGGGCCAGTCGGCCTTGGCGTGGCGGAGGAGGACGATCCTGCGGGGGCTGTCGGCGCTCATGGCCCCAGCTTCCCATGGAAGTGCCTGGTGGTGAGCGGTGATCGGGGAGGACGGCGGCTCACGGTGCCAGCGCCTCGTGGAGGTGGTGCAGCAGTTCGGCGGCGGGCTGGAGCGAGGGGGCGGCCTGGGCGTCGGCGCCGGTGACGAGGAGCACCAGCAGGGCGGCGAACGCGAGTGCCGGGAGCACCAGGGCGCGGCGGCGCAGTCGTATCTCCGTGTCGGTCGGGTGGTCTGCTGCCGGGACGGACATGACGCAGGTCGCCTCCATGCGGTCGCGTCGGGTCGTACGCGGGGGTGGCCCCCCGGACGCTTCGTAGAGCGTCGTGACGAACCTATGGGCCGCCGGGCGCGGGGCCCATCCGGTGAGCCACCCAGTCGCCCCTGAACCTGGCCCCCTAGGGGATGGTGGGGCCTGCACCACCACGGAGCGTCCGGGGGCGGGTCAGGGCGAGGCGATGGTCGCGATGACGGCGATGACGACGGTGATCCCCAGCATGGCGCCGAGGACGAGCAGCAGCTTCCGCTGGCCGCCGGTGGGGTTGGGGTCGAGCGCTGGCATGGCCTCAGTGTCCCACTCAGGCGCCGTCCTCCACGCACCGGTCCCGTCCGGCGGCGAAGCCGAGCACGATCTGGACGGCCATCAGCGCGGACACGAGGAGCAGCGGGCCGTGCCAGCTGCCCGTCGCCTCGTTGAGCGTGCCCACGAGCAGCGGTCCCGGCACGGAGATCAGGTAGCCGGTGCTCTGGGCGAACGCCGACAGGCGCGCGACGCCCCCCGGGGTGCGCGAGCGCAGGCCGATCAGGGTCAGGGCGACGGGGAACGACGTGTTGGCCAGGCCGAGGAGGACGGCCCAGGCCCAGGCGCCACCCGCCGGGGCGATCCACAGGCCGGCGTAACCGGCGAGGCCGCACAGGCCGAGGACGGCGGTGAGCGGCCCCTGGTTGCGCATGCGGGTCGCGACGCGCGGCAGGACGAAGCCGAGCGGGGCGCCGATCGCCATGACGACGGCGAGGAGCACGCCCGCGGTGGCGGCGGGGACCCCGGCGTCGCGGAAGATCTGCGGGACCCAGCCCATGCTGACGTACGCGGCGGTGGCCTGGAGGCCGAAGAATCCGGCGAGGCTCCAGGCGGTGCGCGAGCGGGCGACGCGGTAGGCGGCGGCGGGGGGCGCGGGCCTGGGGTCCGGGGCGTGCGCGGGCGTGCGGGCGGCGCGGTGGCGGCGTTCGGCGAGGGTCCACAGCGGTATGGCGGCGACCGCGGCGAGGGCCCAGATGCCCAGGCCGATGCGCCAGTTGTCGCCGGTGGCGCGGGTGACCGGGATGGTGAGGGCGGCGGCGACGGCGGTGCCCGCCGCCATCGTCATCGAGTAGAGGCCGGTGACGGTGCCGACGCGGTCGGGGAAGTACCGCTTGGTGAGGACGGGCATCAGCACGTTGTTCACGGCGATGCCGGCGAGGGCGAGGGTGCTCGCGGCGAGGAAGAGGGCGGTCTCGCCCGCCAGGGAGCGCAGCACGAGGCCCGCGGCGATGGCGGCCAGCCCTGCCGTGACGACGGCGGACGGGCCGAAGCGGCGGGCCAGCCGGGGCGCGGTGACGCCGAAGGCGGCGAAGCAGAGGGAGGGGACGGCGGTGACCGCCCCGGCGACCGTGCCGTTCATCCCGAGGCCGTCGCGGACCTCGGCCAGCACCGGGCTGAGGCTGGACACGGCGGGGCGGAGGTTGAACGCCGTCAGCATCAGGCCGGCCGCGAGCAGCCAGGCGGCGCCGCGGTCCGCCGTTCCCGCGGGGCTGGGCGCGGGCCGATCGGGGGAGGGTGTCGGAAGAGTACGGTCGTTCTTCGCCTGCTGCATGAAGAACATCATAGAATCATGGGATGAATCCTCGCCGCGGGATTCGCCGTCCTTCCGGGAGAGCCATGTCACTGACCGCGCCACGCCGCTCCGCGCTCGCCGACCAGGTGATCGACCAGCTGCGCCACCAGATCACGTCGGGCGAGTGGCCCGTCGGCTCGCGCATCCCGACCGAGCCGGAGCTGGTCGAGCGGCTCGGCGTGGCAAGGAACACCGTGCGCGAGGCGATCCGCGCCCTCGCCCACAACGGCCTGCTCGACATCCGGCAGGGCTCGGGCACCTATGTGACGGCCACCAGCGAACTGGCCGGCGTGATGCTGCGGCGCTTCGAGGACGCCGAGCCGCGCGACGTCGCCGAGCTGCGCAGCGCGCTGGAGGCCCGCGCCGCCCGGCTGGCGGCCGAGCGGCGCACCGAGCGCGAGCTGCGGCAGCTGGAGACGCTGCTCGCGCGGCGCGAGGCGGCGTGGGAGGCGGGCGAGGCGGAGCGTTTCATCGAGGCCGACGCCACGTTCCACATGGCCGTGGTCAAGGCGTCGCACAACGACGTGCTGACCGCGCTGTACGCGGACCTCGGCGGTGTGGTGCGCGCGTTCCTGCGGCACGACGTCGGCGACCGGCTGCACCCGGCCGCGTACTCGGACCACTCGGGGCTGCTGACGGCCCTGCGCGCGGCCGACCCGGCGGCGGCCGAGGAGGCGGCGGGCTCGTACGCGCTGTCCTGCCGCACGGTCGCGGCGGCCGGCTGACGTGCCGCTGCCCCCGGCGGCGCGGTGGCCGCCGGGGGCAGGACAGGGGACGGGGGTGGTCTCAGGCACCCATCATGTGCACGCCGCCGTCCACGTGGACGACCTCGCCCGTCGTCTTCGGGAACCAGTCGGACAGCAGCGCCACGACGCCCCGGGCCGCGGGCTCCGGGTCCGTCACGTCCCAGCCGATGGGGGAACGGGTGTCCCACACGTCGGCCAGCTCCTCGAAGCCCGGGATCGACTTGGCCGCGATCGACTTGATCGGCCCGGCCGAGACGAGGTTGACGCGGATGTTCCGCGAGCCGAGGTCACGCGCCAGGTAGCGCGAGGTCGCCTCCAGGGCCGCCTTGGCGACGCCCATCCAGTCGTACTTCGGCCAGGCCACCTGCGCGTCGAAGTCCATGCCGACGACCGAGCCGCCGCGCTGTTCGAGCAGCGGGAGCAGCGCCATGGTCAGGGACTTCAGGGAGTACGCGGAGACCTCGACGGCCGTCGCGACCGAGGGCCACTCGGTGTTCAGGAAGTTGCCGCCGAGCGCGTCCTGCGGGGCGAAGCCGATGGAGTGGACGACACCGTCGAGGCCGAGCCCATCGCCGATCTGCTCGCTCACCTTCCCGGCCAGGCCCGCCAGGTGCTCCTGGTTCTGCACGTCCAGCTCGATGACCGGCACCGGCTTCGGCAGCCGCTTCGCGATCCGTTCGACCAGGCTCAGGCGCCCGAAGCCGGTCAGCACGACCTCGGCGCCCTCCTCCTGGGCCAGCCGCGCCGTGTGGAAGGCGATCGAGGACTCGGTGAGCACCCCGGTGACGAGGATGCGCTTGCCGGCGAGAAGTCCGCTCATGTTCAGTGACCCATGCCCAATCCGCCGTCAACGGGGATGACGGCTCCAGTGATGTACGAGGCCTCGTCGGAGAGCAGGAAGCGGACGGCGGCGGCCACTTCCTCGGTCTGCGCGTAGCGGCCGAGCGGGATCTCGGTCATGACGGCGGCCCGGCGCTCCTCGCTGACGGCCTGCGACATCTCGGTGTCCACCCAGCCGGGCGCGACGACGTTGCAGGTGATGTTGCGCGAGCCCAGCTCACGGGCGACGGAGCGGGCGAAGCCGATCAGACCGGCCTTGGAGGCCGCGTAGTTGACCTGGCCGGGCGAACCCATCATGCCGACGATGGACGAGATGAGGACGATGCGGCCGCGCCGCGCCCGCAGCATGCCCTTGGAGGCGGCCTTCACGACGCGGAACGTGCCGGTCAGGTTGGTCTGGAGGACGGAGTCGAAGTCCTCCTCCGACATGCGCAGCATCAACTGGTCGCGCGTGATGCCCGCGTTGGCGACCAGGCTCTCGACCTTGCCGTGCACGGCCTCGATCTCTTTGTATGCCTGCTCCACCTGTTCCGTGTCGGTGATGTCGCACCGCACGGGCAGGCAGCCCCGTTCGACGAGCTCCTTCGGGGGCTCGCCCGACCGGTAGGTGAAGGCGACCTTGTCGCCCGAGTCGGCCAGTACGCGGGCGATGGCCAGGCCGATGCCGCGATTGCCTCCGGTGACCAGAACCGAGCGGCTCAAGGTGGCACCTTCTTTCTGCGTCGTATGCTCCGGACAACGCTAGCCTCCCCCACCTGCCCGACGGGGGGCGGGGCATGACAGGCGCTCGGTCGCCGAGCTGTCGGGTTCCTACACGTCGGCGTGTGCTACGGGCGGTGACAGCGGCGCGGCTCCGACCGGGACCACCCTGGGCATCGACCGTGCCGGGAGGCATGATCGGGAGGTGCCCCCGCCGGGACAGCGCCGTGCCCCGGACAGCGGTGGCACACGGACAGGAGAGATTGTGCCCAGAACGATCGACGAGTCCTTCCTCGCCCTCCCCCTGCGGCAGCTGGCCGACGCCGCGCTCGCGCGGGCCCGCGCGCTGGGCGCCGAGCACGCCGACTTCCGCCTGGAACGGGTCCGGAGCGCCAACTGGCTGCTGCGCGACGCCCGTCCGGCCGGGGCGGCGGACAGGACCGAGACGGGCTTCGCGGTACGGGTCGTGCACGGCGGCGCCTGGGGCTTCGCGGCCGGTGTGGACATGACGATGGACGCCGCCGCCCGGGTCGCGTCCCAGGCGGTCGAGATGGCGAAGCTCTCCGCCCGGATCATCGCGGCGGCCGGTTCCGACGAGCGCGTGGAGCTGGCCCCCGAGCCGTCGCACGGCGAGCGGACGTGGGTCTCGCCGTACGAGGTGAACCCGTTCGGCGTGCCCGAGGAGGAGCGGATCGGGCGGCTCGCCGACTGGAGCGCGCGGCTGCTCGCGGGCGAGGGCGTGAGCCACGTGGACGCGCGCCTGTGGGCCGTGCAGGAGAACAAGTTCTACGCCGACACCGCCGGCACCGTCACGACACAGCAGCGCGTCCGCGTCCTGCCCGAGCTGACGGCGACGTCCATCGCGCCCGACGGCGGCCGCTTCGACACGATGCGTACCCTCGCCCCGCCCGCCGCGCGCGGCTGGGAGTACCTGACAGGCACCGGCTGGGACTGGGACGGCGAACTGGACCGCATCCCGGGCCTGCTGGCCGGGAAGATGGCGGCGCCCTCGGTGGAGGCGGGCCCCTACGACCTGGTGATCGCGCCGTCGAACCTCTGGCTCACCATCCACGAGTCGATCGGCCACGCCACCGAGCTGGACCGCGCGCTCGGCTACGAGGCGGCCTACGCGGGCACGTCGTTCGCGACCTTCGACCGGCTCGGCAGCCTGAAGTACGGCTCCGAGGTGATGAACGTGACCGGCGACCGCACCGCCGAGCACGGCCTCGCGACGACCGGGTACGACGACGACGGCGTGGAGACGCAGGTCTGGGACCTGGTGCGGGACGGCGTGCTCGTCGGCTACCAGACGGACCGGCGCACCGCCGCGCTGAAGGGCTTCGAGCGGTCCAACGGCTGCGCGTTCGCCGACTCGCCCGCGCACGTGCCGCTCCAGCGCATGGCCAACGTGTCACTGCGGCCCGACCCGGAGGGCCCCGGCACGGACGGGCTGATCTCGCGGGTGGAGCGCGGCATCTTCATCGAAGGCAACGGGTCGTGGTCCATCGACATGCAGCGCTACAACTTCCAGTTCACCGGGCAGCGGTTCTTCCGCATCGAGAACGGCGAGCTGGCCGGGCAGCTGCGGGACGTCGCGTACCAGGCGACGACCACCGACTTCTGGGGCGCGATGGAGGCGGTCGGCGGCCCGGGGACGTATGTGCTGGGCGGCTCGTTCATGTGCGGCAAGGCCCAGCCGGGCCAGACCGCCGCCGTCTCGCACGGCTGCCCCTCGGCGCTCTTCCGTCAGATCAACGTCCTCAACACCACGCAGGAGGCGGGCCGATGAGCCGTACGCGCGCACCCCACGAGACCGTCGAGCGCGCCCTGGAGCTGTCCCGGGCGGACAGCACGGTCGTCATCGCCGACGAGACGTCCACCGCCAACCTCCGCTGGGCGGGCAACGCGCTGACGACCAACGGCGCCACGCGGGGCAGGTCCCTGACCGTCGTCGCCACCGTGGACGGCGCCACCGGGACGGCCGCGGGCGTCGTGTCGCGCTCGGCCGTCACCGACGACGACCTGGAACCGCTGGTGCGCGCCGCCGAGGAGGCCGCGCGCCGCTCCCCCGCCGCCGAGGACGCGCGGCCGCTGCCCACCGGGACGGCGGCGTCGGCGGCGTCGGCGGCCGGCGGACAGCGCTTCACGGAGCCGCCCGCGCGGACGTCGCCCGCCGTGTTCGGCGCCTTCGCGCCCGCGCTCGGCGAGACGTTCGCCCGCGCCGCCGCGGCGGGCCGCGAGCTGTTCGGCTACGCCGAGCACGCCGTCGTCTCCACCTATCTGGGGACCTCAAGCGGCCTGCGGCTGCGGCACGACCAGCCGGCCGGCAGCGTGGACCTGAACGCCAAGTCGCACGCCCGCACGCGTTCCGCCTTCGTCACCGTCCCCACCGACGGCTTCACGGACGTCGATCCGCGCGCGCTGGACGAGGCGCTCGCCGGCCGCCTCGCGTGGGCCGAGCGCCGCGTGGACCTCCCGGCCGGGCGGTACGAGACGCTGCTGCCGCCGTCCTCGGTGGCCGACCTGCTGATCTACCAGCAGTGGATGGCCGACGGGCGGAAGGCGCACGACGGCCGCACCGTCTTCAGCGCGCCGGGCGGCGGGACGCGCGTCGGCGAGCGGCTGACCGGGCTGCCCGTCACGCTGTGGAGCGACCCGGCGGCGCTGGGGCTGGCGTCGAGCCCGTTCGTGGTGGCGCGCTCGTCGGCCGACGCGTTCGGGCCCGCGGCGTCCGTCTTCGACAACGGGCTGCCGCTCGGCCGCACGGAGTGGATCGCCGGCGGGGAGCTGCGGCGGCTGGTCACCACCCGGCACACCGCGGAGGTGACGGGCCTGCCGGTCGCGCCGGTGCCGGGCAACCTGCTGCTCGACGCGGGCGGCACCGGGACGCTCGACGACCTGGTGGCCGGCACGGAGCGCGGGCTGCTCCTCACGTCGCTGTGGTACATCCGCGAGGTCGATCCGAAGAACCTGCTGCTCACCGGCCTGACCAGGGACGGCGTGTACCTGGTCGAGAACGGCGAGGTGACGGCTGCGGTGAACAACTTCCGCTTCAACGAGTCGCCCGTGGACGTGCTCGCCCGCGCGACCGGGGCGAGCGCGCGCGTGCGGACGCTGTCGCGGGAGTGGGGCGAGAGCTTCCCGCGCGTCGAGATGCCCGCGCTGCGCGTGCCCGCGTTCCACATGAGTTCGGTGAGCCCCGGCGTGTGACGGCGGCGGGGGGCGGCGTCGGTCCGGGCCGGGCGGCGGCACGTGCCCGGCCCGTAGGATGGTCGCCGCCCCTTCCCCGCCTCCGACCTCCGGGATGATCCACGTGACACGCCTCGGCGCATCCGTGCAGCGCGCGTCCGCGCTGCTCGCGCAGGACCTCTCCTCAGAAACCACCGTGCGGCAGCTGCTGGCGGAGACCGGGGCGCGGCGTTCGCTCGACCTGGCGGACCTCCCGGCGGGCGAGCAGGCCGAGCTGATCACCGCCCGTACGGTGAACGTGCTGCCGTCCGCCGAGGCCCTGGCCGAGCGCATCGCCGCCGCGCAGGCGGCCGGCCGGGGCTTGCGCGTGAAGCTCGGCATCGACCCGACGGGGGCCGACGTCCATCTCGGGCACACCGTGCCGATGATCGTGCTCAGCCGCTTCCAGCGGATGGGGCACGACGTGACGCTGATCATCGGCGACATCACGGCGAAGATCGGCGACCCGAGCGGCCGGTCCACCGAGCGCCCGCCGCTCACGGACGAGGACATCGCCCGCAACCTGGCCGGCTACCGGGACCAGGTGGGGCCGTTCTTCGACTTCGAGCGGGTGCGCTACCGGCACAACAGCGAGTGGCTCGCCGGGATCACGCTGCCCCGGCTGATCGGCATCCTGTCCCAGGTGTCGGCGTCCGCGCTGCTCCAGCGCGAGGACTTCAGGAAGCGGCTCGACGCGGGGCACGGGCTGTCGATGTCCGAGCTGATCTACCCGGTGGCGATGGCGATCGACTCCGCCGAGATCGAGGCGGACGTGGAGCTGGGCGGCGTGGACCAGCTGCTGAACCTCCAGATGGGCCGCCGTGTGATGGAGATCTACGGGCAGACGCCGCAGCTCGTCGTCACGATGCCGCTGATCGAGGGGACCGACGGGTCCGGCGCGAAGATGTCCAAGTCGAAGGGCAACTACATCGCGCTCTCGGCGTCGCCCGAGGACCTGTTCGGCAAGGTCATGTCGATCCCGGACCGGCTGATGGACCCGTACCTGCGGACGCTGACCGAGTGGACGGACGCCGAGGTGGCGATCGTCACGGGGCGGCTCGCGGACGGCACGCTGCACCCGATGGACCTGAAGCGGGTGCTGGCCGGGGAGATCGTCACGGCGCTGCACGGCGTGGACGCGGCGATGGCGGCGCGTGCCGCGTTCGCCGCGCAGTTCTCGCGGCGGAGCTTCACCGAGGTGACGGCGCTGCCCGAGGTGTCGCTCGCGGAGCACGGCGCGGAGACGGTGACGACGGTGCTGACCAAGGTGCTCGACTTCACCCCGAGCGCCTCCGCCGCGCGGCGGCTGGCGAAGCAGAACGGCCTGCGGCTCGTGCTGGAGACGGCGGACGGCCAGCAGGCCGGGGCGCTGGCGGAGGAGGACGCGCTGCGCCCGCTCGCCGAGGTCGTCGCCGAGCGCACGGCCGGGCCCGGCGGGGCGCCGGACGGGGTGTACCTGAAGGCGGGGCGCAAGCTGGCCCGGGTCCGCGACTGAACGCCGGACCGCAGGCGTACCGTGGGGGCGGGTGGTGAGGCATCGTGCGCACAGGGCAGCGAGCGGGACACAAGGAAGCCGGTCCCGAGGTCTTCCGGATCACCGAGGCCAGGCAGGGTCTGACGGAGGACGTCCGCGGGCGGCAGCGGAGGTATGTGATCTCCATGCTGGTCAGGACGGCGGCGGTGATCGCGACCGTGGTGCTGTGGGACGTCAGCAGGCCCGTCGCCGTGGTGACGCTCGTGCTGGGCGCGCTGCTGCCGTACGTGGCGGTGGTCGTCGCGAACGCGGGGCGGGAGAACGTGCCGTCGCTTCCGTCCACCTTCGTGACCGGCGCCTCACGCAGCGCACTGCCCCCGGGGGACACCGGCCTGCACAACCGGAACTGACCCGTCCGGCGGCCGAAGTACGGATGCCGTCCAACCAATTGGGCCGTTCGGCTGCGCCCGGGAGGGCATTGCATGTCATACTTCTAGGGCGCTCCGTATCCCCCGTCGGAGCGACGGACCGACGCCGGGCGGCTCCCCCCGTGGCTGCCCGGCGTCGCCCTTTTCCCCCGTCGCCCGCCGCGCTTGTGCGCCCGGTGCGGACACAGTGGGTGGGAGAAGAGAGGAATCTGTGGTGAACACGCCCGCAGACGACAGCGTGGTCTGCTCCGCGAAGGGCTGCCGGGACGCCGCGGCGTGGGTGCTGGCGTGGAACAACCCGAAGCTGCACACGCCCGAGCGCCGCAAGACATGGGTCGCCTGCGAGGAGCACCGCGAGTACCTGTCGCGCTTCCTCGGGCTGCGGGGCTTCCTGAAGGACGTCGTGCCACTCGCCGACTGGCCCCCGGCGTCAGCCGCCGATCGCTGACATCGGGCGGTCCGGCTGGACGAACGACGGGTCGTCGAGACCTGAGCCCGCCTTCTTGCCCCACATGGCGGCCCGCCACAGGCGGGCGATCTCCGCGTCACCGGCGCCGGAGCGCAGGGCGCCGCGCAGGTCGGTCTCCTCGCGCGCGAACAGGCAGTTGCGGACCTGGCCGTCGGCCGTGAGGCGGGTGCGGTCGCAGGCGCGGCAGAACGGGCGGGTGACGGACGCGATGACGCCGACGCGGTGGGGCCCGCCGTCCACGAGCCAGTGCTCGGCGGGCGCGGAGCCGCGCCGCCCCGTGTCCTCCGGGGTGAGGGTGAACCGGGTGCGCAGCGACGTGAGGATGTCGTCGGCGGTGACCATGCCGGCGCGCTGCCAGCCGTGCTGGGCGTCCAGCGGCATCTGCTCGATGAACCGCAGTTCGTAGCCGTGCTCCATGGCCCAGGCGAGCAGGTCGGGGGCCTCTGCGTCGTTGACCCCCGGCATGAGCACGGAGTTGACCTTCACGGGGGCGAGTCCGGCGGCGCGCGCGGCGGCGAGGCCGCGCAGGACGTCGCCGTGCCGGTGGCGGCGCGTCAGGCGGTGGAAGGTGTCGGGGTCCAGGGTGTCGAGGGAGACGTTCACCCGGTCGAGTCCCGCCGACGCGAGGGCGGCGGCGGTCCGTTCGAGCCCGATGCCGTTGGTGGTGAGGGAGACGCGGGGCCGGGGCGTGAGCGCGGCGCAGCGGGCGACGATGCCGGCGAGGCCGGGCCGCAGCAGGGGCTCGCCGCCGGTGAACCTGACCTCGGTGACGCCCAGTTCGGTGACGGCGAGGCGGACGAGGCGGACGATCTCGTCGTCGGTGAGCAACTCGGGCCTGGCCAGCCAGGACAGGCCTTCCTCCGGCATGCAGTAGGTGCACCGCAGGTTGCACCGGTCGGTCAGCGAGACGCGCAGGTCCGTGGCGGTACGGCCGTGGGTGTCGAGCAGCATGGTGAACCTCCGCCGCGTGGGGACCGGATGCTTCGCAGCGTACGGCACACCGCCGACAGCGCCGCGGGACCGCCGGACGGGCATGTCAGGCGCCGCCGTGTCAACTCGTGCCGCGCGGGACGCTGTCGGTGGCGGCCCGTATCCTCGGGAACCATGCTCGAAGACCAGCAGGCACCCGCGCTAGACGTCCCCGTCCAGCGGAACGCCGACGGACCGTGGCCCGTCGGCTATCCGACCGGGTACGCCGTGGTGGACGTCGAGACGACCGGCCTGGCCACGCACGACCGGATCGTGTCGGCGGCCGTCTACCGGCTCACGGCGCGGGGCGAGGTCGAGGACCACTGGTACTCGACGGTCAACCCGCAACGCGACCCGGGGCCGGTGCACATCCACGGTCTGACGGCGCGGATGCTGGCGGACGCGCCGCTGTTCGCCGATGTGGCCGGGGAGTTGGCGGAGCGGCTGGCGGACCGCGTCCTGGTCGCGCACAACGCGAAGTTCGACTGGTCGATGCTGGCGCACGAGTACGCGCGGGCGGGGCGGATAGCGCCCGTCAAGCAGCGCCTGTGCACCATCCACCTGTCGAAGGCGCTGGGGCTGCCGCTCGCCAACCACCGTCTGGAGACACTCGTCACGCACTTCGGCGTCGTCCAGCGGCAGGCGCACCACGCGCTGGACGACGCGCGCGTCCTCGCCGAGGCGTTCCGCCCGAGTCTGCACCAGGCGGCGGGCCTCGGGCTGCCGCTGCCGCTGCTGGCGTGCCTGCCGGTGACCCGCTGGTCCGACCCGCCGGCCGCCGAGCGCGGCACGCGGTGGGGCGCCTGGGGCGGCGGGCAGCGCGGCTGGCGGCAGACGAAGCGGCGCCCGCCGTGCCCCTGGGCCAACCCGGGCCGGTACACGCCGGGCGGGCGGCTGGCGCAGGGGATGCGGGTGGCGTTCTCAGGTGACACGTCGGTGGACAGGGAACTGCTGGAGGACCAGGCGTTCGACGCGGGGCTGCACATCGCGGGCAGCGTGTCCCGGCTGACGAGCCTGCTGGTGTCGAACGATCCGCTGGCGCCGACCGGGAAGGCGTCGCGGGCGCGCGAGCTGGGCACGCCCATCGTGGACGAGGCGACGTTCACCCGGCTGCTCGGCGACGTGGCGCCCGGCGTCCGCGCGGCGGCCCCGGACGCCTGAGCGGGCGGCGGCGGACGCCGCTCCGGAGGGGGACCCTGCCGGGGGCGGAGCGTCCCCCCTCGGGTACGGTCGGGTGGTGTGTACCGCTTTCTGCTGTCCCGGCAGTGGGTGATCCTCACCCTCATCGCGCTGACCCTGATCCCGTCCATGATCTGGCTCGGGTTCTGGCAGCTGCACCGGCACGAGCAGCGGGTCGCGCGCAACGAGCTGATCGGCTCCAGCCTGGCCGCGCCCGAGGTGCCGATGGCCGAGCTGACCTCGGTGGGCGGCGAGCCCGACCAGGACGACAGGTACCGGCCCGTCACGGTGACCGGCGCGTACGACCCGGAGCACGAGGTCGTGGTCCGCAACCGCACCTCGGACGACGACACGGTCGGCTACTGGGTGCTGACCCCGCTGATCCAGGACGACGGCACCGCCGCGCTGGTGAACCGGGGCTGGATCGACGCCGGCGAGGACCTGACGGCCGTCCCCGACGTGCCCGCGCCGCCGCCGGGCGAGGTGACCGTCACCGGCCGCCTGATGACGGACGAGACGCAGGGGAACACCGGCATCCGCGACCGGGAGGGCCTCCCGGACGGCATGGTGATGATGATCAACAGCCGGGAGCGGTCCGAGGCGATGGGCGGCGTCCCGACGCTCGGCGGCTACCTCGTGCTGACCGGCACCACCCCCGCGCCCGCCGACGCCGACGCCCAACCCGAACCGCTCGACGCGCCCGACCACTCCAGCATCGGGGCGCACTTCGCGTACGCCATCCAGTGGTGGCTGTTCACCGGCGGCGTGCCGGTGGGCTGGATCATCCTCTTCCGCCGGGAGATCAAGGACCGCCGCGCGGCGGAGGCGAAGGAACGGCGCGCCGCCGCCGCACCGCGCACCCCGGAACCGGCGGCCTCCTCGTCCACGGGCGGCTGACCCTCCCAGAGGGGGACCGCCGGTCCCCGGACAGGTACGCCCTTCATCCGCCGCCCGCGCGGCGCGAGGGTGGAACGCGTGGCGGAGGGCATCCGAGCCGCGCCGAGGACGCGCGGCGGCCCTCCCCGGGACCGGGAGACACCCCTCATGACCACGCGCAGCACCCCGTCCACCGGCAGGATCGCCCTCGTCACCGGCGCCAACCGGGGCATCGGCCACGCCACCGCGCTGCGGCTCGCGGAGCACGGCACCGACGTGGTGATCACCTACCGCTCGCACGCCGACGAGGCCGCCGAGACCGTCGAGGCCGCCACCGCGCTGGGCCGCACCGCCCGCGCCCTGCAACTCGACACCGGCCGCGTCGCGGACTTCGGCGCCTTCGCCGACGCGCTGCGCGGCGCCCTCAAGGACGGCTGGGACCGCGACACGTTCGACTTCCTGGTGAACAACGCGGGCACCGCCCTGTACGCCCCCTTCGCCGAGACGTCCGCCGAGGACTTCGACCGGCTGCTCGACGTCCACTTCCGGGGCGTCTTCTTCCTCACCCAGACGCTGCTGCCGCTCCTCGCGGACGGCGGGCGGGTCGTCAACGTGTCCACCGGCCTGACGCGGTTCAGCAACCCCGGCTCGTCCGCGTACGCCGCGATGAAGGGCGCCGTGGAGGTCCTGACGCGCTACCTGGCGGTGGAGCTCGGCCCGCGCGGCATCCGCGCCAACACGGTGGCGCCCGGACCCGTCGCGACCGACTTCGGCGGCGGGCGGCTGCGCGGCGACGAGGCGATGCGGTCCGCGCTCGCCGCGCACACGGCGCTCGGCCGCGTCGGCGAGTCCGGCGACATCGCGGGCGTCGTCGCCACTCTGCTGGCCGAGGACACCGGCTGGCTGAACGGCCAGCGCGTCGAGGCGTCGGGCGGCATCCTCCTGTAGGGCGGCATCGGACCGGGACGGAGGAGAATGGCGGCATGGACCGTGCACAACTGGCGGACTTCCTGCGCACCCGCAGGGAGGCGCTCCAGCCGGAGGACGTCGGGCTGCCGCGCGGGCCGCGCCGCAGGACGCGCGGGCTGCGCCGCGAGGAGGTCGCCGCGCTGTGCGGCATGTCCACGGACTACTACGGCAGGCTGGAGCAGCGGCGCGGCCCGCAGCCGTCCGAGCCGATGCTCGGCGCGATCGCCCAGGGCCTGCGCCTGTCGCTGGACGAGCGCGACCACCTCTTCCGCCTGGCCGGGCACAACACCCCGGGCAGGCGGCTGCGCGGCGGCCACATCCCGCCCGGGATGATGCGGATCTTCGACCGGCTCCAGGACACCCCCGTCCAGGTCGTCGGCGCGCTGTCCGAGACGCTGGCGCAGACACGTCCGGCCGTCGCGCTCTTCGGGGACTGGACGCGCTTCACCGGGCCGGAACGCAGCATCGTCTACCGCTGGTTCACCGACCCGCGCACGCGCCGCGTCTATCCGGAGGAGGACCACCCGATGCACAGCCGGGTGTTCGCCTCGAACCTGCGCACGGCGGTCTCGCGGCAGGGGCCGGACTCGGAGGCGCACCGGATGGCGGAGGAACTGCGCGGCCGCAGCGAGGAGTTCGCCCGGCTGTGGAGCGCGCACGAGATCGGCCTGAGCCGCCCGGACGACCGCAAGCGCGTCCTGCACCCCGACCTCGGCATGCTCGACCTCCAGTGCCAGGTCCTCTTCGGTCCCGACCAGACGCACGCGCTGCTCGTCTACACGGCGACGCCGGGCAGCGAGAGCCACGAGAAGCTCCGGCTGCTGTCCGCCGTGGGCGACCGCCCGCCGTACGCGTGACCGTGCGCGGGACGGTCAGGAGACGCGTTCGGGCGCGTGGTGCGCGGACCGCAGCCGGATCTCCGCGGGGAGCGCGGCCAGACCGGCGGAACGGCGCGCGTTCTCGACGGCCACCGACCGCAGCGCGCCGACCGCCTCCTCCGGGCGTGCCTGGGGCGCGAGGATCAGCCCGACCCTGAGCCGCGGCTGCGTACGGCGCCCCACCAGCGTGACCCGCGCGCGGTCGATACCCGGCAGGGCCTCGGCCTCTGCGGTGACGACCTCCTCCAGGGCCCGTCCCCTGACCAGCGCCGGGATGCCCTCGCCGGTGTCCACCAGGACGCCGGCGAGGCGCGGGCGGCGCGACTGGGCGAGCAGCCACCACAGGGCGAGGACCAGCAGCAGGGACAGCGCGCCGATCACGACGGGCCAGAACCAGCCCTGCTCGCGCAGGTGGACGCGTTCGGCGTGGCTGAGGACGGCGTCGCCGGTGCGGTGCCAGGGCCACGCCCAGGTGTCCGGGACCAGCCCGGCGACCGTCGCCAGGCCGGCGGCGCCCGCCGCGATCAGGAGGAGCCCGGCGAGCAGGAGCAGGACCCGGTTCGTCACACGCAGCATCTGTGGTGTCCCTGTGGCTTGTGAGTCGCTTGTGAGGTGCTACCGCTTGGCGGGCCGGTGGGCGTGGACGGTGACGGACGGCCGCCGCGACAGGCCGAGGGCCCCGACCGCGTCGTCCAGCACGGCGTCCAGGTCGGCGCGCACGACGTCCAGGTCGCGGAAGTGCGACTCGGCGAGGACCCGTACGCGGTGGCGGCCCACGGAGACGCGCACCGTGCGGACGCCCGACACCGCCAGGGCACGGTCGCGCAGCACGACGCCCACCGCGCCGCGCTCGATGCCGGCCCGCAGCTGCTCCGCCTCGCGGCGGCGCATCGGCAGGATGCCGCGCAGCCCCGGCGTCACGGCGAGGACCACCAGGCAGACGCCCGCGAGGACGGCCGCCACGCAGCCGGTGACCACCCAGGCGTCGCCGACGGCCGTGGCGTCCAGGCTGTCCGCCAGGCGGCGGCGCCACTCGGTCGCGGGGCGGTCGGCCCGTACGGCGACGATGTCGTACAGCAGCGGCCCGCCGGTGATCAGCACGGCGGCGGCGACCAGGACGGCGGGGACGCGGCGTTCCGACCAGAAGCGCCGCGCGGGGCGGGCGGGCGGCTCCGCCTCCGCCGCCTCGACGGAGGCGGGACCGGCGGGCTCCGGCGGCCGGTTCGGCGCGGCGCTCACAGGACGCGCCTCCTGCCGGGGCCGCCGGGGGCCGCGCTGTGCCGGGAGTGCAGGCGCGTCACGGTGACGGCGACATCGGCGGTGGCCATGCCCGCCAGCTCCCCGAGCCGGGCGGCGATGTGCTGCCGGACGGCGCGGCAGCGCGCGCCGATGTCGCAGGGGTAGCCCAGTTCCAGTTCGACGCGGACGACGGCGCTCGCGCCCGTGTCGCCGGCGGCGCCTGGCGGGCGGCGCACGACGGCGGTGGCGAGGGGATGCCGGTCGTGGCGCGGGGGCGGCGGGGGGCCCGAGCGGTCGGCGGTGAGCGCCTCCCAGGCCGCCTGCGCGGCGAGCTTGGCGACCACGCGCTCCGAGACGCGCGTGGTGCCGCGTTCCCCGGCCGGCACGCGGGTCACGGTCGCCACGGGTCAGCTCCGCCGGTCGTCACGGCGCTCCCGCGGGCGGAAGAAGTCGCCCGGGTCCAGGTCGCCGTCGGCGAACCTGCCGACGACGAAGCCGATGGCGCCGAGCGCCGCCACCAGCAGGAAGGCGGCGAACCCGCCGAAGTACCCGGCGAAGCCGAGTGCCATGCCGGCGATCATGCCGACGACGGCCATGCTGTTCATCGTTGCGCTCCTCCGGCGGCGCCCGGCGGGCCGCTGCTCTGGTGCTGTGGCCGGACATGTGGACCGTGCGCGCCGCCCGGCACGGCAAACATATCCGGTCGCAGTACTGGCTGTTGTGCCCCGGGTGCGCCGGCTTATTGCAGTGTGGGGCGCTCTTCCCCGGCGAGGTCGTCGTCCGGGACCCAGACGTCGCCGATGGTGACGTTGACCTCGACCACTTCGAGGCCGGTCATGCGCTCCACGGCGGCGACGACGTTCTCGCGCACGGTGCGGGAGACCTCGGCGAGGGAGACGCCGTACTCCACCACGAGGTCGAGGTCGAGCGCCGTCTGCACCTCGCCGACCTCGGCCCTGACGCCCCGGGCGGCGGACCTGCCGCCGCCGGGTACCCGGTCGCGCACCGCCTCGACAACGCGGCCGGGGCCGCCGCCGCCCATGGCGTGCACCCCGAGGACGTCGCGGGCCGCCAGTCCCGCGATCTTGGCGACGACGCCCTCGGCGATGCTGGTGCGCCCGCGCTCGGCGGGCTCGCAGGAGCCGGGCCGCGGCGGCTCGTCGGGCGACACGGGGTCGTCGGGGAGGCCGGTGGTGCCGGTGACCGGGTCGGTCATGGTCCGTTCACTCCTTCCGGGGCACGCTGCCCACCACCCCCCGTACGCCACCCTAGGTCGGCCGCCCCGGACGCGGGCGGCGCGCGCGGGCCGAACGAGTGGCGCGCCCGGTGCTACTCCCCCAGGCCCGCCAGGTCGCGGAAGCGGCGGGCCTGCGCGGCGCGCTCGGCGGCGCACTGGGCGTCGAAGTCGCGCCCGGCGGCGTCGCGCAGCAGCGCCTTGGTCTCGACGAGGGCGTCCCGGGGCGCGGCGAGGAGCGCGGCGACGAGGTCGTCGGTGGCCGCGGCCAGGTCCTCCGCGGGAACGACGAGGCCGGCGAGCCCGATGCGTTCGGCCTCCGCGGCGTGCACGGTGCGGCCGGTGGCGCAGATCTCCAGCGCCCGCGCGTAGCCGACGAGGGAGACCAGCGGCTTCGTCCCCGTGAGGTCGGGGACGAGGCCGAGAGAGGTCTCGCGCATGGCGAACGCCGCGTCGTCGGCGCAGACGCGCAGGTCGCAGGCGAGCGCGAGCTGGAATCCGGCGCCGATGGCGTGGCCCTGCACGGCCGCGACCGTGAGGACGTCGGGGCGGCGCAGCCAGGTGAAGCCGGCCTGGAAGCCGCTGAGGGCGGCGTCGAGGGCGGCGTCGTCGAGACGGGCCAGTGCGGTGAACGACAGCTCGCCCTCGATGCCGTCGGCGGTGAAGGCCTGCCGGTCCAGGCCCGCCGAGAAGGACGGGCCCTCGCCGCGCAGCACGACGACGCGGACGTCGCCGGGGAGGACGCGCCCGGCCTCGGCCAGGGCGCGCCACATGGCGGGGGTCTGCGCGTTGCGCCGGTCGGCGCGGGTGAGCGTGACCGTCGCCACGGCGTCGTGGACGGTGACACGCACACCGTCGCGGTCGAGCGGGCTCATGGCGGCCTCCGGTTACCAGTCGGTAGTACTGCGGGGTACTCCGCAGGGTAACGGGCGGGCCGCCGGCGCTGTCAGGGGGTCGGGGTCTTCTTGCCGCGAGTGGCGCCGCCCCTGCCGCGCAGGGTGACGTCGGACTCGCTGAGCATGCGGTGGACGAACCCGTAGCTCCGGCCGGTCTCCTCGGCCAGTGCCCGGATACTCGCCCCGGACTCGTACTTGCGCTTGAGGTCTGCCGCGAGCTTCTCGCGCGCGGGGCCGGTCACCCGGCTGCCCTTCTTCAGAGTCTCGGCCACCCGTGCCTCCTCGTGGAAGTGCGCTGATGTGACTCTCATGATCACCCCTATCCGGCATCCTGGCCACCCATTCGTCGGCGCCCGTACGACAAACGGACCAGGGTCCGGGGGGTGCGGGACGGTCCGCGGGGGTGCGCGAGGCCGGTCACAGCAAGGGAACGCGCTGGTCAGCGCGGTGGGCGCGGACCCGTCACGACGGCTCGTCCCGCGGCGTGGCGACACGCCGCGGTACGAGCCGTCCTCACTCAGATGAATGATCAAGCGTCGGCCGAATGATCCACCGCGCATGATCACCCGAGCCGGGAACGGCGGGCGCGGCGGCCGTCAGGCGAGGGCGACCAGGTCCGCGTAGTCGGGGCTCCACAGGTCCTCGACGCCGTCCGGCAGCATGATGATCCGCTCGGGCTGGAGGGCGTCCACGGCGCCCTCGTCGTGCGTGACGAGGACGACGGCGCCCGTGAAGCTGTGCAGGGCGCCGAGGATCTCCTCACGGCTGGCGGGGTCGAGGTTGTTCGTCGGCTCGTCGAGGAGCAGGACGTTGGCGGACGAGACGACGAGGGTGGCCAGCGCCAGCCGGGTCTTCTCGCCGCCGGAGAGCACCCCGGCGGGCTTGTCCACGTCGTCGCCCGAGAAGAGGAACGAGCCGAGCGTCTTGCGGACGTCCACCATGTCGAGGTCGGGCGCGGACGAGCGCATGTTCTCCAGGACGGTGCGCTCCGGGTCCAGCGTCTCGTGCTCCTGGGCGTAGTAGCCGAGCTTGAGGCCGTGGCCGGGGGTGACCGCGCCCGTGTCCGGCTTCTCGACGCCCGCGAGCAGCCGCAGCAGCGTCGTCTTGCCCGCGCCGTTGAGGCCCAGGATGACGACGCGTGAGCCCTTGTCGATGGCGAGGGAGACGTCGGTGAAGATCTCCAGCGAGCCGTACGACTTGGACAGGCCCTCGGCGGTGAGGGGCGTACGGCCACAGGGCGCGGGGTCGGGGAAGCGAAGCTTGGCGACCTTGTCGTGCCGGCGCTCGGCCTCCAGGCCCGACAGGAGCCGTTCGGCGCGGCGCGCCATGTTCTGCGCGGCGGTCGCCTTGGTCGCCTTGGCGCGCATCTTGTCGGCCTGGGCGTTGAGGGCGGCGGCCTTCTTCTCGGCGTTGGCCCGCTCGCGCCTGCGGCGCTTTTCGTCCGCCTCGCGCTGGGTCTGGTACTGCTTCCAGCCCGTGTTGTAGACGTCGATCGCGGCGCGGTTGGCGTCGAGGTAGAAGACCTTGTTGACGACCGTCTCGACGAGGTCGATGTCGTGGGAGATGACGACGAGGCCGCCGCGGTAGGTCTTCAGGAAGTCCCGCAGCCAGACGATCGAGTCGGCGTCGAGGTGGTTCGTGGGCTCGTCCAGGAGCAGGATGTCGGCGTCCGAGAAGAGGATGCGGGCCAGCTCGACGCGGCGGCGCTGGCCGCCGGAGAGCGTGTGCAGCGGCTGGCCGAGTACGCGGTCCGGCAGGCCCAGGCTGGCGGCGATGGTCGCGGCCTCGGCCTCGGCGGCGTACCCGCCGCGGGTCAGGAACTCGGTCTCCAGGCGCTCGTACCGGCGCATCGCGCGGTCACGGACGTCGCCCTGCCCGCTGGCCATGCGCTCCTCACTCTCGCGCATGCCGCGCAGGACCGTGTCGAGGCCGCGGGCGGCGAGGATGCGGTCGCGGGCCAGGACGTCGAGGTCGCCGGTGCGGGGGTCCTGCGGAAGGTAGCCGACCTCGCCCGAGCGCGTGATGGCGCCGCCCGCCGGGTTCCCCTCCCCCGCGAGGCACTTGGTGAGGGTGGTCTTGCCTGCGCCGTTGCGGCCGACGAGGCCGATCCGGTCGCCCTGCGCGATGCGGAAGGAGGCGCTCTCGATCAGGATGCGGGCGCCGGCGCGCAGTTCGACTCCACTGGCGGTGATCATGGACGGGTACTCCGAAGCGGGACGTGTGCGTGCGGACAGGGGGACGGGCAGCTGCCGGGAGGGCTTACGTCCGCTAGGCCAGGAGGGGGCGAGTGTCCATGCGGCCAGTCTAACGGCGTACGGCAACCGCTTTTCCGGCGCCGGGCCTGTCGCGGGCGCGGGGCCGTGTGCGCGGCGGCGGGGTGGGGCGTGCGCGCCGCGCGGGGGCGCCCGTGCCGGCCCGTCCGCGCCCGTGCGCCCGCCCGCCGGTCAGGCGCCGCCCGCGTGGACCTGGAACGCGGCCCTGCGGACCCGGCGTGCCGTCGCCGGGTCGGGGTGGGCGGCGGCGAGCGCCATCAGGACCTGGACGGTGCGGGGGTGGCCGCAGGTCCTGATGTCGGTGAGGAGCTGGGCGAGCGAGGTCTGGGGCGCGGCGTCGAGGTGGTCGAGGAGCAGGCGCTCGGAGCCGTTCTCCTGGGCGGCGGACGCGGTGTCCACCCACAGCCAGGTGGCCTCGCCCGGGGTGAGGACGCCCTGGTGGGACTCGGCGTGGTCGCGGGGGTCGCCGCCCTCGTGGTCGGCGAGCCACAGCAGGGCGTACGGGCGCAGCACGGGCTCGGCGGCTGCGGCCCGTACGGCGCCGATGGCGGGGGCGCCGACGACGCGCAGGGCCTCGAAGGCGAGACCGCGGATGAGGGCGTCCTCGCCGCGCGCGGCGTCGAGCAGTTCGGCGACGGCGGGGCCCGCGGCGCGGACGGCGAGCCAGGCGCGGTACTCGGCGCGCGAGGGGCCGGGTGTGAGGTTGGCGCAGCCGCGCAGCATGTCCACGGCGGACTGCTCGATGTTCCCGGCGCCCGTGGTGCTCTGGGCGGCGATGCAGATCTGCTCCAGCTTGGTCCACATGGCCCAGCTGCCGAGGTCGGTGAGGCGGGCGCGGGCGGGGCGGACGCCGCGGGCGTGGAGGGTGAGGGCCCCGACCCCGGCGAGCGCGTCCAGGGCCCAGCCGAGGAGGCGTTCCTGCTCCGCCGGGTCACCCTCGGTGGGTATGCCGGGGTCGGTGCGGTCCGCGCGCAGCTCGCTGACGCGGCGGGTGAGAAGGTCGATGAGGCCGTCGGCGGTGACCGGTCCCGCCGACAGGTGCATCACGGACAGCAGTTGGGGGACGGCGGCGACGATGTCGGCGGCCTCGTACGGGTCCGCGTCGGCGGGCGCGGGGCGGGAGAGCGACCAGGCGTCGAAGAGGGCGACCCAGCCGCGCAGGACGGCGGTGTCGTCCCGTTCCCAGGCGCGCAGGCGCCAGCCGGCCCGTACGGTCCCGGCGTCGGCCTGTTCGATGAGGCCGGCGAGGCGGGCGCGGCCCCAGTGCTCGCTGACCTGACCCGGGCTCAGGCCGAGGTCGTCGGCTGCCTGCTGGAGCGCCGCCTCGGGCGAGCTGCCGGTGCGGTCGGCCCAGCGGGCGAGGCGTACGGCGTCGGCCAGGAGTCTGCGCGCCTGGCCGGCGAGGCGCTCCTGAGGCGCGATGCCTCGGGGAGGGCGTGGTGTGCGTCTGCCGACCGCGCCGCGCCTGCCGCCGGCGGCGGCGGCGCGCTGGGGAGGGGTCTGGGGGACAAGTCGCAACCGGGGCTCACGCGGAGTTCGGGACGTCACCCGAGCAGTTTCACCGGTCGGGCCCGGAATCCCAAACTCCCCGTACAGGGGCTTGTATGACGAGTCACATGAGCGGGGTGAGGAAGCGCCGGAGTACCTCTTCGTAGGCGGTGGGGTCGGCGTTCCACATGGCTGCGTGGCCCGCGTCGGGCACCGGGTGCAGGGTCGTCGTCTGCGGGTGGCGTTCGACGAGCGCGCGCGACGCCTCCCAGGGGGCGATCGTGTCGCCGGGGCCGTGGATCACGAGGACGGGCAGGGCGGAGCCGCGGCCCTTCTCGTCCAGGTCGGGCGGGGGCTGGTCGACGTCCTCCGTGGTCCGCAGGGCCAGCGGCCACAGGGCGCCGGGGACGCCGCGGTGCTGCGCGAGGGCGCGGACGGTGGTGGCGGGATCGAGGACCGGGGAGTCGAGGACCAGACCGCTGATCCGGCCGCGCAGGGGGGAGCGGACGGCGGTGTGCAGGGCCATGGTCGCGCCGGTGGAGCTGCCGTAGAGGACGACGCTGCCCGCGCCGCAGCGTACGGCGTAGCGCAGGGCGGCCTCGGCGTCGGTCCACTCGGCGGAGCCGAGGCCGGTGGGCTCGGTGCCGTCCTCGGCGTTCCCCCGGTCGCCGTGGCTTTCGGGGGCGCCGGGGACGAGGACGGACAGTTCCTGGTGGTGGAGGAACGGCAGGACGTTGAGCGCCTGTTCGCGCGTGGCGCCCAGGCCGTGCAGGACGATGACCCAGGTGTCGCGCAGGCCGGGGACGAACCAGGAGGGCATCGTCCCGCGGTCGCCGGTGACGTCCACCTCGGAGAAGTCGATGCCGAGGGCGCTGCCGGGGTCGCCCGCGTACAGCTGCGGGGACAGCGTGACGGTCGCGCCGGGCGCGAGGTCGCCCCGGGTGACGCGTTCGAGGCGGCGTACCACCGTGTCGGGGCTGCCGTCCGGGGCGTGGTCGACGACGGGGCCGACGATGGCGCGGCAGTCCTTGCCGACGAGGGCGTAGGTGCCGGGCAGGACGGACTCGGCGGTGCGGGTGAGCGTGACCCGGCCCGCGGCCGTGCCGTGCACGGTGAGCCGCGCGGTCGGGAAGGCCGTGGGACCGCCGCGGGAACGGCGGTTCGTGACGGCGACGGCCAGGGCCGCCGCCGCTCCGGCACTCAGGAGTGTGGTGGCGGCCACGGCCGCCTGGGTGCGCCGACGCATGATCTCAAGCATGCGCCCGTGGCGGCTGTTCGGCCACCGGGGAGCGGGCGGGGGTCAGCCCTTGCCGTAGTCGCGCAGGTGGGAGGCGACGTCGGCGAGGTCGCCGGGGGACAGCAGCGAGGGGCGGGTGCCGGAGACGGAGGAGGCGGTCAGCCAGAGCCTGCACATCCATTCGAGCTGGGCCGTGTTGTCGTATGCCTGGCGCAGGTCGCGGCCGTGGACGAGGGTGCCGTGGTTGCGCAGGAGGCAGCCGCTGCGGTCGCGGAGTGCGGCCAGGGCGTGGGCGGCCAGGGTGTCGCTGCCGTAGCGGGCGTAGGGGGCGACGCGTACGGGGCCGCCCAGGGCGGCGGTCATGTAGTGGATCGCGGGCAGTTCGTCGACGAGGGTGGACACGGCCGTGGCGTGCACGGCGTGGGTGTGGACGATGGCGTGTGCCGCGTCCGTGGCGCGGTAGACGGCCAGGTGCATCGGCAGCTCGCTGGTGGGCGGGCGCGGGCCGGTGATGCGGTTGCCTTCGAGATCGACGGCCAGCAGGTCGCGGGGGCCGAGCAGGTCGTAGGGGACACCGCTCGGGGTGACCAGGACGGCGCCCGGCACGCGCACCGAGAGGTTGCCCGACGTGCCGACGACGAGGCCGTCTTCGACGGTCCGGCGGGCGTACGCGAGCAGCTCCCGCCAGGCCCGGCGCCAAGTATCAGGAACACGCCGCCGCAAATTCATCTGCTGTTCACCTATTCACCTTACGTTAACGGCGTTTGCCCCCCGGCCCGCCGAATGATTGTCCAGGTACATGGAACACATCACGCTGTTGATCACCATCGTGATCATCACGGCCCTGGCGTTCGACTTCACCAACGGATTCCACGACACGGCCAACGCGATGGCCACCACGATCTCGACCGGGGCCATGAAGCCCCGCGCGGCGGTGGCGATGTCGGCCGCCCTGAATCTGATCGGCGCGTTCCTCTCCGTGGAGGTGGCCCGCACGATCTCCGGCGGGATCATCGACGAGGAGGCGGGCGTCCGCCCCGAAGTGATCTTCGCCGGCCTCGTCGGCGCGATCGTGTGGAACCTCCTCACCTGGCTGGCGGGCCTCCCCTCCAGCTCGTCGCACGCCCTGTTCGGCGGCCTGATCGGCGCGACCCTCGCGTCCGTCGGCTCCGGCGCGATCAACGGCGACGCGGTCGTCACCAAGGTGCTGATCCCGGCCGTGGCCGCCCCGCTGGTCGCCGGCGTCGCCGCGATGCTCGCGACCCGGCTGACGTACCGCGTCACCCGGGGCACCGACGAGCGGTCCGCCGCGCGCGGCTACCGCACCGGCCAGATCGCCTCGGCCGCGCTCGTCTCCCTGGCGCACGGCACCAACGACGCGCAGAAGACCATGGGCGTCATGACGCTCGCGCTGATCACCGGCGGATCGCTCGCCCCGGGCGCCGACCCGCCGATGTGGGTCATCGCCTCGGCGGGCACGGCCATCGCGCTGGGCACGTACCTCGGCGGCTGGCGCATCATCCGCACGATGGGGCGCGGCCTGACCGACATCCAGCCGCCGCAGGGCTTCGCCGCCCAGACCGGCGCGGCGACCACGATCCTCGCCTCCTCGCACATGGGCTTCGCCCTGTCCACCACGCAGGTCTGCTCCGGCGCGGTGATGGGCTGCGGGCTCGGCCGCAAGGGCGGCGTGGTCCGCTGGTCCACGGCGGCGCGGATGGTCGTCGCCTGGGGCCTGACACTGCCGGCCGCCGGGCTCATCGGCGCGGGCGGCGCGCTGCTCGCCGACCAGGGCGACTGGGGCGTGGCGGCGGTCGCGGTGCTGCTGGTCGCGGCGTCCGGGCTGATCTGGTCCCTGTCGCGCCGCCGCCCCGTGGACGCGGCGAACGTCAACGAGCTGGACGACACCGGTGTCCCGGGTGCCGTCGCCCCCGCCGCCCAGGCGGACGGCACGGCGGCCGGGGTGAACGGGAGCGCGGCGGCGAAGGTGAACGGCGACGGGACCGCCGTGGCGGCCGCGCCGCAGGTCGTCCTCCCCGCCCCCGCCGCGCCGGTGGCCGCCCCGGCGCCCGCGACGGGACCGGTGCCGTGACCGGCCGCCTGACACGGCCGTACGGCCCTCTCCTCCCGCCCGCCTCCCCCTCCCCCACGCCTGGACCGAGGTAATCCGATGGACATCGACTGGGGCACGCTCGCCGAGGTCGTCATCGTCTCCGTGGTGCTGACCGTCGCGCTGGTCGGCTTCTTCTCGCTCGGCATCAGGGCGGGGTCGTCGGAGCGCGCCGCCGTACGGCCGGTGGGCTACCTGGGGTTCGGCCTGTGCGCGCTGGCCGTCGGCTACGGGATCTTCCTCATCACG
>NZ_JBJZOH010000043.1:0-37523 GCF_047200595.1 Streptomyces sp. MS19 | reverse complement strand
CAAGAGCGCCCTGATCACCCTCGTCGAGCACGCCCTCATGGCCCGCCTGCGCTGAGTCCGCCGCCCACGCCGCGCCGTGCGGCCGTTCGTCCGGTGCCACGTCGGCCAAGGTCTGCCCGAAAAGGAGCGGCGGCCGGCGCGGTGCATCGCAAGGCGCCGGATCGCCCTCGTGCCGGGCGCACTTGGGTGATGCGGCAACGCAGCGAGGTGCCGTGCCGGCCGTCGCGACGGGGCAGGCCTCGGCTGACGTGGCACTAGGCTGGTCCCGCAGTTTTCCCGGAACCGCACAGCCGGTTCACGAGCGGCCAGTGAAGGACGTACGCAGCCGTGCGCATCGCCAGATTCTCCATCGAGGGGACCGTTGGCTTCGGCGTGGTGGAGGAGGAGCCCGCCGAGGACGGCGGGCTCCAGCTCGACATCATCAAGGGCCACCCCTTCGCCGCGTTCGAACGGTCGGGGCGCCGCGTGCCGCTGAGCAAGGTCAGGCTGCTGCCGCCCGTCCTGCCCAGCAAGATCGTCGCGGTCGGCAGGAACTACGCCGAGCACGCCCGTGAGCTGGGCAACGAGGTGCCGGACGTCCCGATCACCTTCTTCAAGCCCTCCACGTCCGTGATCGGCTCGGGCGACCCCATCGCGTACCCGTCGATCTCGTCCGACGTCCACCACGAGGCCGAGCTGGCCGTCGTCATCGGCCGCCTGTGCCGCGACGTGCCCCGCGAACGCGCCCTGGATGTCGTCCTCGGCTACACCTGCGCGAACGACCTCACCGCCCGCGACGTGCAGCAGCGCGAGGCCCAGTGGGCGCGCGCCAAGGGCTTCGACACGTCCTGCCCGCTCGGCCCCTGGATCGAGACGGACCTCGACCCTGCCGACCTCGCCATCATGTGCACCGTCAACGGCGAGCAGCGCCAGCTCGGCCGCACCAGCCAGATGATCCGCGCCGTCGAGGACCTGATCGTGCACGTCTCCGAGTCGATGACGCTGCTCCCGCAGGACGTCATCCTCACCGGGACCCCCGCGGGCGTCGGCCCGCTCCACGTCGGCGACGAGGTCGCCGTCTCCATCGAAGGCATCGGCACTCTCACCAACAAGGTCGTCAAGCGTGACTAGCCCCTCCACCGTCCGCGTCCGTTTCTGCCCCTCCCCGACCGGCAACCCGCACGTCGGCCTGGTCCGCACCGCCCTGTTCAACTGGGCGTACGCGCGGCACCACGGCGGCACGACGGTCTTCCGCATCGAGGACACCGACGCGGCCCGCGACTCCGAGGAGTCGTACACCGCCCTGCTGGACGCCATGAGCTGGCTCGGCTTCGACTGGGACGAGGGCCCCGCCACCGGCGGCCCGCACGCGCCCTACCGCCAGTCCCAGCGGATGGGGATCTACGCCGACGTCGCCGCCCGCCTCCTCGACGCGGGGCACGCGTACCACTGCTACTGCACCGCCGAGGAGCTGGAGGAGCGCCGCGCCGCCGCCCGCGCCGCCGGCCGCCCCTCCGGGTACGACGGCCGCTGCCGCACCGTGACGCCGGAGCAGCGCGCCGCGTACGAGGCGGAGGGCCGGACGCCGATCGTCCGCTTCCGGATGCCGGACGAGCCGATCACGTTCACCGACCTGGTACGCGGCGAGCTGACCTTCGCCCCGGAGAACGTGCCGGACTACGGCATCGTGCGCGCGAACGGCGCGCCGCTCTACACGCTGGTCAACCCGGTGGACGACGCGCTGATGGAGATCACCCACGTCCTGCGCGGCGAGGACCTGCTCTCCTCCACGCCCCGGCAGATCGCGCTGTACCGGGCGCTCGCGGACATCGGCGTGGGCGGCGGTGGTGTGCCCGCCTTCGGGCACCTGCCGTATGTGATGGGCCAGGGCAACAAGAAGCTCTCCAAGCGCGACCCCGAGTCGTCCCTGAACCTCTACCGGGAGCGCGGCTTCCTGCCGGGCGCCCTGCTGAACTACCTGGCGCTGCTCGGCTGGTCGATCGCCGAGGACCGCGACATCTTCTCGATGGACGAGATGGTCGCCGCCTTCGACATCGGCGCGGTGAACGCGAACCCGGCGCGCTTCGACCTCGCCAAGGCCGAGGCGGTCAACGCGACGCACATCCGCGAGCGGCTGACGGCCGAGGAGTTCACGGCCGCCTGCGAGCCGTGGCTGCGCGCCCCGTACGCGCCGTGGAAGCCGGAGCAGTACGACCCGGCCGCCTTCGCCGCCCTCGCGCCGCTGGCCCAGACGCGGGTGACCGTGCTGTCCGACATCACCGAGAACGTCGACTTCCTCTTCCTCGACGAGCCGGTGGCGGACGAGAAGTCGTGGCAGAAGGCCATGAAGCCGGGCGCGGCGGCCGTCCTCGGCACCGCGCGGGAGAAGCTTGCGGCGCTGCCGGAGTGGACGGCCGAGGCCCTCAAGGAGGCCGTGCAGACGGCCGGCGAGGAGCACGGGCTGAAGCTGGGCAAGGCGCAGGCGCCGGTGCGTGTCGCGGTCACGGGCCGCACCGTGGGACTGCCGCTCTTCGAGTCCCTTGAGGTCCTGGGGCGCGACCGCACGCTGGCTCGCGTGGACGCGGCGCTGGCCCGCCTCACGGCCTGAGCACCGGGCGCCGCCGGCCCGCCGGGGAACCGGTTTTGGGGGACCCTTCTCGATCGGGTATTGTTTGGCGCGTCGCAAGGGACGGACCGGAAACGGGCCGCCGGAGCGATCACCCGGACAACACCCCTGGCGGGGTGGCGTTTTGGTGGGGTATGGTGTAATTGGCAGCACGACTGATTCTGGTTCAGTTAGTCTAGGTTCGAGTCCTGGTACCCCAGCGGTCTGTCTCAAGATCAAGCCCCCGTTGTGTAGCGGCCTAGCACGCTGCCCTCTCAAGGCAGTAGCGCCGGTTCGAATCCGGTCGGGGGTACGGTCCGGATCTCTTGTCGGTCCGGGTTCGGGGCCCCCGTTGTGTAGCGGCCTAGCACGCTGCCCTCTCAAGGCAGTAGCGCCGGTTCGAATCCGGTCGGGGGTACTCAGGGTCTTCGAGGATCATGCCGACGCCCCCCGCCTGTGGCGGGGGGTTTTCGCATGTCCGGGTCCGCCCGTCAGCCCGTGCCGGGCCCGCCCCGCCCATCAGCCCGTGCCGGGCCCGAAGCGCCGGGACGCCTCCTCGGCCTGGGCCAGCCGCCGCAGGTTCAGCAGCACGGGCTCATAGAGCACGGTGAGCGCCACGGCGGCCTCCAGCTGGGTGGTGGGCGCGTCGAAGTCCTCGATCAGCGCCACCTCGTGCCCGGCCAGCTCGCCTGCCAGCCTGCCGTAGGGGAGCAGCTGGCCGAGGTCGCAGGGGTAGCCGAGGCGCAGGAGCGTCGCGAGCGCGGCGACCAGCCCCTGGTGCGCCGGGTTGTCCGGGACCACGCGCCAGCCGAGCCGCCGCTGGAGCGTGTCGGCGGTCTCCCCCGCGGTACGGGCCGCCGCGTCGTCGCCGGGGGCCGTCGCGCCGGTCGGCAGGGCCGCCACTGCGGTGCCGAGCCGCTCCAGCTGGGGTGTGTCCTCGTCCTCCAGGGCGGCCAGGACCTCGCGGGCGGTCGCGACCGGCACGCGGCCCACATGGACCAGCGCGCGCACGAGCCGCAGGCGCCGCAGGTGCTCCTCGTCGTACTCGGCCTGGGTGGAGGAGATCCGCTCGCCGGGCGGCAGCAGTCCTTCCCGCAGGTAGTACTTGATCGTCGCGGTCGAGACCCCGCTGCGCGCGCTCAGCTCAGCCAGCCGCATGTGCACTCCTCGTCGATTCCCGCTTGCGCATCCCTTTGGGGAGTGGCACTATCCAACCATGGATAGTGAAGCTATCCAATCCTGTCGCCCGGTCACGGGGCGGCGGGCACGGCACGGACGAGGGGAGAGGCAGATGCCGAGGATCAACGAGGGCCGGATGACGGCGGCGGGCACCGGCGAGGTGACCGTCTTCCTGATCGGCATGCGGATCAACAGCTTCCGGCACCTGCGCAGCTGGTGGCCGACCTTCCGGGCGATGCCGCCCATGCTGTCCGAACTGGCCCGCGACAAGGACAGCGGGATGATCGGGTACCGGCTGCTCTTCGGCGGCCCGCGGCTGATCTACGTGGTGCAGTACTGGTCGTCGCACGAGAAGCTGCTCGCCTACGCGAGCGACCGCGAGGGGCGGCACCGCCCGGCCTGGGCGGCGTTCAACCGGCGGATGCGCGAGGGGCGCAACCGCGTGGGCTTCTGGCACGAGACCTATGTCGTCCCGGCGGGCGCCCACGAGGCGGTCTACGTCTCCATGCCGGACTTCGGCCTCGGCGCGGCGACCGGGGTGATACCCGTGGGCCGCCGCGGCGAACGGGCCGGTGACCGCCTCGCGGCCCGCACGGAGGCCGGGCCGGCGTCCGCGGCCTGACGGGTCGCGGCGGGCGGCCCCGTACGGGGGAGGGGGCGGTCAGGGGCCGCTGGTCAGCCGCCGTTGCGGCGGAGGGCCTCCGTGAGGCGCCCGGCGGCGTCCAGGAGTGCCTGGGCGTGCATCCGGCCCGGGTGGCGCGTCAGGCGCTCGATGGGCCCGGAGACGGACACCGCGGCGACCACGCGGTTGGACGGGCCGCGCACCGGCGCGGAGACGGAGGCCACGCCTGGCTCCCGCTCGCCGATGGACTGCGCCCAGCCGCGCCGCCTGACCCCGGAGAGCGCGGTGGCGGTGAACCGGGCGCCCTGGAGGCCGTGGTGCAGCCGCTCCGGCTCCTCCCAGGCCAGCAGGATCTGCGCGGCGGACCCGGCCTTCATCGGCAGCGTGGAGCCCACGGGCACGGTGTCCCGCAGTCCGGAGAGCCGCTCGGCCGCGGCCACGCAGATGCGCATGTCGCCCTGCCGCCGGTAGAGCTGGGCGCTCTCGCCCGTCAGGTCCCGCAGCTGGGTCAGGACGGGGCCCGCGGCGGCCAGCAGCCGGTCCTCGCCCGCGGCCGCCGCCAGTTCGGCGAGCCGGGGGCCGAGGACGAAGCGCCCCTGCATGTCGCGGGCCAGCAGCCGGTGGTACTCCAGTGCCACCGCCATCCGGTGCGCGGTCGGCCGGGCGAGGCCGGTCGCCCCGACCAGCGCCGCCAGTGTGGCCGGTCCTGACTCCAGCGCACCAAGGACCAGGGCCGCCTTGTCGAGCACGCCCACACCGCTGGTGTCACCGCTAGAGTTGTCCATGAAACGATACTCGCGTCTCACACTGTGAAACGCAAGCCCGCTTTTCGAGAGAAAGCGCAAGGCTGGGGGCATGCTCGCGGGATTCCCCGCGCGCAGGGGTCACCGTCCGGTGCGAGGGGAACGGACGGCGGTCCACCGACGATCAGCGGCGATTCCGGAGGGAAGGCCATGGGACGGACACTGGCGGAGAAAGTCTGGGACGACCACGTCGTCCGGCGCGCGGAGGGCGAGCCCGATCTGCTCTTCATCGATCTCCACCTGCTCCACGAGGTGACCAGCCCGCAGGCGTTCGACGGCCTGCGCAAGACCGGTCGCCGTGTGCGGCGCACGGACCTCACGATCGCCACCGAGGACCACAACACCCCGACCCTCGACATCGACAAGCCGATCGCCGACCCGGTCTCCCGCACGCAGCTGGAGACCCTGCGCAAGAACTGCGCCGAGTTCGGCGTCAGGCTGCACCCGCTGGGCGACAGCGAGCAGGGCGTCGTCCACGTGGTCGGCCCGCAGCTCGGCCTGACCCAGCCGGGCACCACCGTGGTCTGCGGCGACAGCCACACCTCGACGCACGGCGCCTTCGGCGCGCTGGCGTTCGGCATCGGCACCAGCCAGGTCGAGCACGTGCTCGCCACCCAGACGCTGCCGATGGCGCCGTTCCGTACCATGGCGGTCACGGTGCTGGGCGAGCTGCCCGAGGGCGTCACCGCCAAGGACCTGATCCTGGCGATCATCGCCCGCATCGGCACCGGCGGCGGCCAGGGTTATGTCATCGAGTACCGCGGCGAGGCCATCGAGAAGCTCTCGATGGAGGCCCGGATGACCATCTGCAACATGTCGATCGAGGCGGGCGCCCGCGCGGGCATGATCGCCCCCGACGACACCACCTTCGCCTACCTGGAGGGCCGCGACCACGCCCCGCGCGGCGCCGGCTGGGACGACGCCGTCGCCTACTGGCGGACGCTGCGCACCGACGACGACGCGGTCTTCGACCACGAGGTCGTCATCGACGCCGCCGAGCTGGCGCCGTTCGTCACCTGGGGCACCAACCCCGGCCAGGGCGCCCCGCTGTCCCAGAGCGTGCCGGACCCGGACTCCTTCACCGATCCGAACGAGCGGCTCGCCGCCGAGAAGGCGTTGGAGTACATGGGCCTGTCCGCCGGGCAGAAGCTCCGCGACATCTCCGTGGACACCGTCTTCGTCGGCTCCTGCACCAACGGGCGTATCGAGGACCTGCGGTCCGCCGCCTCCGTCCTGGAGGGCAGGACGATCGCCGAGGGCGTACGGATGCTCGTCGTCCCCGGCTCGGTGCGCGTCGCGCTCCAGGCCGTCGAGGAGGGGCTCGACAAGGTGTTCACGGCGGCGGGCGCCGAGTGGCGGCACGCCGGCTGTTCGATGTGTCTGGGCATGAACCCCGACCAGCTCTCGCCCGGCGAGCGCTGCGCCTCCACCTCCAACCGCAACTTCGAGGGCAGGCAGGGCAAGGGCGGCCGGACCCACCTGGTCTCGCCGCAGGTCGCCGCCGCCACCGCGGTCACCGGCCGCCTCGCGTCCCCGGCCGACCTGGCCGACGTCCCCACCCCCGTGGAGGTCTGAGCGACATGGAAGCATTCACCACCCACACGGGCCGCGCCGTCCCGCTGCGCCGCGGCAACGTGGACACGGACCAGATCATCCCGGCCCACTGGCTGAAGAAGGTCACCAGGGACGGCTTCGAGGACGGCCTGTTCGAGGCCTGGCGCAAGGACGCCTCGTTCGTCCTCAACCAGCCGGAGCGCCAGGGCGCCTCCGTCCTGGTCGCTGGCCCCGACTTCGGCACCGGCTCCTCCCGCGAGCACGCCGTGTGGGCCCTCCAGAACTACGGCTTCAGGGCCGTCGTCTCCTCCCGCTTCGCCGACATCTTCCGGGGCAACTCGCTCAAGAACGGGCTGCTGACGGTCGTCCTCCCGCAGGAGACCGTCGAGGCGCTGTGGAAGCTCACCGAGACCGACCCGGCCGCGGAGGTCACCGTGGACCTGGTGGCGCGCGAGGTCCGCGCCGAGGGCGTCACCGCCCCGTTCGAACTGGACGAGAACGCCCGCTGGCGCCTGCTCGAAGGCCTCGACGACATCAGCATCACGCTGCGGCACGAGGACGCCATCGCCGGCTACGAGGCCGGGCGCCCGGCCTGGAAGCCGCGCACACAGGCCGCCTGACGCCTCGTCGGCAGTCCCGCCGACACAGAAGCGAACGCCCCCACCGGCCCCCGCCCGGTGGGGGCGTTTCCGCGTGATCGCCGCCACCGACACGGGCGTTGGGGGCTTAGAGGGCGATACCGTCCTCAAGGTGGCACAATCGGCGCATGGAACGCGACGGTCAACTCGAACTCTACGACCTCGTCGCCGATCGCCTGAAGGACGCGCACCGCCGCGTGCGGGCCCTGCAAGTGCCCGCGGACGTACGGCAGGCTCTCACGCGGAAGCTGCTGGTCATCACCGCCGCGGCCAAGCAGGACCTGCCCGGTGCCGCCCGCCGTCTGGACCGGCTGATGGAGGACGTTGACGCGGACCGGCTGCCTCCGGGCCCGTCCCGCGACGGCCGTGACGGAACTCCGTGACGGCCGAGTTCGTTGCGACACAAGGGTGATTCGCCCGTTTCGCGTTTGATTTGCGATATATATCTGCCTAACGTGCGAAAAAGCTTGAACGCATTCGTTCCAGCAATGCCTGCGAAGGGGAAGACGTGAACAAGGCACAACTCGTAGAAGCGATTGCCGACAAGCTCGGTGGCCGTCAGCAGGCCGCGGACGCGGTCGATATCGTGCTCGACGCCATCATCCGCGCCGTGGTCGCCGGGGAGCGGGTCTCGGTGACCGGTTTCGGTTCGTTCGAGAAGGTGGACCGCCCGGCGCGCTACGCGCGGAACCCGCAGACCGGTGAGCGCGTGCGGGTCAAGAAGACCTCCGTCCCCCGCTTCCGCGCCGGGCAGGGCTTCAAGGACCTGGTGGCCGGGACGAAGAAGCTGCCGCGCAACGACGTCGCCGTCAAGAAGGCCCCCAAGGGCAGCCTGACCGCGGGCGCGGCCGGCGGCGCGGCCAAGAAGGCCACCACCAAGAAGGCGGCGGCGAAGAAGACGGCCGCGAAGAAGACCGCCACCGCCAAGAAGACCACCACGCAGAAGGCCGCCGCGGCGAAGAAGACGGCGAAGAAGGCCACCGGCAAGAAGACCGCCGCGAAGAAGGCCCCGGCCAAGAAGGCCACCGCCACCAAGGCCCCGGCCAAGCGGAGCTCCTCGCGCACCGCGACGAAGGCCGCCGCCCGCCGAGGGTGACGGCGCAAGGCGCTCGGCCACCGAGCGGGCCGGTCTCCCAACCGGAGCCCGGCCCGCCGCCGTTCACCCCCGGCCGCGCCCCGGAGCCGTCACCGCCCGGCCAGTAGGCTCGGGCACATGCAGGCCACCGCGTACACGTACGACCCCGCCACCCGTTCCGGCAGCGTGCTGCTGGACGACGGCACGCCCCTCGCCTTCGACGCCGACGCGTTCGACGCGGGGGGCCTGCGTCTGCTGCGGCCGGGGCAGCGCGTCCGCATCGAGGTCGAGGGGGAGGACGCGGCGCGCCGCGTCACCTTCCTGACGCTGCAAACGCTGTAAGCCGCCGCACGCCCGCCGCCGTCCTCGGCCCGACGCCGAGGGCGAGCGCCGCCCGCAGGTCCGCGCCGGTGTCCACGTCGCGCCGCGCGCCCGGCACCCCGTCGAGCAGCAGTTCGGCGGCACCCGACGCGCGGTGCCGCGCCCGCGACGGCCCGCCGAACGCCGGCCCGAGGTCCACTCCACCCGCCGCGGCGAGCAAGGTTGTTCCCACTCCGGCGGCGTCCGCCAGGAAGCTCCGCGCGTGCTGCGACGCCGCGCCGAGCACCCGCAGCAGTTCCGCGCCCCGCAGCGCGGGCAGATCCGCGTTCAAAGCGGCCACGGCGGCGTCCGGCCTGGCGGCCCGCGCGGTCGCGGCCCCGTACGCCAGCGCCGCGTTCAGCCCGCTGCCCGGCGCGTCCGGAACGACACGCGCGCCCGCTCGCGCCAATCGCCCCCCCGCCAGCGGATCGTCCGTCACCACCAGCACCTCGCGCACGGAAGCGCAGGTCAGCGCCGCCGCGACCGTGTCCTCGGCGAACGCGAGCGCGAGGAGCGGCCGTACCGCGTCCCCCGCCACATCGGCCAGCCTGCTCTTGGCCAGCCGCAGCGGCTTCAGGGGGACGATCAACGACCAGCGGGGTCCTTCCGTCGCGCTCACCACGCCATTCTCCCCCGGCCCGCCGCCGGGCCGGGGGCAGGTACGCGGCCGCCCGACACCGCCGGGACACCCGGGGATGGCCGTCGCGCTTCGGGCATCAGGGTGCAAACTTGGACCGTCGTGGCGTGCGGTGCCGCCGCTGGACAGCCCTACACCCCGGGGCGACACTTGTGCGACTGTCCGCGGCGGACCGCGCCGGAGCAGTCAAGAGGAGATGGTGTCCGAGTGTCTCGCCGCAGAATCGGCTTCTGGTACCGATTGGCCGCAATTCTGGTAAAACCGCCGCTCGTGGCGCTGTTCAACCGGGACTGGCGGGGAATGGAGCATATTCCCGCCGAGGGCGGATTCATCACCGCCGTGAATCACAACTCCTATCTCGACCCGCTGTCCTACGCGCACTTCCAGTACAACACCGGGCGCGTGCCGCGTTTCCTCGCCAAGGACAGCCTCTTCCGCAAGGGCTTCGTCGGCCGCTTCATGACCGGCACGGGCCAGATCCCCGTCTACCGCGAGACCTCCGACGCGGCGGACGCCTTCCGCGCCGCCGTCGCCGCCGTGCAGCGCGGCGAGTGCGTCGCGTTCTATCCCGAGGGCACCCTCACCCGCGACCCGGCGCTGTGGCCCATGGAGGCCAAGACCGGCGCCGCGCGCGTCGCGCTGAAGACCCGCGCGCCCGTGATCCCCGTGGCGCAGTGGGGCGCGCAGGCCGTCCTGCCGCCGTACGCGGGCTCGATCAGGCCGCGCCTGCGCCCCCGCAAGACCCTGACGGTCGTCGCCGGCGCGACCGTGGACCTCAGCGACTTCTACGACCGGGAGCCGACCGCCGACGTCCTGCGCGAGGTGTCTGACAGGATCATGGACGCCATCACCGTCCTGCTCGCCGGCATCCGCGACGAGACCCCGCCCGACCGGCGCCACGTGCACCGCAGGACTTCGGCCGACCGGCGTGGCACGCACCCCGCGCCTGAGGAGGAGAGAACGGAGTGACACGCGTCGCCGTCTACGGCACCGGCTCATGGGGGACGGCTTTCGCCATGATCCTCGCCGACGCGGGCTGCGAGGTGACGCTCTGGGCACGCCGCCCGGAGGTCGTCGAAGCCGTCAACACGACCCGGAGCAACCCCGACTACCTGCCGGGCTGCCTGCTGCCCGACGGGGTGCGGGCCACGACGGACCCGGGGGAGGCCGGCCGCGGCGCCGAGTTCAGCGTCCTGTCGGTGCCGTCCCAGACGCTGCGCGACAACCTCTCCGCCTGGGGCGGGCTGCTGGAGCCCGGCACCGTCCTCGTCTCCCTGATGAAGGGCGTCGAGCTGGGCAGCGCCAAGCGGATGAGCGAGGTCGTACGGGAGGTGGCGGGCGTCGGCCCCGAGCGCGTCGCCGTGCTCTCCGGGCCCAACCTGGCCGGGGAGATCGCCGAACGGCAGCCCGCCGCCGCCGTCGTCGCCTGCGCGGACGAGGACGTCGCCCGCCGCCTCCAGACGGCCTGCCACACCCCGTACTTCCGCCCGTACACGAACACCGACGTCGTCGGCTGCGAACTGGGCGGCGCGGTCAAGAACGTCATCGCGCTCGCCGTCGGGATCGCCGACGGCATGGGCCTGGGCGACAACACCAAGGCGTCCCTCATGACCCGAGGCCTCGCCGAGACCGCGCGGCTCGGCCAGGCGATGGGCGCCGACCCCAAGACGTTCGCCGGCCTCGCCGGGATGGGCGACCTGATCGCCACCTGCTCCTCGCCGCTGTCCCGCAACCACACCTTCGGCCTCAACCTCGGCCGCGGCATGACCGTCGCCGAGACCATCGCCGTCACCCGGCAGACGGCGGAGGGCGTCAAGTCCTGCCGCTCCATCCTCGACCTGGCGCGGCGGCACGGCGTGGAGATGCCGCTGACCGAGACGGTCGTCGGCATCGTCCACGAGGGCACGCAGCCCCTCGTCGCGGTCGGCGAGCTGATGTCGCGAACCGCCAAGGCCGAGCACCACTGACCGCAGCCCTCCCGTTAGGTAGCCTCACAGGGTTATGAGCAGCGAGAACTCCTCCCAGAGCCCCAAGCCGCGCGTCGCCGTCGTCTTCGGTGGCCGCAGCTCCGAGCACACCGTCTCGGTGGTCACCGCGGGCGCCGTCCTGCGCGCCATCGACCGCACGCGCTACGACGTGCTCCCCATCGGCATCACCGCCGACGGCCGCTGGACCCTGGCCGTCGACGACCCCGACCGCATGGCCATCAGCGGGCGCGAACTGCCCACCGTCGAGCGGATCGCCGAGCAGGGCACGGGAAGCGTCGTCCTGCCCGTCGACCCGGGCCGCCGCGACATCACGCTCGCCGAGGCCGGGTCGGTGCCGAAGGACCTCGGCGACGTGGACGTCGTCCTGCCGCTGCTCCACGGCCCGTACGGCGAGGACGGCACGCTCCAGGGCATGCTCGACCTCGCGGGGGTGCCGTACGCCGGCTCGGGCGTGCTGGCCTCCGCGGTCGGCATGGACAAGGAGTACATGAAGCGCGTCTTCCTCTCCTTCGGCCTGCCCGTCGGCCCGTTCACCGTCGTGCGCCCGCGCGAGTGGGAGCAGGACCCGGCCGGCGCGCGCCGCCGTGTCACCGACTTCGCCGCCGAACACGGCTGGCCCGTCTTCGTGAAGCCCGCGCGCGCCGGATCGTCCGTCGGCATCTCGCGGGTGACGGGCCCCGAGGGGCTCGACGCGGCGATCGCGGAGGCGCGCGCGCACGACCCGAAGGTCATCGTCGAGGCGCAGCTGACGGGCCGCGAGATCGAGTGCGGCGTGCTGGAGTTCGAGGACGGGCCGCGCGCCAGCCTGCCCGCCGAGATCCCGCCGAGCGCGACGCACGACTTCTACGACTTCGAGGCGAAGTACATCGACGCGTCCGAGGGCGTCGTCCCCGCGCCGCTCACCGAGGAGCAGACGGCTCGGATCAGGGCGCTGGCGCTGCGCGCGTTCGAGGCGGCGTCCTGCGAGGGCCTGGTGCGGGCGGACTTCTTCCTGCTGGACAACGGCGAGTTCGTCATCAACGAGATCAACACCATGCCCGGCTTCACACCGATCTCGATGTTCCCCCGTATGTGGGAGGCGACCGGCGTCAGCTACCCGGAACTGGTGGACCTGCTGCTCCAGGCGGCGCTGCGGCGCTCGACCGGCCTGCGCTGACCCCGGCCCAGGGCCGTGAACGGGCCGGGGGCGGGCGTCAGTCCGCCGCCGGGTCCGCGTGCAGTTCGTCGGGCGGGACGGTCGCCAGGATCGGGTCCGCGAGGTCGAGCAGCGGGTTGACCTCGGGCGCGTAGTCGTCCGGCACGACGACCTCCACGAAGTACTTCGACTCCGAGGTCGTGAACCTGACCCGGCCGTCCTCCTCGTCCACCAGCCACGCCACCTCGTTCACCGCCATCATGTCGGTGGTGTACGGGTCGTACTCCGGGTCGCCCGGCGTCATCTCCGGCGGGCGGCCGACGCCGCAGCGCAGCGTGACCGCCGGATCGCCCCAGGCGGCGACGTACGGCGAGTCGCCCTCCGTCGGCCGCCGGTCGTGGCCGTCCACACGTTCTGGCAGCGCGTCCGCCAGCGCGCGGCACACCTCGTCCGCCTCGCCCGACGGCGCGGGGGAGGGGGGCGCGACCTCGACGGGGCCCGTCGCGTCACCGCCCGAGCAGCCCGCCAGCGCGGCCTGGCAGGCGAGCAGCAGGGCCGCCGCGGCGAGCCCGGCCCGCCGGGGACCGACCGCGGAACGCCCGCCACCGCGGCGTACGGTGAGAGTCACCCGGCGAGCATACGGGGTGCTACAGATGGACGACGGGGCAGGTCAGGGTCCGCGTGATACCCGCCACGCGCTGGACCTGGGCGACGACGAGACGCCCCAGTTCGTCCACGGTGGCCGCCTCCGCCCTGACGATGACGTCATAGGGTCCCGTGACGTCGTCGGCCTGCACCACCCCCGGCATCTTGGCGATGACGTCGGCCACGGCCGACGCCCTGCCCACCTCGGTCTGGATCAGGATGTACGCCTGCACCACGGGTCCTCCACAGCGGCTACGAGGATTGGGGGCGCTACCGTAGCGCGTCACGACCGGCGCCGGGAGACCACGGCGGGCGCCGATCGCGGCAGGCGGAGCCGGGGCCGGCCGTTGCGGGGCCGGCCGGACGAGCGGGACGGACAAGAGGAGAGCTGAGTGAAGGGCAGTGTGGGGGAGCTGGGCGAGTTCGGCCTGATCCGGGAGCTGACCTCCCGGATCAGCGGGACACCCGCCGTACGGCTGGGCCCGGGGGACGACGCCGCGGTGATCGCGGCACCCGACCGCCGGGTCGTCGCCAGCACGGACATCCTGCTGGAGGGGCGGCACTTCCGGCGCGACTGGTCCACCGCGTACGACGTCGGGCGCAAGGGCGCGGCGCAGAACCTCGCCGACATCGCGGCGATGGGCGCCGTGCCCACCGCGATCCTCCTCGGCCTCGTCGTCCCCGCCGAACTCCCGGCCACCTGGCCCGTGGAGCTGATGGACGGCATCCGCGACGAGTGCCAGGTCGCCGGCGCGGGCGTCGCGGGCGGCGACGTGGTGCGCGGCGACACGATCACCGTCTCCATCACCGCGCTCGGCGACCTCGGCGGACGCGAGCCCGTCACCAGGACCGGCGCGCGGCCGGGGGACGTCGTCGCCGTCACCGGCTGGCTCGGCTGGTCGGCCGCCGGGCACGCGGTGCTCTCCCGCGGCTTCCGCTCGCCCCGCGCGTTCGTCGAGGCCCACCGCCGCCCCGAACCGCCCTACCTCGCGGGCCCGGCCGCCGCCGCGCTCGGCGCCACCGCCATGACCGACGTCAGCGACGGGCTGATCGCCGACCTCGGGCACATCGCGTCGGGCTCCAAGGTCCGCATCGACCTGCGCTCCGCCGCCCTCGACGTCCCCGCGCAGATGAACGACATCGGGCAGGCCGTCGGCGTGGACCCGCTGACCTGGGTGCTCACCGGCGGCGAGGACCACGCGATCGTCGCCGTCTTCCCGCCGGAGACCAAACTGCCCGCACGCTGGCGGACGATCGGCGAGGTGCTCCCGGCGCGCGCCAGGAACGTGCCGCCCGTCACCGTGGACGGCGCGGCCTGGGCGACGGCGGGCGGCTGGGACCACTTCTCCGCCTGACCGGCCCGCCCGCGTGGGACGCGCCCTGGGTACTGTGACCGCCATGCAGGCACCTCCACGCGTCCTGACCGTCGCGGGCTCCGACTCCGGCGGCGGCGCGGGCATCCAGGCCGACCTCAAGACCATGCTCGCGCTCGGCACCCACGGCATGAGCGTCATCACCGCCGTCACGGCGCAGAATTCCCTCGGCGTGCAGGGCGCGTGGGAACTGCCCGTGGAGGCGGTCACCGCCCAGTACCGCAGCGTCGTGGACGACATAGGCGTCCAGGCCGTCAAGACGGGCATGCTGGCGACGGCCGCGCTGGCCCGTACCGTCGCGGCGCTGCTTGCGACGACCGACGCGCCCGTGGTCGTCGATCCGGTCGGCGTCTCCAAGCACGGCGACCCGCTGCTCGCCGCCGACGCGCTCGACGCCGTACGCGCCGGACTGCTGCCCGCCGCCACCGTCGTGACGCCCAATCTGCCCGAGGTCGAGCAGCTCACCGGCGTCCGGGTCGGCTCCGAGGACGACATGCGGCGCGCGGCCGACGCGATGCTGGCGTTCGGCCCCCGCTGGGTGCTCGTCAAGGGCGGCCACCTGGACGGGCCCGCCACCGACCTGCTCACCGACGGCGCCGCCGAGCACTGGCTGCGCGCCCCCCGGCACGACAACCGCCATACGCACGGCACCGGCTGTACCCTCGCGTCCGCCGTCGCGGCGCGCCTGGCGCACGGCGACGACGTGCCCACGGCGGTGGCGGCGGCGAAGGAGTACGTGACGGCCGCCATAGCGGCGGGCTTCCCGCTGGGCGCGGGCATCGGCCCCGTGCACCACGGGCACGCGGGCGCCGCGTTCGGGTCCCGCTGACCTGCCGGGCCGTGCCGGGGCATGCAAGAGGCCGGCCCACCACGAGGTGGACCGGCCCGGGAAAGCCGCGGGGTGCTAGCGCGTGACCTTGCCCGCCTTGATGCACGAGGTGCAGGCGTTCAGGCGCTTCGGCGTCCCGTTCACGACAGCACGCACCCGCTGGATGTTGGGGTTCCAACGGCGGGGGGTGCGGCGGTGCGAGTGGGAGATGCTGTTGCCGAAGCCCGGCCCCTTGCCGCAGACGTCGCAGTTGGCAGCCACGGGTCACTCCAAAGACGGGTCACCACCGTGGAGACGGGGCGACGGATACGTACGCTGGGAAGCCGGGGCCGACGACCCCGGCGGGTCCGCCCGACGTCCGGCCGCCACACGGCGGCGACATCAGGCAACCGGGGCAGCATACCCCGGGCCGTCCCTATCAGGGAAATCGTTCCCCCGCCGCCCCCCGGGCCGGTGAGAGCATAGGCTGCCAGCGCGCGGGCGCCGGGGCTGCCCCGCGACGGACGAGACCGGACGACCGGGGAGGAGGCCCACGTGCCGCAGCCGCTCGACGCCGAGGCGGTACGGCGCTGGTGCCGGTTCTCCCTGGACGTGCTGGGCCGCGACCGCGAAGACATCGACGCGATCAACGTCTACCCGGTCGCGGACGGCGACACCGGGACCAACCTCTACCTCACCGTCGAATCGGCCGCCCAGGCCGTCGCGGCGGCGGACAGCGGCACCCCGACACTCGCCGACGCCGCCCGCGCCATGGCCCACGGCGCGCTGATCGGCGCGCGCGGCAACTCCGGCACCATCCTCGCCCAGCTGCTGCGCGGCATGGCCGACGTCCTCGCCGCCGGACCCGAGCCCGCCGGGCCCGACACGCTGCGCCGCGCCCTGCGCCACGCGGCGCGTTCCGCGTACGAGGCGGTCGCCCATCCCGTCGAGGGCACCATGCTCACCGTCGCCACGGCCGCGGCCGACGCCGCCGCCACGGCCCCCGGCGGCGCCCGTACCGCCGACATCGCCTCGGCCGCCTGCGACGGCGCCCGCCACGCCCTCGCCGCCACCCCCGGCCACCTCCAGGTGCTCGCCGACGCCGGTGTCGTGGACGCGGGCGGCAGCGGCCTGGTCGCCGTGCTCGACGCGCTCGACGCCGCGCTCTCCGGCCGCCCGCCCGCCGGACGGCCCGGCGAACGCCGCGGCCGCGCCCCCGGCCGCCGGGGCTGCGACGCCGCGCCCGCGGCCGACGCGGCGGGCACCGGCTACGAGGTGATCTACCTCCTGGACGCCCCGGACTCCGCCGTCGCCGCCCTGCGCGCCCGCCTCGACGCGCTCGGCGACTCCCTCGTCGTCGTCGGCGGCGACGGCCTGTGGAACGTGCACGTCCACACCGCGCGCCCCGGCGCCGCCGTCGAGGCCGGTGTCGAGGCGGGACGCCCGCACCGCATCGGCATCAGCGTGCTGACCGACGACGCCGCGCACCGCCCGCCGCGCGCCGACACCCGGACCGTCGTCTCCGTCATGCCGGGCGAAGGGCTCGCCGGGCTGTGCCGCGAGGCGGGCGCGACCGCCCTCACCGTCCACCCCGGCGAGCCGCCCGGCGGCGCCGAACTGGCCGCCGCCATCCTCGCCGCCCGCGCGGGCGAGGTCGTCCTGCTGCCCAACGACGACAGCCTCTGGCACGCCGCCTCCGCCGCCGCCGAGCAGGCGCGGGCCGCCGGGGTACGGGTCGCGGTGGTCCCCACCCGCTCGCCCGTGCAGGGCATCGCGGCGCTCGCCGTCCACGCGCCGGAGCGCCGGTTCGACGAGGACGTGGTCGCCATGACGGCCGCGGCGGGCGCCACCCGCTTCGGCGAGGTCGCGGTCGCGCAGCACGAGTCGTGGACCATGGCGGGCATCTGCCAGGCCGGGGACGTCCTCGGCCTGGTGGACGGCGATGTCGCGGTGATCGGCGGCGACCCCGGGCAGGTCGCCGCCGACGTGCTCGAACGGATGCTGTCGGCGGGCGGCGAGCTGGTCACCCTCGTCATCGGCGCGGGCGCGCCGTCCGGGCTGGCGGCGCGGCTGTGCGAGCAGGTGCGCCGCGGGCACCTGGGCGTGGACACCGTCGTCTGCGAGGGGCGGCAGGGCGTGCCGCTGCTGATCGGCGTCGAGTAGCACCCGCCGCGCGGCGGCCGGGCGGCCCGTACCGCGATTGTCGGTGCCATGGTGTGCAATGGGCCGTGTGACCGCGCTGTCCGAGCCCCTGGCCAAAGCCGTCGGCGGCACCACCGCCAAGGTGATGGCCGCCCATCTCGACCTGCACACCATCGGCGACCTCCTGCACCACTACCCGCGCCGCTACGCCGAGCGCGGGGAGCTGACGCGGCTCACCGAGCTGCCGCTCGACGAGCACGTGACGGTCGTCGCCGAGGTCGCGGACGCCCGCACCCTCTCGTTCAACCGGGGGCGCGGCCTGCGCCTCGAAGTCACCGTCACGGACGGCGCCGGGCGGCTCCAGCTCGTCTTCTTCGGCAGCCGCGCCGTACGGCACCACGAGCGGGTCCTGGTGCCCGGCAGGCGCGGCATGTTCGCGGGCAAGGTCGGCGTGTTCAACCGCCGCCTCCAGCTGTCCCACCCGGCCTACGAGCTGCTGGACGAGGAGAGCGGCGACGAGGCCGCCCGCGAGTTCGCGGGCCGCCCGCTGCCGCTCTACCCCGCCTGCAAGCAGCTGGAGTCCTGGCGGATCGCCAAGTCGGTCGGCGTCGTCCTCGACTCGCAGGAGGCCACCGGCTGGTCGGGCCTGGCCGACCCCCTGCCGCCCGCCCTGCTGGGCCGGCGCGAACTGCTGCCGCTGCCCGAGGCGTTCGAGAAGATCCACCGGCCGCGCTCCACGGCCGACGTCACCGCCGCGCGCACGCGCCTCAAGTGGGACGAGGCGTTCGTCCTCCAGGTCGCGCTCGCACGCCGCCGCCGCGCCGCCGCGCAGCAGGCCGCCGTGCCCCGCCGTCCGGCCCGGGACGGACTGCTGGCGGCGTTCGACGCCCGGCTGCCGTTCACCCTCACCGAGGGACAGCGCCGCGTGGGGGACGAGATCTTCGCCGACCTGGCCGCCGAACACCCCATGCACCGGCTGCTCCAGGGCGAGGTGGGCAGCGGCAAGACGCTGGTGGCGCTGCGCGCGATGCTCGCGGTCGCCGACTCGGGCGGCCAGTCCGCCCTGCTGGCGCCCACCGAGGTGCTCGCGCAGCAGCACCACCGCTCGCTCACCGCGATGCTGGGCGACCTGGCCGAGGGCGGCATGCTCGGCGGCTCCGAGCGCGGCACGCGCGTCGAACTGCTCACCGGCTCCATGGGCACGGCCGCCCGCCGCCGCGCCCTGCTCGCCGCCGCCACCGGCGAGGCGGGCATCGTCATCGGCACGCACGCCCTGATCGAGGACGTCGTCTCCTTCGACGACCTCGGCCTCGTCGTGGTGGACGAGCAGCACCGCTTCGGCGTCGAGCAGCGGGACGCCCTGCGCGCCAAGGGCGAACGGCCGCCGCATCTCCTCGTGATGACCGCGACCCCGATCCCGCGCACCGTCGCCATGACCGTCTTCGGCGACCTGGAGACGTCCGTCCTGGACCAGCTGCCGGAGGGCAGGTCGCCCATCGCCACCCATGTCGTCCCGGTCGCCGACAAGCCGCACTTCCTGACGCGGGCGTGGGAGCGCGTCACGGAGGAGGTGGCGGGCGGCCACCAGGCGTATGTCGTCTGCCCGCGCATCGGCGACGACACGGGCGGCGGGTCCGGCACCGGCGACCAGGACGCGGCGGGCGGCACGGACGGTCCCGACGGTACGGAGCGGCGCCCGCCGCTCGCCGTCCTCGACGTCGCGGAGAAGCTCGTCGCCGGGCCCCTCGCCGGCCTGCGGACCGCCGTGCTGCACGGCCGCCTCGCGCCCGACGCGAAGGACGACGTGATGCGCCGCTTCGCCGCGGGCGAGGTGGACGTCCTGGTGGCGACCACCGTGATCGAGGTCGGTGTCAACGTGCCGAACGCCACCGCCATGGTGATCATGGACGCCGACCGCTTCGGCGTCTCCCAGCTGCACCAGTTGCGCGGCCGGGTCGGGCGCGGCTCGGCGCCCGGCCTGTGCCTGCTCGTCACGGACGCGGCCGAGGGCGGCGCGGCGCGGACCCGGCTGGACGCGGTCGCCGCCACCACGGACGGCTTCGAGCTGTCCCGCATCGACCTGGAGCAGCGCCGCGAGGGCGACGTCCTGGGCGCCGCGCAGTCCGGCGGCCGCAGCAGCCTGCGGGTGCTGGCCGTCATCGAGGACGAGGACGTCATCGCCGAGGCGCGCGCGGAGGCCGCCGCGCTGGTGGACCGCGACCCGGACCTGACCGGCGTCCCCGGCCTGCGCACGGCGCTCGACGCCCTGCTCGACGCGGACCGCGAGGAGTTCCTGGAGAAGGGCTGACCGCGCCCGGACGACGCGTCTGACGGGCCGTCAATTGTCAGTGGTGCCTGGGAGAATGGACCCAGTCCGCGGCGATCCATCCGGGATTGCCCGCGGCCGGACCACTGGGGGTTGCCCGCATGGCATTCCGGCACATCAACGAACTGCCGCTCGGCGACAAGGTCTTCCGCATCGAGCTGGCCAGTGACGACGACATCACCGTGACCCTGACCCTGACCGGCTGGCGCGAGGCGCTGCCCGAGGTCCCGCTCGCCTCCGGATCGCTCACCATGCCCCTGGCGGAGGTCCCGGCCCTGCGCATCGCGTTCAACCGCGGGCTCAGGGCCCTCGCCCTCGCCGCCGACGTCGCCGAACCCATCCCCGACCGCGACATCCTCCGCGAACTCTTCCCCGGCCACGGCGCCCCCTGGATACCGCAGCACGAGGAGGACCTCACCCAGCGCTTCCACGCGGGCGAGACGATCGCGCGCATAGCCGCCCGCTTCGGCCGCACCCCGGACTCGGTGCGCACCAAGCTGCGCGAGCTGGGCCACGACCCGCGCCGCCCGGAGTACTGCCCGCCCGACGGCTGCCTCTCCTGGTCGCGATACGTCTCACCGGCTCTCGTCGGTGCCCCCGGGGAGCACACGGCCGCGGAGTGACCCGGCGCGGACCGGCCGGGCGCAACGGCGCACCCCGCCCGGCCGGTCCGGCTCCTCCGGGGCCCCGGCGCCCCGCGGCCGCATCGTCATCCCGTGCTGCGTTCTCTTTCCGTGCTGCGTTCTCTTTCGGTAAAAGGCACCCCTACGCAGCAGCCGGGGCACTACGGTGTGTGCCCCCGCAGCCGGGTCAGGGCGCGTCGAACCGGGAGGAATCCGCATGACCGATCAGCCAGAGTCCCTGCCGGGGGACGACGTCCCCTCGGTGGAGGAGCTGGAGTGGCTGTTCCACCAGGGCCCGCCGGCCCGGACCGCCGGCGGACCCGCCGGCCGGGTCCCCGGCCCGCGCGTCCATCCGGAGCGCCGCGACTATCCGGGGCGCGACTCGTCCGACCACGCCAGGCGCCTGCTGCGCCGGGCCGTCAACCCGGACCGGCCGGGCGAGGAGACCCTGCGCCTCCTCGCCGCCGCCCGCGGCTACCTCATCGAGCGCATGCCCGAGCCCGGCGGCCGGTCCGCGGGCCGCTGGTGCTCGGTCTACGCACACGCCTTCCTGCTCGCCGACCACAGCGAACTGTGCCTCTACGAACTGGAGCACGACCAGACCCCCGACGGCCGCCTCGTCTGCGAGGTCTACCCCGACGAGAGCGCCGCCGGACGGGCCGCCAGGCGGCACGCCCGCCCCCTCCGGGGCGACACCCCCGCCTGACCCGGCAGGCTCCCCCCGCCCCGGCCCGTATAGCGTGGTGGGCGTACGGACGGCCTGGCGACGGCCACGACGACGCACAGCACTGCGAGGACCCTCACATGACCCGCGTGATCGCCGGGACCGCGGGCGGACGGCGGCTCGCCGTGCCGCCGGGCGGCGGCACCCGGCCCACCTCCGACCGGGCGCGCGAGGGGCTCTTCTCCACCTGGGAGGCGCTGTCCGGCCCCCTGTCCGGCGCCCGGGTCCTCGACCTGTACGGCGGATCGGGGGCCGTCGGCCTCGAAGCCCTGTCCCGGGGCGCCGCCCACGCCCTGCTGGCCGAGTCCGACCCCCGGGCCGCCCGCACCATCAGGGAGAACATCAGGGCCCTCGCCCTGCCGGGCGCCGAACTGCGCACCGCACGCGCCGAGCAGCTCGTCGCGGAGCCGCCCCCGGCCGAGCCGTACGACCTGGTCTTCCTCGACCCGCCCTACGCCACGACGGACGCCGCGCTCGGCGAGATTCTCGTCACACTGCTGACCGGCGGCTGGCTCGCGGACGGCGCGCTCGCCACCGCCGAGCGCGCCACGCGCGGCGGCCCGTTCGCCTGGCCCCCCGGTTTCGAGGCCCTGCGTTCGCGCCGCTACGGAGAGGGAACCCTCTGGTACGGCCGGGCCACCGACCACGACGTGGACGGCCGGTCATGACCGGCCCGCAGAACCGGCAGGACCGGCAGAACCGGATTGGGGAGAGAGCGTTGCGCCGCGCAGTCTGTCCGGGGTCCTTCGACCCCGTCACCAACGGCCACCTCGACATCGTCGACCGCGCCTCGCGGCTGTACGACGTCGTGCACGTCGCCGTGATGGTGAACAAGTCCAAGCAGGGCCTGTTCACCGTCGAGGAACGCATCGCGCTCATCGAGGAGTGCACCACCGAGTACGGCAACGTCGTCGTCGAGTCCCACCACGGCCTGCTGGTGGACTACTGCAAGCAGCGCGACATCCCCGCCATCGTGAAGGGCCTGCGCGCGGTCAGTGACTTCGACTACGAGTTGCAGATGGCCCAGATGAACAACGGCCTGTCCGGCGTCGAGACGCTGTTCATCCCCACCAACCCCGTCTACAGCTTCCTCTCCTCCAGCCTGGTCAAGGAGGTCGCGACCTGGGGCGGCGACGTCTCCCACCTGGTCCCGGGACCGGTGCTGCGGGCGGTCAGGGCCAAGCTCGACGCGCGCTGACCGGCCCGCCGCGTCCCCCGCGCGGCGCAAACGCTGCCCGGCGGGCGCCGGTTGGCCGTACAGTCGCTCCGTGGACGTGAACCAGAAACTGGACGAGATCGTCGCGGCCGTGCGCGGCGCCAAGGGCATGCCGATGTCGGCGTCCTGCGTCATCAACCGGTCCGACCTGCTCGACCGGCTCGAAGACGTGCGCGAGGCCCTGCCCGGCTCGCTGGCCCAGGCGCGCGAGGTGCTCGGCGACCGCGAGCAGGTCGTCGCCGACGCGCAGCAGGAGGCGCGCCGCATCGTCGAGGCGGCGCACGAGGAACGCGGCACGCTCGTCGAGAACACCGAGGTCGTCCAGCGCGCCCAGGACGAGGCGGCCCGCATCCTCGCCGAGGCCCGCCGGGAGGCCGCCGAGGTCAAGGCCGAGGCCGACGACTACGTGGACAGCAAACTGGCCAACTTCGAGGTGGTCCTCGGCAAGACCATCGGCTCGGTCGACCGGGGCCGGGACAAGCTCCTCGGCGGCGACCGGGGCGACCCGGGGGAGCTGCTCGCCAACGCCGACGCGTACGTCGAGGCGCAGTTCGGCGCGATCCAGGCGGTCCTGCGCAAGACCCTCGAAGCCGTGGGCCGCGGGCGGCAGAAGCTCACCGGCCACCGGCCGATCGACGAACTGGCCGAGCACGTCGCCGCCCAGGAGGCCATGGAGGCGGCGGACGGCGGCATGCCGCGGACGGCCGCGTACTTCGAGCAGCGGGCCGAGCAGGACACCTACGGCTACCTCGGCATGGCCCAGCCGCAGCAGGACCAGCCCGTCACCGACCAGGGGCAGCACCAGCCGGAACCCGCGGCGGCGACCGCCGGTTACGACACGGGCGCCGCCGACGCGTACGCCGCCCAGCAGGGCGGCTACCCCCAGGACGGCGGCTACGGCCAGCAGGACCCGTACGCGGGCACGTACACCTACGCCCAGGACCCCTACGGCTCCGGCGGCTACCCGCAGCAGGACCCCTACGGCACCCAGCAGAACGCCGGCTACGGCTACGACCAGCAGCAGCACCAGCAGCCCACCGCGCTCGACGAGACCAGCCTCTTCGACACGAGCATGATCGACGCCGAGCAGATCCGCAGGTACCAGCAGGGCAGGCACTAGACCCGCCCGCCGCACCCCGCCCCGGGCCCGATCCGGCCGATTGGGTGCCCGGCGGCCCGTGGCGTATGCTGGCTCTTCGGCCGCGTCACCTCTCCGTGTACGCGGCTGCCCGCCCGGTCCCGCTCGCGCCAGACGCGTCGGGGACCGGCGCGCACGGCGACCGCACAGCCCCCATCCGCGAGAAAGCGACAAGGCCCTGAACGCCCTCCTGGACCACCGAGCCCCCCTCGTGTTCGACACACGGGAACTGGGGCGGCGTCCCGGTGCGATGAAACGGGTCTCCCGGACCGTTCCGGCACCGGCCGATCTCGGGGTCGAGGTCATCGGGGTCCCCGGGGACGCGCGGATCGAGGTCGAGCTGCGCATGGAGTCCGTCATGGAGGGCGTCCTCGTGACGGGGACCGCCCGCGCGCCGCTGGCGGGGGAGTGCGTAAGGTGTCTGGAGCCGCTGACCGACGAGGTCACGGCGGACTTCCAGGAGATGTTCTCCTACCCCGAGTCGGAGGGAACCGGCCGCCGCCCCGCGGAGACCGGTGACGACGAGGAGGACGAGGAGACGCTGTACGTCCAGGGCGACCTGTTCGACCTCGAACCGGTGGTGCGGGACGCGGTGGTGCTCTCACTGCCGCTGCAACCCGTGTGCCAGGAGGACTGCCCGGGGCTCTGCCCCGAGTGCGGGGCCCTGCTCGCGCAGGACCCGGACCACGGGCACGACGCCCCGGTGGACATCCGGTGGGCGGCGTTGCGGGACCTGGCGGACTCCGGGGAGTCCGGCGACGGCCCGGAGCGTCCGGACCGCTAGGTCCGGGTCGGCGGCGCCGGCAGGACAGCAGGACACGCAGGACCAGTACGACCAGCAGTACCAGCGAGACGAGCAAGACAGGCCCCCCGCGGAAGCGGGGATGATCACAGGAGAAGTAGCCGTGGCTGTTCCGAAGCGGAAGATGTCGCGCAGCAACACGCGCCACCGCCGGTCGCAGTGGAAGGCTGCGGTCCCGAACCTGGTGCGTTGCGAGCGCTGCCAGGAGCCGAGGCTGCCGCACACCGCGTGCGCCAACTGCGGCACGTACAACCGCCGTCAGGTCGTCGAGGTCTGATCGGCGGGTGACGGGCTCCATGTCACACGCCAGGAGGTCGCAACCCCAGGCGTCCCAGGACACGGCCTCGTCCCTCGCGACTCTGGAAGGGCGGCTCGGCTACACGCTTGAGCCCGCCCTTCTGGCGCGTGCGCTCACGCACCGCTCGTACGCCTACGAGAACGGCGGCCTGCCCACCAACGAGCGCCTTGAGTTCCTCGGGGACTCGGTGCTCGGGCTGATCGTCACCGACACCCTGTACCGCAGGCACCCCGACCTCGCCGAGGGCCAGCTCGCCAAGCTGCGGGCCGCCGTCGTGCAGGCGCGGGCGCTCGCGGAGGTGGCCCGTGGGCTCGGCCTCGGCTCGTTCGTCCGGCTCGGGCGCGGCGAGGAGGGCACGGGCGGCCGGGACAAGGCGTCGATCCTCGCGGACACGCTGGAGGCGGTGATCGGCGCTGTCTACCTCGACCAGGGGCTCGACGCCGCCGACGCGCTGGTCCACCGCCTGTTCGACCCGGTGATCGAGCGTTCCTCCAGTCTCGGCGCGGGCCTCGACTGGAAGACGAGTCTCCAGGAACTGAGCGCCGCCGAGAGCCTCGGGGTGCCCGAGTACGTGATCGAGGAGAGCGGCCCCGACCACGAGAAGACCTTCACCGCTGCCGCCCGTGTCGCTGGCGAGACCTACGGCACCGGCACGGGCCGCAGCAAGAAGGAGGCCGAGCAGCAGGCGGCCGAGAACGCCTGGCGCGCCATCCGCGCCTCCGTCGACGCCCAGCGCGCCGCGCGTGCGGCGGCCGAGGCCGAGGCGGCCGAGGCGGCGGCCCGCGAGCAGGACGGCGGGGCGTCCGTTGCCTGAGCTGCCCGAGGTCGAGGTCGTACGGCGCGGGCTCGACCGGTGGGTCGGCGGCCGCGTCGTCACGGCGGCCGAGGTGCTGCACCCGCGCGCCGTCCGCCGCCATGTCGCGGGGGCCGTGGACTTCGCCGAGCGGCTGCGCGGCGTGCGCGTCACCGACGTGCGGCGGCGTGGGAAGTACCTGTGGCTGCCGCTGGGCGAGGAGCTGGCGCTGCTCGCCCACCTCGGGATGAGCGGCCAGCTCCTCGTGCAGCGGGACGGCTCGCCGGACGAGAAGCACCTGCGGGTCCGCATCACGTTCGACGACGCGGCGCGGGGCGAGCTGCGGTTCGTGGACCAGCGGACGTTCGGCGGCCTGTCGCTGCACCCGGTGGGCGCCGACGGCCTGCCGGACGTCATCGGGCACATCGCGCGCGACCCGCTCGACCCGCTGTTCGACGAGGACGCCTTCCACGCGGCGCTGCGCCGCCGCCGCACGACGGTGAAGCGCGCTCTGCTCGACCAGTCGCTGATCAGCGGTGTCGGCAACATCTACGCCGACGAGGCGCTCTGGCGCACCCGGCTGCACTACGACCGCCCGACCGCCGGGCTCACCCGCCCCCGGACGGCCGAACTCGTCGGGCACATCAGGGCGGTGATGAACGCGGCCCTGGCCGTGGGCGGGACCAGCTTCGACAGCCTCTACGTCAACGTGAACGGCGAGTCCGGCTACTTCGACCGCTCGCTCGACGCGTACGGCCGCGAGGGCCTGCCGTGCCGCCGGTGCGGCACGGAGATGCGGCGGCGGCCGTGGATGAACAGGTCGAGCTACTTCTGCCCCCGCTGTCAGCCGGCGCCGCGCTCCCTCTGACGCACCCCCGACGCGGCTCAGTAGCCGAAGACCTGCGTCCACCAGGGACCGCCTTCACCGAAGTGGACGCCGACGCCCATCGTGGTGAAGTTGCAGTTGAGGATGTTGTCGCGGTGGCCCTCGCTGGCCATCCAGGCGTCCATGACCGCCTGGGCGTCCTGCTGGCCGCGCGCTATGTTCTCGCCGCCCATGCTCTCGATCCCGGCGGCGGCCGCACGGTCCCAGGGGCTGCGGCCGTCGGGGTCCGTGTGGTCGAAGAAGCCGCGGGCGGCCATGTCCTGGCTGTACCCGGCGGCGAGCGCGTTGAGCGCGGGGTCGAGCGTCAGGGGCAGGCAGCCGGCTCCGGCGCGCTCCGCGTTGACCCGTTCCAGCACGGCCTGGACGGCGGCGGTCCTGTCGTCGGTCGCGGGGGCGCTCGGCTCCTCGCTCGGCGTGGGCCGGAGCGACTCGGGGGCCGGAGCCTCGGTCTCCTCCTCGGCCGGCGGCGTGGTGCGCTCGGGGGCCGTGGCCTCCTCGGTGCGTTCCGGCTCCGCCGTACGCTCGGGCGCGGTCGTCTCCGGTGCCTCCGCGGAGGGGCTGTCCTCCTCCTCCTCCGGCGTCGTGGCCGTCTCGGAGGGGGACTCCCGGCTGTCGAGCGTGCTGCGCTCGGAACCGCGGCTGGCGCCCGGCTCGGTGGCCTGCTCGCGCGGCGACAGCGAGCCGTTCGGCGAGGGCGACACGGAGCCCGGAGCCGAGGGAACGTTCCCCTGGGCGCGGATGTCATCGGTGGTGGGGGAGCCGCTGGGGGAGAGGGCGTCTCCCATCCCAGGCAGCAGCCCGCTGCCGACTCCCACGGCACCCACGGCCAGAGCCGCGGAAGCGCCGATCAGGCCGGTACGCGCGTGGCTCCGGCGGCGGCGATGGCGTCCCATGCGCAACACCGTCCTTGTCATCGTCGAGGGCCAACCAAGATCCAAATTCACCCGAATGGATGAATGCTCATCGCGTGACTGTACGGCATGGCCCGGTCGGCGGAGGTGTCCCACGGGGAAAACACCGGATAGCGTGCGTCACATGCAGTCCTCAGCACCCCCGCCGGAGCAGGGCTCCGGGACCGTACGGATGACCGCGTGGGTGCGCGGTCATGTCCAGGGCGTCGGATTCCGCTGGTTCACCCGTGCGCAGGCGCTGGCCATCGGTGACCTGCGGGGATTTGCCTCGAATCTGGGGGACGGGCGGGTGCAGGTGGTCGCCGAGGGCAGCCGGGAGAAGTGCGCGCGGCTGCTCGACTGGCTCAGGGAGGGCGACACGCCCGGACGCGTGGACGGTGTCACCGAGATATGGGACACACCGCGTGGCGGCTATCCGGATTTCGCGATCCGGTGAGCGGCCTCGCGCCGTGGTCGGGAAAGTGCCGGAAACGGGTTGCCAACACCGCTCCGACGTGCAAGGCTGCCGCCACCAGCGGCATAGGGGCGGAGCCGCCGCGAGAGATCGAAAGTGATCGAGAACCGCCATAGGACGCCGAGTGAATGATCACCTCGGCGATACGCGGTGTGATCGTGTTGACCGTCCCACTTTTTGGTGAGACGCTGAAAGTCCCGCGCTTCTCCGCTGTGCGGCCTCGCGAAAGCAGGGTGTGGCGGACGTCGCGGCAGTCAACCCTCACGACCTACCAACGGCTTCGGTCGGTCACTCAGTGTGGAGGACCATCCATCATGGCAAAGGCGCTTCTCGGTCACATCGGCGGCTTCGACCCCCGAGTCATCGCCGAGATGCGACGGCTTCAGCAGCGCGTACAGGACCTGGAGACGCAGCTCCTCCGGGTTCAGGCGGAGAACGACGCGCTGGCTGCCGCCGCTCGACACGGCGACTCGGTGCTCGACAACATCGATGTGCCCCAGGCTGAGCCCGCCCTGACCTGACCTCAACGGCGAGGACAGGCCGCTCGCGGCTCGACGCCTGCGGAATATGCGAGGGACGCTTCGGCGTCCCTTCGTCATTTCCGGAAGAGACCGGCCACGGAGAGATCGAGTCGCAGGAAACCGGGCTTCGAGAAACCGCCTCCCGCCCCATTGCCGTACGTGCTGACTCTGATCTGCCCTGCATCCGACGCGTCGAAACAGCCGGGGACGGACAACCGGCGGGTAAAGTCGCACGGCGTGCATCTCAAGAGCCTCACCCTGCGGGGGTTCAAGTCCTTCGCCTCGGCCACCACGCTGCGCTTCGAGCCCGGCATCACCTGTGTGGTCGGGCCGAACGGGTCGGGCAAGTCCAATGTGGTGGACGCGCTTTCCTGGGTCATGGGGGAACAGGGCGCGAAATCCCTGCGTGGCGGGAAGATGGAGGACGTCATCTTCGCCGGCACCACCGGCCGCCCGCCGCTCGGCCGCGCCGAGGTGTCGCTGACGATCGACAACACCGACGGCGCCCTGCCCATCGAGTACACCGAGGTCACGGTGACGCGGACGATGTTCCGCAACGGCGGCAGCGAGTACCAGATCAACGGCAACACCTGCCGCCTCCTCGACGTCCAGGAACTCCTCTCCGACTCCGGCATCGGCCGCGAGATGCACGTCATCGTCGGTCAGGGCCGCCTCGACTCGGTGCTGCACGCCGACCCCACCGGCCGCCGCGCGTTCATCGAGGAGGCCGCCGGTGTCCTCAAGCACCGCAAGCGCAAGGAGAAGGCGCTGCGCAAGCTGGACGCGATGCAGGCGAACCTCGCGCGCGTCCAGGACCTCAGTGACGAGCTGCGCCGCCAGCTCAAGCCGCTCGGCCGCCAGGCCGCCGTCGCCCGCAAGGCCGCCGTCATCCAGGCCGACCTGCGCGACGCCCGCCTGCGGCTGCTCGCCGACGACCTCGTCGGGCAGCGCGCCGCGCTCAGCGCCGAGATCGCCGACGAGGCCGCGCTCAAGCAGCGCAAGGAGGAGGCCGAGGCCCGGCTGCGGGAGGCCCTGCGCCGCGAGGCCGAACTGGAGGCCGAGGTGCGCCTGCTGGCCCCGCGCGTCCAGCGCGCCACGGCCACCTGGTACGAGCTGTCCCAGCTCGCCGAGCGTGTGCGGGGCACGATCGGGCTCGCCGACGCCCGCGTCACCAGCGCCGCCGCCGGGGCGCCCGAGGAGCGGCGCGGCCGCGACCCCGAGGACATGGAGCGGGAGGCGGCCCGTGTCCGCGCGCAGGAGGCCGAGCTGACCGCCGCGCTCGAAGCGGCGTCCCGGGCCCTGGACGACACCGTGGACCACCGCGCCGGACTCGAACGTGCCCTGGCCCAGGAGGAGCGCCGCCTCAAGGACGCCGCCCGCGCCCTCGCCGACCGCCGCGAAGGGCTCGCGCGCCTCCACGGCCAGGCCAACGCCGCGCGCAGCAGGGCGGCCTCGGCGCAGACGCAGATCGACCGGCTGGCCACCGCCCGTGACGAGGCCGCCGAACGCGCCGAGCACGCGGGCGAGGAGTACGAGGCCCTGCGCGCCGAGGTGGAAGGGCTGGACGCGGGCGACTCCGCGCTGGAGCGCGAGCACGAGGCCGCCCGCGCCGAACTGGCCGCCGCCGAGGCCGGACGCGCCCGCGCCCGCGACGCCCTGACCACCGCCGAGCGCGAACGCGCCGCCGTCTCCGCCCGCCACGACGCCCTCGCCCTCGGCCTGCGCCGCAAGGACGGCACCGGCGCGCTGCTGTCCGCGGGCGACCGGCTCGCCGGCGTCCTCGGCCCCGCCGCCGAACTGCTCACCGTCGTCCCGGGCCACGAGGTGCCCGTCGCCGCGGCCCTCGGCGCCGCCGCCGACGCGATCGCCGTGGACGGCCCGGCCGCCGCCGCCGAGGCGCTGCGGCTGCTGCGCAAACAGGACGCCGGACGCGCCGCGCTGCTGCTCGGCGGCATGCCGGACGAGCCCGCCGCCCCCGCGCCGGAGGACGGGCTCTCCCGCGCCGCCGATCTCGTACGCGGCCCGGCCGACCTCATGCCGGCCGTCCGCCGCCTGCTGCGTGACACCGTCGTGGTCGAGTCGCTGGACGAGGCCCTCACCCTGCTCACCGCGCGCCCGGACCTCACCGCCGTGACCGGCGAGGGCGACGTCGTCTCCCGCCACCTCGCGCACGGCGGCTCGGCGGGCGCGCCCAGCCTGCTGGAGGTGCAGGCGTCGGTGGACGAGGCGGCCGCCGAACTGCGGGAACTGACCACCCGCTGCGCCGAGCTGGCCGCCGTGTCCGAGGCGGCGGGGGAGCGGCGCCGCGCGCTCGCCGCCCGGGTGGAGGAGCTGGCCGGGCGCCGCAGCGCGGCCGAACGTGCCAAGTCCCGCGTCGCCCAGGACCTCGGCCGCCTCGCGGGGCAGGCCAGGGGCGCGGCGGGCGAGGCCGAACGCGCCGCCGCCGCCGTCACCCGGGCCGAGGAGGAGCTGGCCCGCGCGGTCGAGCAGGCCGAGGAACTGGCGGAACGTCTCGCCACCGCCGAGGAGGGCGCCGACGCGGACGAGGAGCCGGACACGTCGGTCCGCGACCGGCTCGCCGCCGACGGCGCCAACGCCCGGCAGACCGAGATGGAGGCGAGGCTCCAGGTCCGCACCCACGAGGAGCGGGTGCGCGGGCTCGCCGGGCGCGCCGAGGGGCTCGACCGCGCGGCCCGCGCCGAACGGGAGGCTCGCGTCCGCGCCGAGCGGCGCCGCGCCCGTATGCGGTACGAGGCCGAGGTCGCCGCCGCCGTCGCGGACGGCGCGCGGCAGCTGCTCGCCCACGCCGAGGCGTCCGTCGCCCGCGCCGCCGCCGAACGGGACGCCGCCGAGCGTGCCAAGGCGGAACGGGAGGAGGCGCTCGCCGCCGAGCGCTCGGCCGGCCGCGGGCTCAAGGACGAGCTGGACAAACTCACCGACTCGGTGCACCGCGGCGAGGTCATGGGGGCGGAGAAGCGGCTGCGCATCGAGCAGCTCGAAGCCCGCGCGCTGGAGGAGCTGGGCGTCGACCCGGACGTGCTGGTCCGCGAGTACGGCCCCGACCAGCCCGTACCGCCCTCGCCGCCCGCCGAGGGCGAGGAGCTGCCGGACGACCCGGACCACCCGCGCAACCGGCCGCGGCCCTTCGACCGCGCGGGGCAGGAGAAGCGGCTGCGGGCGGCGGAACGCGCGTACAAGCAGCTGGGCAAGGTGAACCCGCTGGCCCTGGAGGAGTTCGCCGCGCTGGAGGAACGGCACCAGTTCCTCAGCGAGCAGCTGGCCGACCTGAGGAAGACCAGGGCCGACCTCCTCCAGGTGGTGAAGGAGGTGGACGAGCGGGTGGAGCAGGTCTTCACCGCCGCCTACCACGACACGGCGCGCGAGTTCGAGGGCGTGTTCTCGCGGCTCTTCCCCGGCGGCGAGGGCAGGCTGCTGCTCACCGACCCGTCCGACATGCTGACCACCGGCGTGGAGGTGGAGGCGAGGCCGCCCGGCAAGAAGGTGAAGCGGCTCTCGTTGCTCTCCGGCGGCGAGCGGTCGCTCACCGCGGTGGCGCTGCTGGTGTCGATCTTCAAGGCGCGGCCGAGCCCGTTCTACGTCATGGACGAGGTCGAGGCCGCGCTCGACGACACCAACCTCCAGCGGCTCATCCGGATCATGGAGGAGCTGAAGGGCAGCTCCCAGCTCATCGTCATCACGCACCAGAAGCGGACGATGGAGGTCGCGGACGCGCTGTACGGCGTGTCCATGCAGGGCGACGGCGTGTCGAAGGTCATCAGCCAGCGCCTGTCCTGACCCGGCCGGAGAGCCAGCGGGTGAAATACCCCTTTCTCCGGCGTAATGTGACTTCGGGCACACTGTCCCGCCCGGAGAGTGCGGCCGACCCTCGAACCCGCAGCCGGATCGGTGATCCACGCGAGCCGGGGAAGACGGCAGGCGATGCCGTCGGACGGAACCTGGAGGGAAGCGTGACCTCGACCTCGAAACCCGGTACGGAAGCCCCGAGGCGCCCGCCCCATCTCACGTTCGTCATCTTCATCGCCGCCACCGCCGCGCTCGGCGGATTCCTCTTCGGCTACGACAGCTCGGTGATCAACGGCGCGGTCGAGGGCATCCGCGGGCGGTTCGACGTCTCCTCGGGGCGTCTCGGCACGGTCGTCGCCATCGCGCTGCTCGGCGCGGCGGTGGGCGCGCTGATCGCGGGGCGGCTCGCGGACCGGATCGGCCGCATCCGGGTGATGCAGCTCGCCGCGTTCCTCTTCCTCGTCAGCGGCATCGGGTCGATGCTGCCCTTCGCCCTCTGGGACCTCGCTGTCTGGCGCACCGTCGGCGGCGTCGCCATCGGCATGGCCTCGGTGATCGCGCCGGCGTACATCGCCGAGGTGTCCCCGCCCGAGTACCGCGGACGGCTCGCCTCGTTCCAGCAGGCGGCGATCGTGCTGGGCATCGCGGTGTCGCAGCTCGTCAACTGGTTCCTGGTGAACCTGGCCGACGGCGACCAGCGCGGCCACCTGCTCGGCATCGAGGCGTGGCAGCTGATGCTGGGCATCGAGGCCGTCCCCGCGCTGGTCTACGGGCTGATGACGTTCGGCATCCCCGAGTCGCCGCGCTACCTCGTGTCGCGCGGCCGGACGGAGGACGCCAAGCGGGTGCTCCACGACGTGGAGGCCAAGGGGACCGACCTGGACGCCCGGGTCCGCGAGATCGACCGGGCCCTGCACACGGAGCACAGCTCCAGCTGGCGCGACCTGATCAGCAGGCGCACCGGGCTGCTGCCCATCGTCTGGATCGGCATCGCCCTGTCGGCGTTCCAGCAGCTCGTCGGCATCAATGTGATCTTCTACTACTCGAACTCGCTGTGGCAGTCGGTGGGCATCGACCCCGAGAGCTCGTTCTTCTACTCCTTCACCACCTCGATCATCAACATCATCGGCACGATCATCGCCATGCTCTTCGTGGACAGGATCGGGCGGAGACCGCTGCTGCTCATCGGCTCGATCGGCATGGCCGTCTCGCTGGGCACCACCGCGTGGGCGTTCTCCGCCAAGCGCGGCTCGGGTGACGACATCTCGCTGCCCGACACCGAGGGCACCGTGGCGCTGATCGGGGCGCACGCGTTCGTGCTCTTCTTCGCCCTGTCGTGGGGCGTGGTCGTCTGGGTGCTGCTCGGCGAGATGTTCCCCAACCGGATCCGGGCCGCCGCGCTCGGCGTCGCCGCGTCCGCCCAGTGGATCGCGAACTGGGCCGTCACCCAGAGCTTCCCGACCCTCTCGGACTGGAACCTGTCGGGCGCGTACGTCATCTACACCTGTATCGCGCTGCTGACCATCCCGTTCCTGCTCATCTGGGTCCGCGAGACCAAGGGCAAGGCGCTGGAGGAGATGGGCTGACCCCCGCGCCGGGCGGCGTCGGCAATACTTGGGGTCGCCCGGCACCCACCTCCTACAGGCAGCATCCAAGGGAATCGATGGACATCCTCATCCTTGTCGTAGTCATCGCCGTGGTCGCCGTCGCCGCGATCGCGGCGTTCCTCGTGCGCGGTCGCGGCGCCGGTACGGCGCCCCCGGGCGAGCGGCCCACGCCCACCGCGCCGCCCGCGGAGCCGCAGGTCGGCGAGGACTCGCAGGCGCCGCCCGACGAGGCGCGGCGCACCATCGAGGACGTCGTCCTCCCGCCGGGGACCTCGCCGCCCGCCGTCGAGGCCGAGGCCGAGGCGCCGCCGGTCGAGGTGCCCGAGCCCGCCGCCGGGCGCCTCGTACGGCTGCGGGCGCGGCTGGCCCGTTCGCAGAACACCCTGGGCAAGGGGCTGCTGACCCTGCTGTCGCGCGAGCGGCTCGACGAGGAGACCTGGGAGGAGATCGAGGACACCCTGCTGACCGCCGACGTCGGCGTCCGCCCGACGCAGGAGCTGGTGGAGCGGCTGCGCGAGCGCGTGCGCGTCCTCGGCACGCGCACGCCGGAGGACCTGCGGTCCCTGCTGCGCGAGGAGCTGCTCACCCTGGTCGGGCCCGACCTCGACCGCGTGGTGCACACCGAGGGCGGGGTCTCCGTCGAGGGCGAGGAGCGCCCGGCGGTCGTCCTCGTCGTCGGCGTCAACGGGACGGGGAAGACGACGACGACCGGCAAGCTGGCGCGCGTCCTGGTGGCGGACGGGAAGTCCGTGGTCCTCGGCGCGGCCGACACGTTCCGCGCCGCCGCCGCCGAGCAGCTCCAGACCTGGGGCGAACGGGTCGGCGCGCGCACCGTGCGCGGCCCCGAGGGCGGCGACCCGGCGTCGGTCGCGTTCGAGGCCGTGCGGCACGGCATCGCGGAGACGGCGGACGTCGTCCTCGTGGACACCGCCGGGCGGCTGCACACCAAGACCGGTCTGATGGACGAGCTGGGCAAGGTCAAGCGGGTCGTGGAGAAGCACGGGCCGGTCAACGAGGTGCTGCTCGTCCTCGACGCCACCACCGGGCAGAACGGGCTGGTGCAGGCCCGGGTGTTCTCGGAGGTCGTGGACATCACCGGCATCGCGCTCACCAAGCTGGACGGCACGGCCAAGGGCGGCATCGTCGTCGCGGTGCAGCGGGAGCTGGGGGTCCCGGTCAAGCTGATCGGGCTCGGCGAGGGGCCGGACGACCTCGCGCCGTTCGAGCCGGAGGCGTTCGTGGACGCGCTGCTTGCCTGACGCGCGCCGGTGCGTCACGTTCCGGGGACGGCCCCGGCCTGGGGAGACCGGGCCGGGGCCGTCGCACGTACGGGCGGCTGCCGTATACGAGCGGGGTCAGGTGCGGCGGGTCAGCGAGGTGAGGGAGACGCAGGTGTAGGCGAGGGCGCCCAGCAGCAGCCGGGTGGTGGGCGGCGCGATCGCGGTGTCCGTGCCCGGCGCGCGCAGCCAGCGCACCGGGCCGTGGCCGCCGTGGTCGGACGGCGGCGCCGTGATGTGCCGTCCGGGGCCGAGCCCGCGAAGATCGAGCGGCGCGTCGGCCCAGCCCAGGCGGCGCAGCAGGGCGGGCAGTTCGGCGGTGCTGCCGGGCGCGACGAAGAACCAGGCGCGGCCGTGCGGCGCCAGGGCGACGGGACCCATGGGCAGGCCGAGCCGTTCCAGCCGGGGGAGGGCGCGGCGGGCGGCGGGGGCGGGGGCGTCGAGGACGTCGAAGCTGTGGCCGGTGGGCAGCAGCACGGACGCGCCGGGCACCCAGGAGCAGCCGACGTGGTCGAGCGTCGCGCCCGCCGGGATGGTGAGCCCGGGATCGAGGGGGTGGGCGCCGGGGGAGGAGCAGCGGGGGCTGCCGCAGGAGCAGACGACCGTGCCGTGCTGCGCGCCCCGGGTGGTCCAGGCACCGGGCGTCACGTCCCAGCCCCGCAGACCGGTGTACTCGGCGACGGCGGTCGAGACGGGGCCCGGCCGCCGGGCCGCGAGCCGCAGGTCACGGATCTCGCGGATGCCGCCGATCGTGAAGCCCATGCACTCTCCAACGGGCCGCCCCGCCGATGGTTACGGCCCGGGGGTGGCGCCCCGGGGGAGCGCGTAGCCGTACGTGCGCCCCCGGCGTGCTTCACCCTCCCCGAAGCGGTCGGCGTGCGCGCACGGGTGAAGCACGCGTGGTGGGCATGAGGGGGACGCGGAGGGGTGGCGAATGGTGGCGCTTACGGGCTGCCCCTCACCGGCACCGTGATCGTAGGATTACTTTCGGTTCATCGGTAGACGTGCCGTCAACAGTCCGCACGTCCGACAACACCCGGAACGGGGGCGTGACACCGTGGGGGTCAACGCGAGTGGTGACAGTCAGGTCAGACCGCCGAACGAGCGGCTCACCTCGTGGTTCCAGCGCAGCGGCTGGTCCAAGGGCGAGCTGGCCAGGCAGGTGAACCGGCGGGCCAGGCGGCTCGGCGCGCACCACATCAGCACCGACACGTCGCGTGTACGGCGCTGGCTCGACGGCGAGCAGCCGCGCGAGCCGATCCCGCGCATCCTCGCCGAGCTGTTCTCCGAGCGGTTCGGCTGCGTCGTCGGCGTGGAGGACCTGGGGCTGCGCTCCGCGCGCCAGCCGGCCGCCGTCTCCGGCATCGACCTGCCATGGGCCGGGCCGCAGACCGTGGCGCTGATCAACGAGTTCTCCCGCAGCGACCTCATGCTCGGCCGCCGCGGCTTCCTCGGCACGGCCCTCACCATGTCGGCGGGGCCCGCGCTGATAGAGCCCATGCAGCGGTGGCTCGTCCCCACGCCCACGGACGGCGAGCCGCTGCCGGGGGCGCGGCTCCTGACGGTCGCGGGCGGCGGCCGGGGCGAGGCGCGCCGCCTGTCCGGGATCTCCGAACCGGAGCTGGCCGTGCTGGAGGAGACGACCGCCCAGTTCCGGCGCTGGGACGCGCAGAGCGGCGGCGGCCTGCGGCGCAAGGCCGTGGTCGGGCAGCTGCACGAGGTCACCGACCTGCTCGCCGAGTCGCACCCGGAGCCGGTGCGCCGCAGGCTGTTCCGGGTCACCGCCGAGCTGGCGGAGCTGGCCGGGTGGATGAGCTACGACATCGGGCTCCAGCCGACGGCGCAGAAGTACTTCGTGCTCGCCCTGCACGCCGCGAAGGAGGCGGACGACCGGCCGCTCGGCGCGTACATCCTGTCCAAGATGTGCCGGCAGATGATCCACCTCGGCCGGGGCGACGACGCCCTCGAACTGGTGCACCTCGCCCAGTACGGCAGCCGCGACACGGCGACCTCGCGGACGCAGGCCATGCTGTACGCGATGGAGGCCCGCGCGTACGCGACGCAGGGGCAGCCCGCCAAGTGCCACCGCGCGGTGCGGATGGCGGAGGAGACGTTCGGCCAGATCGGGGCGGACGAGCGGGACCCGGACTGGATCGGCTTCTTCTCCGAGGCCGAGCTGAACGCGGAGAACGGCCACTCGTACCGCGACCTCTCCTATGTGGCCGGACGCAGCCCCACCTATGTGACGCGCGCCAGGCCGCATCTCGAACGGGCGGTCGCGCTCTTCGGCGAGGAGCGCGAGCGGAACCCCGGCGGGGCGCACCACCGTTCGTATGCACTCAACCTCATCGGGATGGCGACGGTGCACCTGCTGGAGAGGGAGCCCGAGGCGTTCGCGGCGCAGGCGAGCGAGGCGGCGGAACTGGCCGGTCGGCTCCGGTCCGAGCGCGTCAACGACCGGCTCCGCAAGACGTACGCGGCGGCGCAGCGCGACTTCGGCGACGTCCCCGAGGTACGGGACGGCGCAGCCGTGTTCGGGGCGCAACCGCCCGCGAATTCGGCCGTCCGGGCGGTCTGACGCGCCCGTTCCCCCCACCCGC
>NZ_JBJZOH010000042.1:0-40444 GCF_047200595.1 Streptomyces sp. MS19 | reverse complement strand
ACGCACCGCATCCCCCCACCCTGCATCAGGCAGCACACCGGCTGCGCCAAGCGAGACCGCCAGGGCCGCACGCAGCTCCCCGGCCTCCACCTCGTCAACGGGGTGACGGCTCACCGCTCGTCTCCTCTTCCATGAGGACATCCGCGAACGCCGCCGCGATGTCCGGTGCGTCGGGCAGCCAGCCCCACTGCCCGTTGGGATTGCATTCGATCCAGATCCAGTGCTTCGGATTGTCGGCCGCACCGGTGAGGGCGAAGTCGAAGCATCCGAAGGCCAGGTCGAAAGCCGTCAGGTAGTCAAACAGAGCAGCTTCGATCGATGGCGGAAGCGGGACGGGGATGTGTGTCAGATCTTCCCAGTCGCCTCGCCGCCAGTCCAAGTCGCCGTGCGGTGCGGTGATGCGGGTGGAGAAGGCTTTCCTGCCCACCACCGTCACGCGCACGTCGCTTGTCTTCGGGACCTGCGCCTGAAACAGGTGTGCTGTGACAACGAGCGAGCTGTCAAAAGACCTCGGGTCCACTTGCTGGGTCCAGATCGCACCGGCGGTACCGTCCTCCGAGAGAGGCAAACCGCGAAAGGTCTTATAGATCACCGGTCCTTGCTCAGAGGCGAAACGTCTGGCCGCCTGGACATCGTTGGTGATCAAAGTCGGAGGGACGGTGAAGCCGATTCTGGCGGCAGCGCGGAGCTGCGCCGGTTTGAAGTCCGCTGTGGTCACTGCCAGCGGGTGATTCACATATCTGGCCGCTGGAAGGTTGGCCAACACGCTGCCCAATCCGTGTCTGGCCTCGGTGGCGGCAAACGCCCGCTGCTGTGTCGGCAGGTGCCCGAACCGGTCGGTGTACGGGGTGGGGCGGCGGTGATAGACCGCCGTGATGTCCTCCAGCGCGACGCTTCGAGTGGGCGTACGCAAATGCCCGTGCCATCGCCCGTTGGACGCGTCGAGACGGGCCTCGAAGACGAGGCCCTGCCCGATGTCCGCCGGATCGACCCGCACGACAGAGGCACCGCGCTCGTTCAGCGCCTCGATGACGTCATCGGCCGTGATGTCCTCCAGAGCCGTGACGACGAGGACAGTCGGGCCCACTCGTCGTCAGTCCGACTCGTAGTCGGTCGTGTGATCGTCCTGCGTCAAGGTCTGAGGCGTCTGGCTGTCCCCGCCCCCGGACTTCGAAACGGTGCCCTTCGTCTTGGAGGAACCGTGCTTCCCCATCTCCACGATGCGCCCGCTCGTATCCGTGTAGACGGCGATCTGTGTCTTTCCGTCCAGCCTCACGTTCTCGTACGCTGGGGGCGAGACAGGAAGCCGGTCAGTGACGAGCCTCATCCCCCACGGGATATGGTTCCTCGACGATTCCACTCGATGCTCCTTCGACCAGTACGGAACGGCGGATGGCTACCCGAGTGCAGGGACATCGACTCGTCTCATTCCGGCCGTAATGGGGGCCCTGTTCGCCGGTGCACTCCCCCCTTTTCGTGCCAGCCGAAGGCGTCGGGTGGAAGGGGACATGGACATATGGGCAAACATCGGAGACCCGGCCGCCCGAACCAGCCCTCCCGCGCTGTGCCCGGCGTCGATCCGGCAGATCCGCTCGGACCTTACGAACAGCGACGGCGTCCGCCTGCGGACGAACGGCGGCGACAGCGGCCCGTGTCCGGCGGCGCAGCGCACCTTCGGCCGGAGGAACCCCGGCTGCTGGAGGAATGGAACGGCTTCGCGTACGTGGCGGTCGGCATCGCGGCGAATCGGGCGGTCGCTGAACGCTGGGTGCACCAGGACCGCCCGGACCGGTGAGGTTCACGGGCGGCGGATCGCTGGAAGTCTTCCGGTGGAAGTCAGCTCCCCGCGACCTCGCCGCCCGGAGGCCGGCTCAGGGGAGCAGGAGGTTGGCCTGTCCGTTGCGGATGCCGCCGGTGTAGGCGCGGTAGTCGTCCTCGGAGAGGAGGAGGACGGCGGCGTCGGGGTTGCCGATGTCCTTCGAGTCGCGGAGGGCAACAACGCCGTCTACGAAGGCGACCTCAAGGCAGTTGTCGCCCCCATCACTGAGCGTGCTCTTGGCCCAGGTGGCGTGGGTGAGGTCGACCTTCTTGATCATCAGTTCTGTTCCTTGATCACGTCGTGGATGAAGCCGCGTGAGGCGTCTACGTCGAGCGCTTCGGAACGGAGATGGTTGAAGCTCGTCTCGTAGCGCCCGATGTCGCTATCTTCCTCCAAAAACAGAGTCGTTGTCATCGGCTCGACGACCACCACGGGCGGTCCGGCCGGGAAGTGCAGCAGGTGGAAGCCACCGTCCATGGCCGCGTGCGAGCCCCGGCTGAACGGAAGGACCTGCAAAGTGATGTGCGGGTGCTCGTCGGTGACCGTCAGCAGGTGGTGCAGTTGCTCCTTCGTGACGTCCGGGCCGCCGACCTGCCTGCGCAGCGCCGACTCGTCCAGCACGCACCACAGATGCATCGGGTTGTCTCGGGTGAGGACCTTCTGCCTTGCCATCCGAAGCTTGATGAAGTTGTCGATCTCCCGGCCGGTCTGCCACTTGCGGCTGCCCTGAACGACGGCGCGAGCGTAGTCCCGGGTTTGAAGCAGTCCCGGCACGATGCTGGTGAAGCGCTCGGAACGCGAGGCCAGTTCCTCCAGTTGGAGATAGTCGGCGAACGGGTCGCGGATCGCCGTGCGGTACTCCTCGAAGAGGTTGCTCTGCTTCCCCGAGGCCGCCAGCTTCGCCAGGTACATCAGATAGTCCCGGCGCTCGGTGTCCTGGAGGCCGTAGACCTCGAAGTAGCCGTAGATCGCCATCGGCTGGACGCGCTGGCGGCCGTGTTCTATCCGGCTCAGCGCCGATTCGCCGGACAGGGCAAGCAGCTCGGCGGCCTCCTTGAGCGTGAGGCCGGCGGCGGACCGCAGGCCCTTCAGGGCCAGCCCGAGCCTGCGGCGGTGGATGTTCGGCTGAGCGTCTGTCACTGCGTACCCCTCCCTGGGCGCGTACCTTAGCGTCCCGCCCGCTGGCATATGCCAGATTCCCCGTAGTGCAAGTTTTCGAATGTCCCTGGCTTGCGAGCAAGTTTGCTGGACTGCCATGCTGGTTGAACGCTACCTTACGTAGCCGCGCCGCGACACAAGGATGCGCGCTCTTGGCGACCGCCCTGGAGGAACCATGACCGTTCAGGCATTTGCTCCGTCGAGCCAGCAGGCGTACGCCTGGGCCTTAACGGCTCGTGAGAGGGAGATCGGGGTCTGGCGGCGTGTTGTCGCGGATGTGTTCGGTGGGTGGGGGGCGGCTGAGGAGGCCGTGGAACTCGCGCGGCTGGGTGTCTCCGAGCTGCTGACCAACGTCTGCCGCCACGTGGACGACCCCGCCTGCTACCTCCAGGTCGTCCGCGACGCCGGGCAGGCCGTGGTCCTGGTGATCGACCGTTCGCGGCGGATGCCGAAGAACACCGAGGAGCCCGACTGGGCGGCGGCGACCGGGCGCGGGCTGTGGATGCTGCGCGAGATGGCGGGCGAGTTCGGCGTGCAGACGCTGCCGTACCGGCAGGGGAAGGCCGTCTGGTTCGCCTGCGACCTCGGGGAGGTCGTGAAGTGACGGCGCGGGGGCGGACGTTCAGGTTCCGGGAGTGGACGGTCCGGCCGGAGAACGGCCAGTTCCACTTCTCCGCCGAGTGCGTCGTGTGCGACCAGTACGGGCCGGAGGAGGAGTCGTCCGACGCCGCCCTGCGGTGGGTCTTCGGGCACCTCCGCGACAACCCGGGGCACCACGCGTACCGGGAGCGGATCACCCGCCCCTACCGCGCCGTTCCCGGGAGGTGGCTGTGAGGCGGTGCGCGCTGGTCGTGGCGACGGCCGCTGTCGTGGCCGGGGCGGCGGTGTTCGCCTGGCGGCGTGCCCGTCCGGCCCCCGGCGGCCGCTGTGTCGCGTACACCGGCGACCCGCCCCCGGCGCCGTTCCCGCCCCCGGCCGTCATCAACGTGCCTACCGAAGAGGCGCTGTTCCGCCGGATGTTCCCCGACGGCTGACCCCGCCGCGTACGACGAAGTGTGCAGGCGGGGTCAGCCGGCGGGGGGAGGATCGCCGCCGGGCCGGCTCGTAGCGTCGCAGCATGAACAGCGCTGGAAGGAACCTGGTCGAAGGCGTGGTCACCGGTCTTGGCGGGCTCGCGCTGTGGCAGTTCACGGACGGGGTGGACACACCCGTCGTGACGCTGACCAAGGTCGGGGTGGTGATGATGTGGGTCGGTGGCGCGTTGGTCCTGTGGGGGGCCGCCCAGGCCGCCTATGTCATACGGACCAGGAGCGGAACGTGAACGAACGGGAGCGCGTCCACCGGAAGGTGGCGGCGGAGCTGGCCGGGCTGGACGATGGGCGGCTCGATGCGCTGGTGCGGGGTGCCGAGCCGCTGGGGGCCGGGATCGGGGGGCGTTCGGCGGCGCTCGACGTCGCCGGGGCGCGGGTGTTCGTGAAGCGGGTGCCGCTGACGGACGTCGAGCTGGAGCCGGGGAACGTGCGGTCCACCCGCAACGTCTTCGGCCTGCCCCTGCCGTACCACTACCGGGTCGGGTCCTGCGGGATCGGGGCGTGGCGTGAGCTGGCCGTGCACGAGATGACGACCGCCTGGGTCCTCGGCGGCGCGTACGGCGGCTTCCCGCTGACGTACCACTGGCGTGTCCTGCCCGACACGCCGCCGCCCGGGTTCGTGGACGAGTTCGGCGGGATCGACGGCTCGGTGGCGTACTGGGGCGGTTCACCCGCCGTACGGGCGCGACTTGAGGCGATCGCCGGGTCCCGGCACAGCCTCGTGCTGTTCCTCGAACACATCCCGCACACGCTCGCCGCCCACCTCGCCGGGCAGTCCGACCCGGCCGAGTGGGCGCGGGTGGAGCGCGAGGTGCTGCGCGGCGCGGACTTCATGGCGGATCGCGGACTCGTCCACTTCGACGCGCACTTCGAGAACGTCCTCACGGACGGCGGCGCGGTCTACTTCGCGGATTACGGGCTCGCGCTCAGCGACCGGTTCGAGCTGGCGCCAGACGAACGGGCGTTCTTGGCAGACCACTTGGGCTACGACCGTGCCACCGCCGCCTCCCAACTCCTGCGCCACCCTGTGGTGAAGGGCGTCAGCACGCTCCAGGAGCAGGGCGCGTTCCTCGACCGCTGGGCGGCGGGGGACAGGCCGCCCGGGACGGCCCCGGAGGTGGCGGCGATGATCGACCGGCACCTCGGGCCCGTACGCGCCCTCGGTGACTTCTGCCTGCGGCAGTTGGCGGACAGCCCGTGGGTGCCCTACCCGGCCGCCGACATCAGCGGGGCAGCCTGACCTCCATCAGCGGCAGCACCCGGCCGGGGATCGACCCGGACGGCGTCTCGCCGATCCGCACGGCGCCCATCGCCTCGTAGAACCCCACGGCGTGCGGGTCGGCGTCGAAGACGAGGCGGCCGCAGCCCGAGGCGCGCGCCGTGTCCACCGCGTGCGCGAACAGCAGGCGCCCGACGCCCGCGCCCATCGCCTCGGGCGCCACGAACATCATCCCCAGCACGGCCTGCGGCGGCGCGCCGTCCACCGTGGTGAACCCGACGAGCGCGCCGTCCGCCCGCTCCGCCACGGCCGAGCGCTCCGTGCGCCCGGCCGTGAGCGTCAACTCCTCGCGGCAGGCCGCCATGAACGCCTCGTCGTACCCCCAGTGCGCCTTGGAACGGAGGGCGAGGTCCGTCAGCGCGGCGGCCTCGTCGCGGCGCGCGGGCCTGATACGTACGGTGTCGGTGCCGGTCATCGCGTGGCCTCTCCGGTGGGGGCGCCTGTCCGGCGCACCCTACGGACAAGGGCGCAAGCCGTCACCGGATTTACCGGCGGCCGGCTCAGCCCGCGATCGGGCCGAACAGCAGGCTGCCGGGGGCGTTCAGGTCGGACGAGTAGTGGAACTCCCGTGTCGCGCGCAGGAATTCCTGCTGGCTCACGTACCCGTCGCCGTCGAGGTCCAGCTGGTCGAACGCCTCCACGGCGCCCGGGTGGGCGATGCCCCACACCGTGAGGTACTGCTGGAACTCCGACCTGCCGATGGCGTTGTCACTGTCGCGGTCCATGATGTCGAAGACCGCGTGCGACAGGCCCTCGACCGCGTTGAAGCGGCTGGTGTCCACGCTCGCCAGCCGGTTCGCGTCGATGAACTGTGCGCGGTTCAGGAGCCTCTGGCCGTCCGCGTGCCGCAGCAGCTCCAGCCAGTACATCTGGTAGCCGGCGGTCAGGGCCTGCGCCCTGCGGTCGTCCTTGTCGATCCCGTAGCCGGTCAGGAAGCGGTCCACGATCCGCTCGAAGTCGGACCGTGACGTGCTCGTCGGTGTCGGCGTCGGCGTCGATGGCGGTGAACATCCGGTCCAGCTTGAGCGCGATCGGGTCGGTGGTGGCGGTGGCCATGGGCGGGTCTGCTCCCGTGGGTGTGGGATCCGGCACGTTCCGGACACGCGTCACGCTGGTCACGCCCGCACCGGCCGCGGGGGGATCGGGGCGGGCGGTCCCACGACCGTGTGAACTGTCACGCGCGCCCCGCCGTCCACTGCTCGCGCGTCACCGCGTACTCCACCTCGCCGTGCTCCGAGCCGGGGATACGCTCCGGCCAGTCGCCGTGGTACGCGCGGACGAACGACAGGCCCGCCTTCTCCATCACGCGGCGGGAACCCGCGTTCACCGCCATGGTGTTGGCCGTCACGCGCCGGACGCCCAGCTCCGTGAAGCCGTGCGCGACGAGCGCCCGCGCGCCCTCGGTGGCGTAGCCGAGGCCCCAGGCGGCGCGGCACAGCCGGTAGCCCAGCTCGACCGTGCCCGGCTCGCCGTCCACCGCGACCAGCTCGAACCAGCCCGCGAACGCGCCCGTCCCCCGTTCCCGCGCCGTCCAGTAGCCGGGCCGCCGCAGGCGGGGGAGTGCCACGGCCAGGACGTCCGCGCGGGACTCGGGGACCCCGCCGGTCAGGAAGCGCATCACCTCGGGGTCGGCGTGCAGCGCGGCGATGTCGTCGGTGTCCGCGTCGGTGACGGGCCGCAGGTCGAGACGGTCGGTGGTGAGGGTGCGCATGGGCCGATCCTGGCGTGAACGGGCCGGGCCCGCCACGGGGTTTCGTGACGGGCCCGGCGGACTGCGGTGTTCTTACCTGGTGCGGTAGGCGTCGATGACGGTCTGGGTGCTGGTGTTGCCGTCCTCGTCGGTCGCGGTGGCGCGGAAGGAGACGCTGCCGCCCGCCGCCGGGTTGGCGACCCTCACCTTGCCGTCGCGGACCCGGACGTCCGTCCACGTATCGCCGCTGTCGTACGAGACCTCCACGGCCGGGACCGTCCCGGCGGCCGAGCCCTCGACGGTCACCGGAATGCGGAACGCGCGGTCCGCCGGGGCCGTGCTGTCCGGCGCGAGGCGCGGCGAGAAGCGGACGGCGGAGGAGGGCAGGCGCACCTCTTCGTCGTCCCCGGTGCGCGCCGAGGTGAACGTCCACGCCGAGGTGACAGTGGAGGAGACAGGCGCCCCGCCGCGTTCCACGGTCGCGACCAGCTCGTACTCGGCCTCGCCGGCGGGCAGTTCGAGCGACGACCAGTCCAGCGAGTCCCTGGTGGAGACGTACTCCTCGCCGTTCCGGTAGAGGGTGGTCGTGTAGGTGTCGTACCAGCCCGAGTGGGAGTTGCCGCCGCCGTCGCGGAGTGTCGGGAAGTTCGTGTACAGCCAGTCGCCGCCGCGGTACAGGCCCTCGTCCGGCGAGCGGAACGACGGGCCGAACACACCCGTGTTGAACGTCTCGGTGGTCCGCTCGCGCGGCGCGTACTCCCGGTACGGGCTCTCGAACGAGATCGAGGCCCCGTCCGCCGCGAAGTACTCCACCTGCTGCTGCCAGGCCCCGGCCGCCACCTCCACGTACACGTCCACGGTCCGCGGCACTGGCAGGGCCACGGCGGCGCCGCCCCACACGTTCTCGTTCATCGTGTAGAGCATGCCCTCCGCGTCCGGGACCGGGGAGCCGATCTCCGTCCGGATACGCGCCAGGTCGCGGGGGCGCAGCCGCTTGTCCAGGCCCGTGTACAGCGGGGTCCCGCGGAAGTCCACGGAGTGGTACTCGGCGCCGCCGGCCGCCCAGGTGCCGGAGTAGTACGTGTCGGCGGACCAGCCGCCTGGCAGCCCGCCGATCGTGGCGGTGCCCAGGCTGTCCGCCGCGTCGAGGCCGCCGACGGAGGCGGACCAGCTGACACCCGCGGCCGTGACCAGGTCGTAGCCCACCGTCAGGTCGGTCGCCTCGGTGTCCGGGTCCGGGGTGCGGACGTCGAACGGGCGGGCGTCGGCGGCGTCCACCGTGACCGACGTGTCCTCGGTCAGCGACAGGCGGGGCTGGACGATCCAGTCGGTCGACGCCGGGTCGGCGTCCTCGGGGGAGGCCCAGCCGCGGATCGTGGTGTCCACCACGTAGTCACCCGGGGTGACGCGGAGGCGGGCGGTGCCGTCCCAGTCGGGGTAGACCCAGTACCCGTCGCCCGTGGACGTGTTGTAGAGGACGCCGCTCCAGTCGAGGGCGGTCTCGCCGTCGCGGCCCGTCGCGGTGATGTCCAACTGAAGCTGCGTCGCCTCGCGTTCGACCACGCCCGCGGTGCGGACGGTGGTGCCGTCGTCGCCGGTCGCCGTGACCCACACGCCGAAGCCGCCCGACCCGTCGCCGAGCCGTCCATCGGCTGTCACCTGGACGGTGGCGGTGTCACCCGCCGGGACGGTGACGGTGTCCTGGGCGAGGGTGAACATGCCGTCGGGTGCCGGGTTTCCGTCCGGGCCGAGGCTGGTCGTCGCCAGGTCGAGTGTGGTGTCGGTGTCGCCGAGGTTGCGGTAGGTCAGGTCGCGGGTGACGGGCTCGGCCGTGTCGTGGGGGTAGGGGACGACGCCGAAGCTGAGCGGGCCGGTCTCGGCGATGATGTCCTGGGTGAGGGCGGCGGGGATGTCGATGCGTCCGGTGCCCTGCTGGAATGGGGTGTACGCGCCGGTGGAGATGGCGGAGGAGGTCAGGGCGGCTTTGATCTGCCGGCCTGTCCAGTCGGGGTGGGCCTGGGCGAGGAGGGCGGCGGCGCCGGACACGTGCGGGGTGGCCATGGACGTGCCGCTGATCGCGACGTACCCGTCCGTGACCGGCGTGCCGTAGTCCCAGATGGCGGCGCCCTCGGCCCCGGCGGCGGCGATGTCCACGCCGGGCGCGGTCACATCGGGCTTCACGAGGCCGTCGCCGGCCGTGGGGCCCGCGGAGGAGAAGTCGGCGAGGACGTCCTGCTTGTCCACCGCCCCCACCGTCAGGGCCGCCTCCGCCGTCCCGGGGCTGCCGACCGTACCGGCGCTTGGGCCCTCGTTGCCCGCCGCGACGACGAAGAGGGTGTCCGAGTCGGCCGACAGGGTGTTGACGGCCTCTTCCATCAGGTCGAGTTCCGGGGTGGCGGTGCCGCCGAGGCTCATGCTGACGATGTCGGCGCCCTGGCCGACGGCCCACTGCATCCCGGCGACGATGCCGGACTCCCAGCCGGAGCCCTCGTCGTCCAGGACCTTGGCGTTGAGGAGGTCCGCGCCGGGGGCGACTCCGGTGTAGGTGCCGTCCGAGAGGGCGCCGGTGCCCGTGGCGGTGGACGCGACGTGCGTGCCGTGGCCGTCGTGGTCCTCGGCGTCCGCCGCGTCGGAGAAGTTCTCGGACGCGATGACGTGGCCGGCGACGTCCGGGTGCGTTGAGCTGATGCCGGTGTCCAGGACGGCGACGGTGACGCCCTGGCCGTCGTAGCCCGCCGCCCAGGCTTCCGGCGCCCCGATCTGCGGGACGCTCTCGGCGAGGGACTTGGTGACGATGCCGTCCAGCGCGATCGCCTCGATGCCGGGCGCCGCCGTCAACGCGCGGGCGTCGTCGGCGGGTTCGGTGAGCTGCCGCCAGAGGGCACCGGCCTGGCCGGCGTCCACCGTCAGGGCCTCGCCGTCGATGGCGGGCAGGTCGGCGCGTACGTCCGCCGCCCGCAGCGCCGCCGGGCGTTCGCCGTCGTAGGTGACGATCAGCGGCAGCCCGGCCGCCTCGCGGTACGGGGCGCGGCTCAGCTCGGTGACGTCGAACAGCCGCCGGTCGAGCGTCCCTTCGGCGACGAGGCGTTCCGCGTCGGACGGGATGACGTACGTCGCCCCGTCCGCGCGCTGGACGCGGAAGGGTATGCCTTCGCGGCCCTCCGCCGGTAGGAACTGCACGGGCCCGCCCGTGCCGTTGGTCGCCACGCGGTCACCCGTGACCAGCGTGACGAACGCGGACGGACCCCCGGCCGCGGGCCGTTCGCCCGCCCCCTCCGCCGGTCCGGCCGTGAGCGCGGCGGCCACGGCGGCACACGCCGCCACGGCCGCGACGCGCGCGCGGTGTCGTTGCGTCGACAAGATCTCCCCCACTTCCCCGGGCTGTCCCGATCGGGTCCCGGTCTCTCAACAGACACGTGTGGCAAGGGAGTTCGGTGTCACGGGCCGAAGTCAAGGTTTGGCAAAGGGCCTGGAGTTGCCGGAGAGGCACGGCGGACGGCCCGCGCCGGGTGGGGCGCGGGCCGTCCTGTGGGGGGTGGGGGAAAGGTCAGCGGGTGCGGTAGGCGTCGGTGATGGTCTGAGTCGTGGTGTTGCCCGCCGTGTCGGTCGCGGTGGCGCGGAACGACACGGTGCCGTCCGCCGCCGGGTTCTCCACCGTCACGGCGCCGTCCGCCACCGGGGCCGCCGCCCAGGTGGCGCCGCCGTCGTAGGACACCTCCACGGCCGGGGTCGTCCCGGTCGCCGCGCCCTCGACCGCGACCGGCACCCGTACCGTCTCCCCGGCGGGTCCCGTGCTGTCCAGGGCCAGTTCGGGCGTGAACCGGACGGCGGACGCGGGCAGCGCCACCGTCCCGCCGTCCGCGACGGCCGCCGACGCGAAGGCGTACGCGACGGTGACGCGCGTGCTCACCGACGCGGCGAGACCCGTGCGGTCCACGGTCGCGACCAGTTCGTACGCCGCCTCCTCGGCGGGCAGCGTGAACTGCGCGGTGCCCAGCGGGTCGTTGCTCGCCGCGTACTCCTCGCCGTCGCGGCTGAGGGTCGTGGCGGCGGAGACGTACGCGCTGTCGCCGCTGTTGCCCGCGCCGTCGGCGAAGAGGGGCAGGACGGCGAACAGCGTGTCGCCCGACCGGAACAGCCCCTGGTCCGCGCCGATACGCGGCCCGAACACGCCGACGTTCAGCACCGTCTCGTAGCTCCCGCCCGCCTCGTACGGCACGAAGCCCGTCGTGTGCAGCGTCTCCGGCGTGCCGTCCGGGGCGTCCTGCCACAGGTCCTGGCTCCACGCGCCGGAACCGGCCTCCACCAGCACGTCCGTCGTCACCGGCAGCGGCTCGCCGCGCGCCGACGACCAGGGGACCACCTCGGACGCGGCGAACAGCGAGCCCGTGCGCTCGGGCAGCGAGGCGCCCGCCGAGGTCGCGATGCGCGCCAGCTCGTCCGCGCCGACGCGGTGGGTCAGGCCGGTGTAGAGGGTGCCGGGGCGGCTCTCGGCGAGGTGGTAGCGCGCGCCCTCGCGCTCCCAGGTCGCGCCGGCGTACGCCGTGCTCGTCCAGCCGGCGGGGATGTCGCCGAGCGCGGCGGTGCGCAGGCCGTCGGGCAGCCCGGCGGCCACCCAGGTCGTGCCGAAGCCGACGCCCTCGGGGGAGAGCAGGTCGATGCCCACGGTCAGGTCCGTCTGCTCGGTCGCGGCGTCGGGACCCGTCACGTCGATCGGGCGGGCGTCGGCCGCCGCGGGGGCGACGGTGGTGTCCTCCGTCAGGTCGAGGACGGGGTGGAGCAGCCAGTCCCAGCCGGTCGGCTCGGCGGTGCCGCCGGGGAGGTACGGGATGCTGGCGTCCACGGCGTAGCTGCCCGCCGGGAGGCGGAGGGTGGCGGTGCCGTCCGCGCCGGGCGTGACGTGGTGGAACGTGCCGCCGGACAGGTCGTAGACCATGCCCGTCCAGTCGGCGGCGGGCGCGCCGTCGCGGCCGGTGGGGGTGAGGGCGAGGTCGAACTTCTCCTCCTCGCGCTCCACCGCGCCGACGGTGGTGACCGCGGTGCCGTCGTCGCCGGCCGCGGTGACGGTGAGGCTGTGGGCGCCGTACGTGTCGCCCGCGCCGGTGTCGGCGGTGACCTGGACGGTGGCCGTGCCGCCCGCCGGGACGGTGACGGTGTCCTGGGCGAGGGTGAACATGCCGTCGGGTGCCGGGTTTCCGTCCGGGCCGAGGCTGGTCGTCGCCAGGTCGAGTGTGGTGTCGGTGTCGCCGAGGTTGCGGTAGGTGACGTCGCGGGTGACGGGCTCGGCCGTGTCGTGGGGGTAGGGGATGACGCCGAAGTTCAGCGGGCCGGTCTCGGCGATGATGTCGTGGGTGAGGGCGGCGGGGATGTCGATGCGTCCGGTGCCCTGCTGGAATGGGGTGTACGCGCCGGTGGAGATGGCGGAGGAGGTCAGGGCGGCTTTGATCTGCCGGCCTGTCCAGTCGGGGTGGGCCTGGGCGAGGAGGGCGGCGGCGCCGGAGACATGGGGGGTGGCCATCGACGTGCCGCTGATCGCGACGTACCCGTCCGTGACCGGGGTCCCGTAGTCCCAGATGGCGGCGCCCTCGGCCCCGGCGGCGGCGATGTCCACGCCGGGCGCCGTCACATCCGGCTTGACCAGTCCCTCACCAGAGGTCGGCCCCGTGGACGAGAAGCCGGCCAGCGCGTCCTGCTTGTCCACCGCCCCCACCGTCAGCGCGGAGGCGGCGGTACCGGGGCTGCCGACCGTACCGGCGCTTGGGCCCTCGTTGCCCGCCGCGACGACGAACAGCGCGTCCGACGACGCCGACAGGCTCTCCACCGCCTCCTCCAGCGGGTCCACCTCCGGCGTGGCCGTACCGCCGAGGCTCAGACTCACGATGTCCGCGCCCTCGTCCACGGCCCACTGCATGCCTTCGACGATGTCGGACTCCCAGCCGCTCCCCGTGTCGTCGAGCACCTTGGCGTTGATCAGATCGGCGCCGGGCGCGACGCCGGTGTACGTGCCCCCGGAGTGCGCGCCGGTGCCCGTGGCGGTGGACGCGACGTGCGTGCCGTGGCCGTCGCGGTCGTCGGCGTCCGCCGCGTCGGAGAAGTTCTGCGCGGCCACGACGTGGTCGGCCACATCCGGGTGCGTGGAGCTGATCCCGGTGTCCAGGACGGCGACGGTGACGCCCTCGCCGTCGTAGCCCGCCGCCCAGGCTTCCGGCGCCCCGATCTGCGGCACGCTCTCGGCCAGCGTCTTCGTCGCCACGCCGTCGAGTGCCACGGTCTCGATGCCGGACGCCAGGGTGCGCGGCCCGGTGAGCTGCTCCCACAGGGCGGTCGCGTCGCCCGGCGCGACGGTCAGCGCCTCGCCGTCGAGGGCGGGCAGGTCGGCGCGTACGTCGGCCGCCCGCAGCGTCGCCGGGCGTTCGCCGTCGTAGGTGACGATCAGCGGCAGCCCGGCCGCCTCCTGGTACGGGGCGCGGCTCAGCTCCGTCACGTCGAACAGGCGGCGGTCCAGCGTGCCGGCCGCGATCATCGGGAGCGCGTCAGCCGGGATCGTGTATGTCGCGCCGTCGTCCTCGAAGACGCGGAACGGCACGTCCTCCCGGCCCTCGGCCCGGATCAGCCGCCCGGCCCCGCCGCCGTCGCGGACGACGACGCGGTCGCCCGTGACCAGCGTGACCGTCGTCCCCGTGGCGGCGGCGCCCGGTGGGGCGGCGTCGGGTCCCGCGGCGCCGGCGGGCCCCGACAGCGCGGCGGCCACGGCGGCGCAGGCGGCCGTGACGGCGATGCGTGAACGGTGTGGTGATGTCCTCAACGTGTCCCCTTCGGCTCGTCGGTCCGCGCTCCCGTATCGATTCACGCACCGGGCGCGCGCCATGGGCGCAGAGGGGACAGTGAGAGTTGTGTGGCAGTGGGACGCGGCGCGCGCACGGGTGTGCGCGCCGTCCGGAGGATGGGGAAGTGTCGCCGAGGAGGTGCGGCAAGCGTCGACGCGGGTTTGGCGGCGGCACCGGGGGAGGGGGCGGGCTCAGCCGACCGTGAAGTGGACTCCCAGGTAGCACAGCGCCGCGACGATCCCCGCCGCCGGCATCGTGATGAACCAGCCGGCCACGATGCTCTTCGCCACACCCCAGCGCACCGCGCTGACCCGCCGCGTCGCGCCCGCGCCCATGATCGCCGACGTGATGACGTGCGTCGTGGAGATCGGCGCGTTGAACACGTACGACGCCGAGTACAGCACCGAGGCCGCCGTCGTCTCCGCGGCGAAGCCGCGCGGCGGGTCCAGCTCGATGATGCGGCGCCCCAGCGTCCGCATGATGCGCCAGCCGCCCGCGTACGTCCCGAGGGACAGCATCGTCGCGCAGGACAGCTTCACCCACAGGGGAATCGCGTCGCTCTCGTCCTCGACGTCCGCGATGATCAGCGCCATCACGACGACGCCCATCGTCTTCTGCGCGTCCTGGAGGCCGTGCCCGAGCGCCATGCCCGCCGCCGAGACGGTCTGCGCCATGCGGAAGCCGCGCTGCGCACGGTGCGGGTTCGCGCGGCGGAAGATCCACAGGATCGCGACCATCACGAGGTAGCCGAGGATCAGCCCGATCAGCGGCGAGGCGAACATCGGGATGACGATCTTGGTGACCACGCCGTCCCAGTGCACCGCCGAGCTGCCCGCCAGCGCCGCGCCGATCATGCCGCCGAACAGGGCGTTCGACGACGACGAGGGCAGCCCGTAGTACCAGGAGACGAGGTTCCACACGATCGCGCCGAGGAGCGCGGCGAACAGGATCGTCATGCCCTGCTTGCCGGTCGGCGTGTCGATGATCCCCTCGCTGACCGTCTTGGCCACCCCGCTGCCGAGGAAGGCGCCGGCCAGGTTCATGACGGCGGCCATGCCGAGGGCGACACGCGGGGTGAGCGCCCGGGTCGAGATCGAGGTCGCGATGGCGTTCGCGGAGTCGTGGAAGCCGTTCGTATAGGTGAAGAACAGCGCGGTCAGGACCACGACGACCAGGGCGAAGGTGTCCACGGGCGGGTTCAGGACTCCTTGACGACGATCGTCTCGACCGTGTTGGCCACGGCCTCGAACGCGTCCGCGGCCTCCTCCAGCACGTCCACGATCTGCTTGAGCTTCATGACCTCTATGGCGCCGTAGCTGCCGTTGAAGAGGTGCGCGAGGAGGCGGCGGTGGATCTGGTCGGCCTGGTTCTCCAGGCGGTTGACCTCGATCCAGTACTCGTTCAGGCGCTCCATGGTGCGAAGGTTCGGCATCGCCTCGGCGGTCAGCTCGGCCGCACGGCCCAGGACCTCGATCTGCTGCTCGACACCCTTCGGCAGCTCGTCGATCTCGTAGAGGACGACGAGGTCGACGGCCTCCTCCATGAAGTCCATGATGTCGTCGAGCCGGGAGGCCAGCCGGTAGATGTCCTCGCGGTCGAACGGGGTGATGAAACTGGAGTTCAGCTGGTGGAAGATCGCGTGGGTCGTGTCGTCACCCGCGTGCTCGGCGGCGCGCATCCGGTCGGCGATCTCCACGCGCGTAGCGGGTTCTGCGCCGAGCAGCTCCATGAGCAGTTTCGAGCCACTGAGCACATTGTCGGCCGCTGCGGCGAAAAGTGCGTAGAAGCTTGTCTCCCGTGGTGTCAGGCGAAAGCGCACTACTTTTCCTCTGGCGTTCATCAAGCGGGTGTCCCCGATGATGCTAAGGGCTGTTTCCGGCCACGGCTAACCCTCGGTACGTGGGCTTTTTCTCACCCGCCACCCCTCCGCGCCGTGTGCGGACGGACCGCGGAGGGGGCTCAGCGGTTGCCGTTGTACGGACCATACGGCCCGTCGCTGCTGCTCCAGCCCCCGCCCCTGCTCCCGCGCCCGCCGCCGCTGACCGCGCGCAGGGCCGGACGCACGTCCACCAGGTACACGATCGTCGCGACGGTACCCGCGAGCACCAGCAGCAGCATGCCGACGAAGAGCTGCACCGCGACCGTCACGCCGAGGATCAGCAGCCAGAAACGCTTGGTCTGCTTGTCCGCCGCCCGGTAGGCGTCCTCCCGCTGGAACGCCGCGTTGATCAGGGCGTAGACGCTGAGGATCAGGAGGCCAAGAAAAATGAAGCCCACTACGGAGTTGAAGCTTCCCAACAGCATTCCGTCACCACCATGTCGATTGACCGACCGTCCCCTCCACGCTACCGGCCGGAAGCCTCGGCGCGTAATGCCCGCTCGACCGGCCGGTACCCAAGCGTGGGGACGGTCATGCCTGCGGCGGAGTCTTCTTGGCCGCGGGCTTGCGCGGCGCGCTGCGGCGCTGCCGGGGCACGGCCTTCTCCTGGGAGGCGGCGGGCTCGGTGACGGGCTCGGCGACAGGCTCCGAGACGGGCTCGGCGACCGATGCGGCGACGGTCGGGGCGACCGGCTCGGCGACCGGCTCGGTGACGAGCGTGTCGGCCGTGCCGTCCGTGTCGGTGGCGTCCGCCCCGTCCTTCTCCTCGCGGCGCCGCTCCACCACGGTCCGGCCGCGCTCGGCCAGCCCGTCGTACGTCTCGCGGGCCTTCACGGCGTATTCGAGCGCGATGCCCGCGCCCTGGAGCGCGAGCGTCTGCGCGCGCTCCCGCAGCTTCGGCAGCCGCTCCGGCGCCTCACTGCGCAGCCGGTCGAACGTGGCCGGCAGGTCCCGCAGCTTCTGGGCGGCGAGGTCGGCCGTGCCCGCGGCGAAGTAGAGCGGCGAGGCGTTGGCCAGGGACTTGCGGAGGTCGTCGGTCAGAGGCATCAGCGGTTCTCCTTGCGGAACGATTCGTAGATCTGGAGCAGTGCCTGCTTCTGCGGTTCGGTGAGGGCGGGATCGGCCAGCACCGCTTCCCGCACCCCGCCCGGCGGTTGCCCCCCGGCGGCGTCCTGCACACGTTCGTCGAGGATTCCGGCCTGGACGTAGAGCGTCTCGGCGGAGATCCGCAGGCCCTTCGCGATCTGCTGGAGGATCTCCGCGCTGGGCTTGCGCAGCCCGCGCTCGATCTGGCTCAGATACGGGTTCGAGACCCCCGCCGCCTCCGCGAGCTGCCGCAGCGACAGCTTCGCCTGCCGCCGCTGCTCCCGGAGAAACGCCCCGAGATCCCCCATACCGATCGAAGCCATGCCCCCAGCATGCACCCAACTGCTAACTCTTGCAAGCGCCCGCTTGCGCCAGGCTATCCAGGCGAACCGTCGGGAGCGCGTCCGCGCGCTCGCCGAAAACGAGTGACGCCGAAGGGACGCTCGCCTAGCGTCCCGCCCATGACCGCACCGGACGACTGCACCGACGATGCGGCGCGCGTGACCGTCCGCTGCCAGGACAACGTGTCCGTCGGCGTGACCTTCCGCGACCGGTTCAGCTTCGACGCGGACTCCGTGCACTATGCCGTCGAACTGCGCGCTCCCGGGCTGACCGCCCGCGTCGGCGAGGTCGTCGCCTGGATCTGGGACAGCGACCTCACCGCGTTCCTGGACGCCCTCGCCACCGACTACCGGGGGTGGGACGGCGAACGGAGCTGGCACACCCACGACCGTGACCTGACGGTGGCGGCGGCCTTCCGTTCCGGCGGCTACGTCGGGCTGACCTGGACCGTGCGGCCGTGGACGCCGGCCGCGGGCGGCTGGAGCGCCTCGGTGACCACCTGGCTGGAGGCCGGCCAGCAGATGACCTCCCTCGCGGCCGACGTCCGGGCCTTCTTCGCCGGGGCGCACCGGTGACATCCGCTGTGCGCGTCGCCCGGACCCGCGTGCCGGGAACTGCGTCCGCTGTGGCCGGGACGGGGCGGGCGGGCGCTGCTAGCTTGCGGGCGTGGATCTCTTCTCACGCTCCTGGGCGGCGCTGCTCGCGGCGGTCGCCGGACTCCCGGACGAGGACTTCGCGCGGCCGTCCGGCTGCACCGGCTGGCGCGTGCGGGACCTGGTGTGCCACCTGGTCATCGACGCGCAGGATGTCCTGATCACCCTCGCGACCCCCGCCGCGACGGAACCGACCCGCGACGCGGTGACCTACTGGGACGTCTCCGACACACCGCCGACCGGCGACGACCCGCTCGACGCGCTGACCGTCCGGCTGGCCGCCGCGTACGGGGAGCCGTGGCTGCTCAGGTTCCACCTCGACGACGTCGGCTCCGCCGCCGGACGGGCCGCCGCGCTCGCCGACCCGGGCCTGCGGGTCGGCACCCGCGACGAGGTCCTCACCGTGGACGACTACCTCTCCGCGTACGTCCTGGAGTGGACGCTGCACCACCTCGACCTGGTCGCGCACCTGCCCGGCGCGGCCGGGCCGCCCGCGGAGGGCCTGCGCCGGTCGCGCGAGCTGCTGGAGGCCATCGCCGGAGCCGCGTTCCCCGCCTCGTTCCCGGACGAGGACGTGCTGCTGGTCGGCACCGGACGGCGTGCCCCGACCGGCGCGGAGCAGGCGGAACTGGGCGAGCTGGCCGCACGGCTCCCCCTCGTCCTCGGGTGACCGGGGAGGGGCGTCAGCCGGTCCCGGCCGGCGGTTCCTCCGGGGACGCGGCCCCCCTGGCGGCGCGTTCGACCGCCGCGCGCCGGTCGGCCCAGAACGCGGCGTCCCTGCCCATCGACGCCACCGTGCCGTCGAGCCGCTCGCGCAGGATGTCGGCGTGGCCCGCGTGCCGGCTGGTCTCGGTGAGCATGTGGACCAGGACGTCGAACAGCGTCACCCCGGGCCGCGGCCACCACGGCACGCGCCCAGGGGCGTCGAGGGCCAGGGCGTCGATCGTCGCGTCGGCGTGGTCCGCCGCGCGGCGGTACCGTCCGGTGATCTCCGCGCGCGTCTCGTGCTCGGCCGCCCACATGTCGGTGCCGCGCGCGGCCGCGTCGTCCCACCGGGGCAGGGGCTCGGGGAACGGGCGGCCGAAGACCTCGCCGAAGTACCTGGCCTCCCACAGCGCCAGGTGCTTGACCAGGCCGAGGAGGTTGGTCCCGGTAGGGGTCAGCGGGCGGCGGGAGTCGTAGGAGGAGAGCCCGTCGAGCTGGGAGAGCACCGCCTGCCGGGTCCAGCGCAGGTCGGCGTGCAGGCGGGTCTTCGCGTGGGCGTCGATCATCGCGTCCCACCGCCGGTCGTGGTGGGGGACGCGGTCCCGTTGGCGCGCCGGGTGACGCCCCCGACGCCGCCCGTGAACGCGCCCGCCACGCAGATGAAGTCGACGCAACTCACAACGCTCGCCCCCACGTTGCCGCGCCGCCGGTCTCCTCCGGCGGCATCGGAAGCCGAACGATACGGCCCGCCCCGCCCGGTCAGGCGCCGACCCCGCCCTCCGGCGGGACGGCGAAGGCGCCGGCGGCCGCGGCCAGGGCGGCGGCCCTGGCCGCGCGCCGGGGGAGCGCGGGGTCGGGGGGCGTGCGCAGGAGCACGAGGTGGTGGTACACCGGCGCGGTCGCGGCGATGAGCAGCCTGCGCGCGTCGGTGCGCGCCGGGAGTTCGCCGCGCCGGATGGCCCGGCCCACGATGACCTCGCAGCGGCCGTACCGGTCGTCCCAGAGCCGCCGCTGGGCCTCGGCGGCCTGCGGGGAGCGGAACGAGGCGGCGATCAGGGCCTCCATCACCGGCGGGTCCGCGGTCATGGCGGCCTGGATCTCGTCGCCCAGCGCCGTCAGGTCGTCCTCCAGCGAGCCCGTGTCCGGCGGCTGCCAGTCGTCGTCGCCCGCCGCGTCGAGGACGTCGGCGAGCAGGCCGCCGACGTCCTTCCAGCGCCGGTACACCGTCGTGCGGTGCACCCCGGCGCGGGCGGCGACGGAGTCGGGGGTGAGGCGGTCGTAGCCGTGCTCGGTCAGCTCGGCGAGCACGGCGTCGAGCACCTGCGCGCGGACGCGTGCGCTGCGGCCGCCGGGGCGGGTCCGCGGCGGGCGCGGCCGGTCGTCCTGCGGTTCGAGGTTTCGGGGTGCGGGGTCCTGGGGTGCCGTCATCTGGTGATCCCGATTGCTCGGCGGGGCTGAGGTGTGCCATCTTAATGCATCAGTTGTAGCGATAGTGGGCCGGCCGGTCCGCCGCCGGAGAGGAAGCACCCCGTGACACACCCCGTCCCCGCCGACCCGACCGTCGTCCACCCCATGCCGGACCAGCCGCGCGTGGTCCTGCTCAAACCGCTCATCACCTCACCGCTGATCGACGTCGGCGACTTCACGTACTACGACGACCCCGACGACCCCACCGCCTTCGAGACGCGCAACGTCCTCTACCACTACGGGCCCGAGAAGCTGGTCATCGGCAAGTACTGCGCGCTCGGCGAGGGCGCGCGCTTCCTCATGAACGGCGCCAACCACCGCATGGACGGCCCCTCCACGTTCCCCTTCCCGATCATGGGCGGCTCCTGGGCCGACCACTTCGACCTCATCACCGGGCTGCCCGGACGGGGCGACACCGTGGTCGGGAACGACGTCTGGCTCGGCTACCGGAGCCTCGTCATGCCCGGCGTCCGCATCGGCCACGGCGCGATCGTCGCCTCGGGGTCCGTGGTCGTGGACGACGTGCCCGACTACGGCGTCGTCGGCGGCAACCCGGCCCGCCTCATCCGCCGCCGCCACCCCGACGCCGACATCGAACGGCTCCTGGCCCTCGCCTGGTGGGACTGGCCGCTCCCGCACGTCACCGCGCACCTGCGCACGATCATGTCCGGCAGCGTCGACGACCTGGAGGCCGCGGCACCCCGGGCCCGCTGAGCGGCGGCACAGCGGTTCCACCCACTTTTTTGTGGGTACTTGGCGGCCTCCCCCGCGCCGGGACAGGGTGGGGGAGGCGAACGGGACGGACGGGCGGTGGTGCTTCAGCCGGCGGGCCGGCCGCCGGCGAGGGCGTCAAGGCGCCGGTGACCCCAGTCGGCCAGCGGGGCCAGCGCGTCCGCGAGGTCCTGCCCGAAAGGGGTCAGGGAGTACTCGGTCCGCAGCGGCAGACCGGCGTACACCTCCCGGTGCACCAGGCCGTCGTGCTCCATCTCGCGCAGCGCCTGGGTCAGCACCTTCTTGGTGAGGCCGGGCAACTGCCGCCGCAGCTCACCCGGGCGGCGGGGGCCCGACTCCAGCTGCCAGAGGAGGACCGTCTTCCACTTGCCGTCGATCACCGCGATCGCGGCGGTCACCCCGCACACGCCGGGGTCCTGGGCTCGACTGCGTGTCATGGCCGTCCTCGCTGTCTCGTACGCCGCTGCATGCCGTTTCCGAAAGCCGTGTCCGCAAGGGAGTCGCGCGATGTCCTCGCACACCGAACAGTCTGAAGCCTCCGACCAGACCGACGTCACCGTCATCGGCCTGGGACCGATGGGCCGCGCGCTGGCCGCCGCGTTCGTCGGCGCCGGGCTGCGCACCACCGTCTGGAACCGCACGCCCGGCCGCGAGGGCGACCTGGCCGCGCGGGGTGCCGCCGTCGCGCCGTCGCCCGAGGCGGCCGCCGCCGCGAGCCCGCTGACGGTCGTCTGCGTCGTGGACTACGACGCGTCCGACGCCGTCCTGCGGCGCCCCGCCGTCACCGCCGCGCTCACGGGCCGCACGGTCGTCAACCTCAGCGCCGACACCCCGGACCGCGCCCGCGACACCGCACGCTGGGCCGACGCGCACGGCGTCCGTTACCTCGACGGCGCCATCATGACGCCGACACCGACCATCGGCACCCCGCACGCCGTGCTCCTTGTCAGCGGCCCCGCCGCGCTTTACGAGGCCCACCGGCCCGTGCTGGAGGCGCTCGGCGGCACCCACACCCACCTGGGCGAGGACCCGGGGCGGGCGGCGGCGTACGACGTCGCGCTGCTCGACGTCTTCTGGACCGCCATGGCGGGCTGGGCGCACGCGCTCGCGGTGGCCGAGGCGGAGGGCGTCGGGGCGCGGGAGCTGGCGGCGTTCGCCGGGGGCATCGCGGCGATCCTGCCGCCGCTCTTCACGGAGACGGCGGCCGAGACGGCGGAGGGACGTTTCCCCGGCGACGGCAACCCGCTGACGTCGGCCGCCTCCTCGATGACGCACATCGTCCACACCTCGGAGGCGCACGGGATCGACGCGGGCGTGATGCGGGCGGCCGAGGGGTGGGCGCGGCGGGCGATCGGGCTGGGGCACGGCGGGGACGGGTTCACGCGCGTGGCGGAGGTCATCGCCCGCCGCTGAGCCGGGGCGGCGGCGGGGTCAGGTGGTCCGCGCGGGGGCGCTGTCGGTGGCCAGCTTCACCGCGAGGACGCCCAGGGCCGTGCCCATCACGTACCGCTGCACGCGCAGCCAGGCGGGGTGGCGGACGAGGAAGACGGCGATGGTCCCGGCGGCGAGGACGATGCAGAAGTTGACTGTCACGGCCACGGCGATCTGCACGCCGCCCAGCGCGAAGCCCTGGAGCAGGACGTTCCCCGCCTCGGGGTCGATGAACTGCGGTATCAGCGACAGGTACATGACGGCGATCTTGGGGTTCAGCAGATTCGTCATCAGGCCCATCGTGAAGAGCCGCCTGGGAGAGTCCGCGGGCAGGTCGCGCGGGGCGAACGGGGAGGCGCCGCCGGGCCTGACGGCCTGCCAGGCGAGCCACAGGAGGTACCCGGCGCCGGCCAGTTTGACGGCGGTGTACAGCTCGGGGACGGCGACGAGGACGGCGGACAGCCCGAGGTTGGCGGCCAGCAGGTAGCAGAGGAAGCCGACGGCGACGCCGCCCAGGGACACGACCCCGGCACGGCGGCCCTGGGTGATGCTGCGGGAGACGAGGTACACCATGTTCGGCCCGGGGGTGAGGACCATACCGAGGGCGACCATGGCGACGCCGGTTGCGCCGTGCTGGCTGATCATGCGGGGAGTGCTTCTTCCGTGAGCAGGTGGGCGAGGGTGCGCAGCAGTTGGGCGGTGAGGGTCTCGACCGTGAAGGGGGCTGCCGCGGGGCGGGGGTCGTGGCGGCTCCAGTCGGCGGGGGAGAGGAGCGCGAGGCGGTCGGCGAGCGCGTCGGCGGCGGCCCGGAGTTCACGCGCGACGCGGTGGGGGTCCTCGTCCCGGTAGGCGGGGGGCTCGTGAGGCGGGGTGCGGGGGAGCGCGGTGGACGGCGGGAGCCCGAGGGTGATGGCGAGCCGGGTTTGGAAGGTGAGGCAGATGTCCCGGGCGTGGCAGGCGCGTTCCAGCAGCGGGCGGCCGGGTGGGGCGTACGGGTCGGTGAGGGCGCGCTGCGCGTGCGCGGCGTAACGGCGCAGCCGGGCGGGCGCGCTGACGGGGTCGAACGGCGGGTGACGGCCGGGGGACGGGCGCACGGGCACCTCGGGCGGGGGTCGTGGGAAATGTCGTCGCGGCGGCCGGGAAGGCCGGAGCAATGCGAGCTTATGGACGCCCACTTGGTCAGTGCAATACTTCCTATTGATCTCAGTGCAATGCTGTGCTTCGATGATTCGTGTGCAGGACATCCAGGGCCATGACCTCCAGGAACACGACATCCATGGGCAGGACTTCCGCAAGGTGGCCGACCTCGTCGCGGCGCGGATCCGCGCCGGCGCGCTGCGGCCGGGCGACCGGCTCCCGACCCAGCGGGACTTCGCACGCCACCACGCCATCGCCCCCTCGACCGCCGCCCGTGTCTACCGCGAACTCGCCCGCCGTGGCCTGACGGTCGGCGAGGTCGGACGCGGCACCTTCGTCCGGGCCGCCGCCGCGCCCGACGCCCTCGCGCTCACCGAGCCCGCCACGGCTCGCGTCGACCTCGAACTCAACCACCCCGTCGCCCCGGACCAGGCCGCCCTCCTCGCCCCCGGCCTCGGCCCCCTGCTGCGGCCCGACGTCCTCGCGGACGCGCTGCGCCCGGTCGGCGTCGCCGGGACGCCCGCCGCCCGCCACACCGCCGCCACCGTCCTCGCGCGCGGCGGCTGGCGTCCCGACCCCGGCCGAATCCTCTTCGCGGGGAACGCCCGGCAGGCCACCGCCGCCGCGATCGCCGCCCTCGTACCGCCCGGCGCGCGGCTCGGCATCGAGGAGCTGACGTACCCCGTGGTCAAGGCGGTCGCCGGGCGCCTCGGTGTCACCCTCGTCCCGCTGGCCATGGACGGCGACGGCGTGGTCCCCGAGGCCGTCGAGGAGGCGCACCGCCGGGCGCGCCTGCACGCCCTGTACCTCCAGCCGACCCTGCACAACCCCCTCTCCCTCACCATGCCCGCCACCCGCGCCCACCGCCTCGCCGACGTCCTGCACCGCACCGGCGTCCACGCCATCGAGGACGGCGTATGGGGATTCCTCCGGGACGACCTGCCGCCGCTCGCCGCCCTCGCGCCGGAACGCACCGTCCTCGTCGACAGCCTGACCAAACGCGTCGCACCGGGCCTCACCACGGGCTTCGCCGTCGCCCCCGCCGGAGTCGCCGACGCGCTGGCGGCCGCGCTGCGCTCCGGCGGGTGGACGGCGCAGCGCCTGGCGCTGGAGGCGGCGGCGCGCTGGCAGGCGGACGGGACACTCGACGCCCTGGCGCGCGCCAAGCGCCGCGAGGCGGCCGCGCGGCAGGAGACCACCGCCCGGCGTCTGGGCGGCTTCACCGTGCGGGGCGACCGGCACTCCTACTACTGCTGGTGGGACCTGCCGGAGCCGTGGCGGGCCGACACCTTCGTCGCGGCGGCGGCACGCCGCGGGATCGGCGTCACCCCCGCCGCCGCCTTCGCGGTGGGCCACCACCGCACCCCGAACGCCGTACGACTGGGCCTGGCCTCACCCCCCGCCGACGAACTCGACCACGCCCTCACCACCCTCGCCACCATCGCCCGCTCCACCCCCGACGACACCATGGCCGACTGACCCCCGCCCCCCACCCCCACCCAAGCCCCACTTCCTGGACGGACGCCTGACGGAACATCCCCGCGTGTGCGAGGAGCAGTCCTCCACCCGCCTCGGCAACGGATAGCGCCAGGGAACACCCCCGCGTGTGCGGGGAGCAGGCCGCGATGTGCTGCCGATTCAGGACGACGACCGGAACACCCCCGCGTGTGCGGGGAGCAGAGTGCGTGACCTGCGGGTTCAAGGATGGGGCAGGCGGATTTTGCTTAGCTTTGTCAAAGTTCGGGCTCCAGGTGCGGAGAAAGGACGGTGCGCTTCTGGGGTGGGTGGCCCACCCCACCTTCGCACCGGACAGGGACGGTGCGCGCCCGCGCCGGGCGCCCCGTAGCCTGGGAGCCGCGACACCAAAATGCTTTTGCCTCAGAGGCAAGGCCGTTTGCCCGGCGGGAAAGTCTCTGGCTCAATCGGAGACATGACCCCCGTCCCCGGCGGCACGGCCCACGGCCTTTCCGGCCACGACAGCCCCGCACCCGACAGCGTCGCCCCGCAGTTGCGGGCCCTGCGCCACCGCGCCGGACTGACGCTGGAGGAGGCCGCCGCCACCGCCGGACTCTCCCCCGCGCACCTGTCGCGCCTGGAGACCGGCCAGCGACAGCCCTCCCTGCCCATGCTGCTGAGCCTCGCCCGCGTCTATGGCACGACCGTCTCAGGGCTGCTCGGCGAGACGGCCCCCGTCCCCGACCCGGTGATCAGGGGCGGCACCTCCGGCGCCCGGGAGGCGGACGGCTGGACCTACCGCCGGGCGGGCGGCTCGGGCCGCGCCATGCAGGCACTGCACGTCCACGTGCCCCACGGCGGCCCGCAGGACTCGCTCGTCCGCGTCCACCCGGGCGAGGAGTGGCTGCACGTCCTGCGCGGACGGCTGCGGCTCTTCCTCGGCGAGGCCGAGTACATCCTCGACGAGGGCGACAGCGCCCACTTCGACTCGCTCACCCCCCATCGTCTCGGCGCCGTCCACCCGACGGGCGCCGAGCTGCTGTTCGTCCACACCCTGCTGCGCAGTGCCACGAGCGCCCTGTGCCTCGGGCCCGGGACCTGAAGGAGACACGACCATGGAACGACAGCAAGAGACCCAGGCGGCGGCCGGTCAGCGCCGTTTCATCAAGGACCGCATCCCGCGCGGACTGTGGGTCCGTGTCATCCTCTACGGCCTCGCCGGACACCTCTTCGCCGCGTTCCTGCTGCTGCTCTTCCAACTCGGCGAGTAGACCTCCCCGCGCGGCGCGCGAGCCGGTCCACCGCCACCAGGCCGCGGAGGCACCCGAGCATCCCGCCGACGAGCAGGAGGCGCGCGGCCGCGGCGACGCGGTCGGCGGGGCCCGGACGGACGGCGATCCGGTCGTCCGGCACGTCGTCCAGGTGCGCGGTCTCCCGGTGCCGCCCGCGGTCGGCGCCCGCCGCCACCCCGGTTGGCCGCTCGGGCCCGGTGAACGGGCAGTCGGCGCAGTGGTAGACGTACCGCACGGTCGGCCTCCCCCTCGGGTCGCGGGCCCGGCTGGCCCGTCCGCTGACGCCGCTGTCCATGAGCCGCCCGGCGGCCGTTCCCCTGCCACCTCCGGCCGCGGACGACCCTCCTCCCGGCGCGGGCGGACGGGCCCGGCCCGTGCCGGGGCGGTTCCGGTGTCGTGCCCGGGACCACTGCCGGGCGAAGCGCCGTACCGGCCGCGCCGCTCGTCCGGCCGGCCGCGCGCCGTGCCCTCACCCCTGGCTCCGGCGCCGAACCAAGTCGCCGTGCCCATGCCCGGTCCACGGCGATCCCCCTCCCGCCGCGGACGAACGGGCTTGGCCCGCACCGTGGGGGCCTCCGCGCACGAGCCGTGGCCCAGCCGCTCGTCCGGCCGGCCATGCGCCGTGCCCGTGCCCCCGGCGGCGCCGGACCCGGCCGTCGCGTCCACCGAACCAATCTGTGACTCTGCGTAAAGATTCATGTCACCACCGTAAGCGGACCGTAGCGGGGAGCGGTATCGCTCGTGCGGGTGAATCCGCCCGGCCGCCACCCGCCCGAGGCGCCCCTCGGGACCCGCGCGCTTGACCCCGACACGGATGTCAGGCCCTACGGTCCGCCCCATGACCACCCACGACGGCACACCCGTCAGCCCCGACACCCTCCTGCTCGGCACCGGCCCGGCGCTCCTCCTCGCCCACGGCGCCGGCGGCGGCATCACCGGCAACTACGGCCTCGTCCTCGACGATCTCGCCCGCGACCACACCGTCATCGGCCCGCACTACCCCGGTTCGGGCACGGCGCCCCCGTCCCCCGGCCCCCTCGAACTGGACGCCCTCGCCGACCTCCTGGTCGCGTCGGCCGCCGCCGCGGGACACGAGCGCTTCACCGTCATCGGCGAGTCCCTGGGCAGCGCCGTCGCCGTCCGCATCGCCACCCGCCACCCGGAACGCGTCACCGCCCTCGTCCTCACCGTCGGCTTCGCGACCGCCGACCCGCTGCTCGTCACCGCCGCCGAGCTGATGGGGACGCTCGACAGGGCAGGCGACCGCCACGCCATGGCGAGGTTCGCCGTCGCCGCCTGCTCGACCGAGGAGCAGCTCGCCTGCCTGACCCCCGCCGAGTTCGACGCCGCCACCGACGCCGCCGAGGCGGCCGTTCCGCCCGGCACGGCCGCGCAGTTCGCCCTCGCCGCACGCGTGGACCTCCGGGCCGAACTCGACCGCATCGCCGTCCCCGCGCTGGCCTTCGCCGCCACCGCCGACCGCCTGGTCCTGCCCGCGAGCCAGCGCGCCCTCGCCGCCGCCGTCCCCGGCGCGCGCCTCGTCGAACTGCCCGGCGCGGCCCACGTCCTGGGCGAGGCCGACCGCGCGACCTGGCTCACGCACGTACGCCGCTTCCTCGCCGAGACCGAACGCCCCCGCTGACCTCAGGCCGCGGCGCGCTCCGAGGACGCGAGGAGCGCGCCGAGCGACGCGCGCGCCCGCGTGAGGTCGTCGATCCGGGTGTCCATCTCGGCCAGCCGCCCCCGCAGGTGGTCGAAGACGCACGGTTCCAGCGCGTCGCCCCCGCTCCGGAAGCAGGGCAGGACGTCGCGGATCACCCGCGTCGGCAGCCCGGCGGCCAGCAGCGCCCGTACGCGCGCGACCGTCTCCGGCGCGTCGGCGCCGTACGCGCGGTGCCCGCCGTCGGTCCGCCGCGGGGCGAGGAGGCCCTGCTCCTCGTAGTAGCGCAGCAGCCTGACGCTCACCCCGGTCGTACGGGACAGCTCGCCGATCCGCATGTGACCGCCCTCACTCCGCCGCCGCTTGAAACTCACATCGGTGTGACATCTTACGTTCGTCCCATGAGCACACGGAACGCGCCGCTGGCGCTCTACGGATACCTGACCCCCCGCCCCGAGCGCGCCGCCGAGGTGCGGGCGCTGCTCGCCTCGCTGGTGGAGCCCACCCGTGCCGAGGAGGGCAACCTGGAGTACCACCTGCACGAGCAGGAGGACGGCCGTCTCTTCCTCTACGAGGTCTGGCGCTCGAAGGCGGACCTCGACCTGCACCACCAGTACCCGCCGCTGCGGGAGTTCCTCGACCACATCCCCGACTACCTCGCCGGGCCGCCCGACGGCTCGTTCGGGACGATGATCAGCCCCTATCCGGCGGCCCCTGCGGCCACTTCGGAAAAGTAGATTTGCGGATAATCCGCTTCGGACCGTCCCTCGCTATCCTGGGCCGCATGACTGCCCTGACCCCCGACCACGGCGCGACCGACCTCTCCTTCCTCCTCGACCACACCGGCCACGTCCTGCGCACCCGCATGGCCGCCGCCTTGGGTGAGATCGGGCTCACGGCGCGCATGCACTGCGTCCTCGTCCACGCCCGCGGCGAGGAGCGCACCCAGGCGCAGCTCGCCGAGATCGGCGGCATGGACAAGACGACGATGGTCGTCACCGTGGACGCCCTGGAGCGCGCCGGGCTCGCCGAGCGGAAGCCGTCGAGCACCGACCGGCGCGCGCGCATCATCGCCGTCACCGGGGAGGGGGAGAAGACGGCCGAGCGCAGCCAGGAGATCGTCGACGGGGTGCACCGCGAGGTCCTCGGCGCGCTGCCGGACGGCGAACGGGACGTGCTGGTCCGCGCCCTCCATCGGCTGGTGGACGGGGTCCTGGCGGTGCCCGTCGAGAGCCCGCGCCCCGTCCGCCGCGCCCGCCGGTCGGAGTAGCCCGGCGAAGCCCCGAAGCGGATGATCCGCCAAGGGATCGTCTACAACAAAACTATATGCTACGGTCGCACCTGTCGGTCCTCCCGCGACCCCAGGAGCCTCCCGTGGCACACCCGCGCACCCCCCTCGCCGAGCGCCCCACCGCGCCCCCGCCCACCACCCCCTCCCGCACCCTCGCCCTCGTCGTCCTGTGCGCCGGCACCCTGATGACGATCCTCGACGGCAGCATCGTCACCGTCGCCCTCCCCGCCATCCGCGACGACCTCGGCTTCGAGGCCGGGCAGCTCAGCTGGGCCGTGAACGCCTACCTCGTCCCCTTCGGCGGCCTGCTCCTCCTCGCCGGACGCCTCGGCGACCTGCTCGGCCGCCGCCGCATGTTCCTGTACGGCACCGCCGTCTTCACCGCCGCGTCCGTCCTCGCGGGCGCCGCCACCACCCCGGCCGTCCTGATCGCCGGCCGCTTCCTCCAGGGCGTCGGCAGCGCCATGGCCACCGCCGTCAGCCTCGGCATCCTCGTGTCCCTCTTCCGCGAGCCGGGCGAACGCGGCCGGGCCATCGCCGCCTTCGCCTTCACCGGCTCGGTCGGCGCCTCCCTCGGACAGGTGCTCGGCGGCGTGCTCACCGAGGCCGTCAGCTGGCACTGGATCTTCTTCATCAACGTGCCGATCGGCATCGCCGTCGTCGTCCTCGCCCTGCGCGCCGTCCCCGCCGACCGCGGGGCGGGCCCCGCCGCGGGAGCCGACCTCGCCGGCGGCGTCCTCATCACCTCGGGCCTGATGCTCGCCATCCTCGCCCTCGTCGGCACCGACTCCCACGGCTGGACCTCCGCCCGGACGCTCGGCACCGCCGCCGTGGCCGCCGCGCTGCTGGCCGCGTTCTTCATCCGCCAGGCACACGCCAGGACGCCCCTGCTGCCCCTGCGCCTCCTCCGCTCCCGCGAGGCGGGCGCCAACCTGACGCAGATGCTGATGGTCGCCGCTCTCTTCGCGTTCCAGATCGTCCTGGCCCTCCAGCTCCAGAACGTCCTCCACCTCGGCGCCGCCAGGACCGGCCTCGCCATGCTCCCCGCCGCCGTGTCCATCGGCGTCGTGTCCCTCGGCGTCTCGGCGCGCCTGTCCGCCCGCTTCGGCCACCGCGCCGTGGCCGTCACCGGCCTGCTGGTCCTCACCGTCTTCCTCGCCCTGCTCACCCGCGTCCCCGCCGACGCCGACTACGCCACGCAGGTGCTCCCGCTGCTGCCCCTCGCCGGCGGTTTCGGCCTGGCGCTCCCCGCCCTCTCCGCACTGGCCATGTCGCAGGCACGGGCGAACGACGCGGGGCTGGTCTCCGGCCTGTTCAACACCTCGCAGCAGGTCGGCGCCGCACTCGGCGTCGCCGTCCTCACCACCCTGGCCGCCTCCCGCACCGAACACCTCCTCGCCGGCGGACACGACGCCGCCGACGCCCTCACCCGCGGCTACCACCTCGCCTACGGCGTCGGCGCGGGCCTGATGACCGCCGCCGCCCTCGTCGCCCTCACCGTCCTGCGCCGCGTCAAGCCCGCCGCGTCACCCGCCGCCTGAACCACGAACCCCCGAGGAGACACCACCATGTCCACCACCAGCGCCCCCGGCCCCCGCCCCCTCACCGACACCGAAGCCTCCGCCCTGCTCGCCTCCCAGCGCTTCGGCGTCCTGGCGACCGTGCGGCGCACCGGCCACCCGCACCTCACCACCGTGCTCCACAGCTGGGACCCCGACACACGCACGGTCCGCGTCTCCACCACCGCCGACCGCCTCAAAGTCCGCCAGCTGCGCGCCGACCCACACGCCACTCTGCACGTCCAAGGCCCCGACCCGTGGTCGTTCGCCGTCGCGGAGGGCGAGGCCGAGGTGTCCGCGCCGACCACCGAGCCAGGCGACGCCGTGGGCCGCGAACTCCTCGCCCACGCCGGCGGGTTCCCCGACCCTGCGGAAGAACGCGCGTTCCTGGAGCAGCAGGTGGCCGAACGGCGCGTCGTCATCCGCCTCCGCGCGACGCGGCTGTACGGCACCGCGCTGGAGTTCACCGCCTGACCGCGCAAACGCCACGGTCCCGCCCCCGCTGCCGTACTCCCGGGGCGGGACCGTGGCGCACATCACCTTCGCAACGGGCCCCGCGCAGTGGAGAGTACAGACCATGCGCGAACTGGGGACGGTCACCGGCCGACTGCGACGTGACCTGCTGGAGCACCGCACCGCACCGGCCGCCGACGAGCCGCACGCCGACGGCACCTGGCCCGACATCGACTACACCGGCCGCGACCGCGCGGCCTGGCCGCCGTACGAGCACCTCGAACGCACCCTCGACCTCGCCCGCGACCCGGCCCGCCACCCCGCCGCCGCCCGCGCCCTGGACGCCTGGGCCCGCCTCGACCCCCGCGCCGACAACTGGTGGTACAACGAGATCGGCGTCCCCCGCCTCCTCGGCGACATCCTCCTGCTCACCGCCGACCACCTCGCCCCCGCCCGCGTCACCGCCTGGGCCGACCGCCTCGCCGCCGCCGCGGGCACCGTCCCCCTGACCGGCCAGAACCTCGTCTGGTCCCAGGGCATCACCCTGCGCCGCGGCCTCATCACCGGCGACCCCGCCCTCGTCGCCCGCGCCGCCACCGCCATGGCCACCGTCCTGCGCGTCACCGACGCCGAGGGCATCCAGGCCGATCTCAGCTTCCACCAGCACGGCGCGCAGCTCTACGGCGGCGGCTACGGCCGCTCGCTCGCCCTCGACCTCTCCCGCTGGATCCACGCGCTGCACGGCACGCCCTGGGCGTTCGGCGCGGAGGAGGTCGCCCTGTTCACCGCCTTCACGCTCGACGGGCAGCGCTGGCTCGTCCACGGCGACGGCTTCGACTTCACGACGATGGGGCGCGAAGTCGCGCGCGCCGGGGCGCACCACATACGGGACGAGCTGCGCACCGTCGTACGGCGCCTGCTCGCGGCCGGGGCGCCGCGCGCGGACGAGCTGGCCGCGTACGCCGCGCAGCTCGCGGGGGAGGGCCTCGGGCCGTCCGGCAGCCGCGCGTACCCCCGCTCCGACTACCTGGCACACCGGCCGCCCGGCTGGTCGCTGTCCGTCCGCATGGCGTCCACACGCACCGCGCCCACCGAGAGCATGAACGGCGAGAACCTGCTCGGCCGCCACCTCGGCGACGGCGTCGCCGCCCTCCGCGTCGGGGACGCCGACGAGGACGGCTACCGCGCCGTCCTCCCGCTGTGGGACTGGGCCAGGCTGCCCGGGACCACCGCCGAGCAGATCCCCGACCCGGCCGCGCTCTTCCCGCGCCCCAACGGGCAGCATGGCGCGTCCGCCCACGTCGGCGTCCGCACGGACGGCCGCCTCGCCGTCGCCGCGTACGACCTCACGGGGACCGACCGGTTCACGGCGGGCTGGAAGGCGTGGTTCTGCTTCGAGGACGCCTACGTCGCGCTCGGCGCCGGGATCGCCGCGCCGGGAGCCGTGCACCCGGTCGTCACCACCGTCGACCAGCGCCTCGCCACCGGGCCGCTGACGACCGGCCACGGCTGGGCGCACCACGGGCGGGCCGGGTACGTGGCGCTCGCCGGGCCCGCCGCGCTGACCGCGCGGGTGCGCGAACGGTCCGGCAGCTGGGAGGACCTGTCCACCACGGGCGACGGCGCGCGGCTCACCGCCGACGTGTTCTGGGCGGGCTTCGACCACGGCCCCGCACCGGCCGGCGCCGCGTACGCCTGCCTCGTCCTCCCCGGCGCGGACGCGGAGACCACGGCACGGCGGGCCGCCGCGCCCGGCGTCACCGTGCTGGCGAACGCGCCCGGCGTCCAGTCCGTACGCCACGACGCGACCGGCGCCGTGCTCACCGCGCGTCACGACGGGGACGGCCTGACCCTGGATATCGCCTGATCAGAGCCGGGTTGGACGGCACTGTCAGTGGCGCGTGCTTCACTCTGCGTATGGATGAGAACGAGCAGTGGATCGTCAAGGAGTTCCGGGAGCGGCTCGCCGCCGGCATGGACGCCGCCGCCCTGCTCCTGCTGACGTACGCGGGCGCGCGCACCGGCGCGCGCCGCATCACCCCGCTGATGCGCCTGTGGCTCGGCGGGCGGCTGTACGTGATCGCCTCGGCGGCCGGCGCGGCGCGGCACCCCGCGTGGTTCCACACCCCGCCGGCCCACCGCGCCGTCGTCCCGGCGGGGCGCGAGCGCGACGCGCTGTTCGCCGAGGCGGTGCGGGCACGGCCGTGCCGCGCCGACCACCAGGCGCGCAGGGACCGGGCGATACCCGTGGCCGGGCCGCGGCGCGCGGACGGCCGCTGACGCGGACCCCGGCGGCGTCGCACGGGTGACCGGGTGCCGCGCGGCCTCCCCGGCGGGCCGCCGTTCCCCGACACTCGACCGGTACGGGTGGCCGGTCCGGGGTACGCGACCGGCCACCGGACGCCGGACGAAGGAGTCCCGCCGATGACACGCCCCGCCATGCCCCTGGACGACCTCGACCGCGGGATTCTCACCGCCCTCGTCGCCAACGCGCGCAGCAGCTTCGCCGAGATCGGCGCGGAGATCGGCCTGTCCGCGCCCGCCGTCAAACGCCGCGTGGACCGCCTGCGCGAGACGGGCGTCATCACCGGCTTCACCACCGTCGTCACACCCGCCGCGCTCGGCTGGCGCACCGAGGCGTATGTCGAGGTCTACTGCGACGGCGCCGCGCCCCCGCGCCGCCTGGCCGAGGTCGTCCGCGACCACCCGGAGATCACGGCCGCCATGACGGTCACGGGCGGCGCGGACGCGCTCCTGCACATCAGGGCGAGCGACATCGGCCACTTCGAGGAGGTCCTCGAACGCATCAGGGCCGAGCCGTTCATCCTCAAGACCGTCAGCCAGATCGTGCTCTCCCACCTCATCCCCACCAGCCCCGAGGCAGGCGCAACGAACAGCCGCTGAGACAGGCCGCCACGCAACGACGCTGCGCGTACGCGCAACGCCGCTTCCTTGTCGCGGAGCGTGAGCGTTCCTACCGTTACAGGTGGACTGCACCGCCCCATCCCTCGCATCCCTCCCATCCCGCGCATTCCTGTGCATCCCCCGCAATCCCCGCCCCACTCCGCATGCCTCGCGGGCCCCACGCCCGCACCCCACCGGAACAGGGAGGACGCCGCCCGTGCCCAGAAACGCCCCGCGCCGCGCGCGCCCCAGGCACTACCTCACCTGCGAACCCCGCCACTTCGCCGTGGAGTACGCCATCAACCCGTGGATGGTCCCCGGCACGGCGGCCGACACCGCACTCGCCCGCGCCCAGTGGGCCGAGCTGATGCGCACCTACGAGCGGTACGGCCACACCGTGGACACCGTCCCGCCCGCCCCCGGACTGCCCGACATGGTCTTCGCAGCGAACGCGGCCGTCACCCTCGACGGCCTCGTCCTCGGCTCCCGCTTCCACGCACCCCAGCGCCGCCCCGAGGCCGCCGAGTACGCCCGCTGGTTCGCCGCCGCGGGCTGGACCGTGCGCCGCGCGGGCGCCGTCTGCGAGGGCGAGGGCGACTTCGTCCCGGTCGCTGGCATGCTGCTGGCCGGCCACGGCTTCAGGACCACCCGCACGGCGCACGCGCGGGCGCAGGAGTTCTTCGGCGTCCCCGTCGTGTCGCTGCGCCTGGTCGACCCGCGCTTCTACCACCTGGACGTGGCGCTCTTCGCGCTGGACGACGACACCGTCGCCTACTGGCCCGGCGCCTTCTCGCCCGGCAGCCGCGCCGTGCTGCGGCGGCTGTTCCCCGGCGCGCTGCTGGCGGACGAGGCGGACGCGCTCGCGTTCGGCCTCAACTCGGTCTCCGACGGACGGCACGTCTTCCTCGCCCCCCGCGCCACCGGCCTCGCCGCACAGCTCGCCGCGCGCGGCTACGTACCGGTGCCCGTGGACCTGTCCGAACTCCACAAGGCCGGGGGCGGCATCAAATGCTGCACCCAGGAGATCAGGCCCGCGCGCGTCCCCGCCACGACCCCCGTCCCGACCCCGACCGCACAGCTCCCGACCGCACAGCTCCCGACCGCACCCGGCCGGACAATCCAGGAGGCCACCCCGTGACCGTCGCCCCGCCCCGCGGCTCAGCCGAGCTGATCCGCGCCGAGCAGCCCGTCCTCGCCCACAACTACCACCCGCTGCCCGTCGTCGTGGCCCGCGCCGAGGGCGCCTGGGTCGAGGACGTCGAGGGCCGCCGCTACCTCGACATGCTCGCGGGCTACTCGGCGCTCAACTTCGGCCACCGCCACCCCGCGCTGATCGACGCCGCCCGGCACCAGCTCGACCGCGTGACGCTGACCTCCCGCGCCTTCCACAACGACCGCCTCGCCGGTTTCGCCGAGAGCCTCGCCGCGCTCACCGGCCTGGAGACGGTCCTGCCGATGAACACCGGCGCCGAAGCCGTCGAGAGCGCCGTCAAGGTCGCCCGCAAGTGGGCGTACGAGGTGAAGGGCGTCCCGGAGAGCCAGGCCACGATCGTCGTCGCGGCCGGTAACTTCCACGGCCGCACCACCACCCTCGTCAGCTTCTCCACCGACGCCGACGCCCGCGACGGCTACGGCCCCTACACCCCCGGCTTCCGCGTCGTCCCCTACGACGACCTGCCCGCCCTCACCGCCGCCGTGGACGACACCACGGCCGCCGTCCTCATCGAACCCATCCAGGGCGAGGCCGGCGTGATCATCCCCCGCGACGGCTACCTCGCGGGCGTCCGCGAACTGACCGCGCGCACCGGCTGCCTCTTCATCGCCGACGAGATCCAGTCGGGCCTCGGCCGCACCGGCACCACGCTCGCCGTGGACCACGAGGGCGTACGGCCCGACCTGCTGCTCCTCGGCAAGGCGCTGGGCGGCGGGATCGTGCCGGTCTCCGCCGTCGTCGGCACCCGCGACGTGCTCGGCGTGCTGCGCCCCGGACAGCACGGCTCCACGTTCGGCGGCAACCCGCTGGCCGCCGCCGTCGGCACCGCCGTGGTCGAACTGCTGCGCACCGGCGAGTACCAGCGGCGGGCGGCCGAGCTGGGCACCGTCCTGGACGAGGGGCTCACCGCGCTGCACGGGCACGGCGTCCTCGCCCACCGGGCGCGCGGCCTGTGGGCGGGCGTGGACGTCGACCCGGCGATCGGCACGGGCCGCGAGATCGGCGAGCGGCTGCTGGGGGAGGGGGTGCTGGTCAAGGACACCCACGGCTCGACCCTCCGCGTCGCGCCGCCGCTCACCGTCACCCGCGAGGAGCTGGAACGCGCGCTCGCCGCGCTGCGCACCGTCCTGGCCGCGGGCTGAGCCCGCCGCCGGGGCGGCGGTCAGGCCCCGGCGGCGTCCGCCGCGGCGGCCTCGCGCGCCTGGTGGGCGGCCGTGAGCAGCTCGGTCGCGACGGTGAGGGACGCCGCGCTCAGCTCGGCCTCCTCTGCGTCCAGGAGGTGCGCCCAGAAGAAGGTCGCGTGCATGGCGAAGAGCGCTGTCAGGCCGCGCACCTGGTCCGTGACCGGGTCGTCAGAGCCGGTCATCAGGTTGGTCATCGCCAGCATGCGGTGTTTGAACGTGGCACCCACGCTCAGCTCGCGCACCGCCGCCTGGTTCTCCTGCATGAAGCGGAAGAGCGGCGCGCCGCGCCGGAGGGCGGCGCTGTAGCGGCGGAGGATCTCCAGCCTCGTCTCCAGCGTCTGCGGCTGCTGCCGTCCCCACTCGGCGATCTCGTCGATCGGGCGCGCGAGGTCGTCGAAGAGGCTGATGACGATGTCCTCCTTCGCCTTGAAGTGGTAGTAGAGGGCCGCCTTGGTCACACCGAGCCGTTCCGCGATCTCCCGCAGTGACGTCTTGTCGTATCCCTGCTCGGCGAACAGCTCCAGGGCGATGTCCTGGATGCGCTGCCGGGTGTCCGACCTGCGCTGCTGGTGGCTGTGTGCCATGCCTCTCCTCAGGAACCGATGGGCCGATGGGACCGACGGGCCGGTGGACCGACGGCATCAACTAACTTGACGACCGGCTAGTGACCGTTCTACCGTCCCCAGCGTAACGGACACTTGCCGGACGGCAAGTAAGTGCACACGAGAGGCCAGTGGGGGATGTCCCAGAGCACCGCCGCCGTCAGCGACGCGGCACCGGGTACCGAAGAGCCGAGGACGCGCAGTGTGCGCGTCGTCCTCATGGCCCTGCTCATCGCGATGATGCTCGCGATGCTCGACAACATGATCATCGGTACGGCGATGCCGACCATCGTGGGCGAGCTGGGCGGCGTCGCCCACCTCTCCTGGGTCGTCACCGCCTACACGCTGGCCACGGCCGCCTCCACGCCCATCTGGGGCAAGGTCGGCGACATGTACGGCCGGAAGGGCGCGTTCCTCTCCTCGATCGTCATCTTCCTGATCGGCTCCGCGCTCTCCGGCATAGCGCAGAACATGGGCGAGCTGATCGCCTTCCGCGCGGTCCAGGGCCTCGGCGCCGGTGGCCTGATGGTCGGCGTGATGGCGATCATCGGCGACCTGATCCCGCCGCGCGAGCGCGGCAGGTACCAGGGCATGATCGCCGGTGTCATGGCGCTCGCGATGATCGGCGGCCCCTCGCTCGGCGGCTTCATCACCGACCACTGGGGCTGGCGCTGGACCTTCTACATCAACCTGCCGCTGGGCGCCGTCGCCCTCGTGATGATCACGTCCGTCCTGCACCTGCCGAAGCGGCGCGCCCAGGGGCGCATCGACTACCTCGGCGCGGGCCTGCTGACGGTCGGCATCACCGCGATCGTGCTGGTCACCACGTGGGGCGGCTCGGAGTACGACTGGGCCTCCGGGCAGATCATCGGCCTGGCCGTGCTGGGGGTGCTGGCGCTGGCCGCGTTCCTGTTCGCCGAGCGCCGCGCCGCCGAGCCCGTCGTGCCGCTGCACATCTTCCGCAACCGCAACTTCACGCTCGTCGCGATCGTCGGCTTCGTCACCGGCTTCGTGATGTTCGGCGGGACGCTCTACCTGCCGCTGTACCAGCAGGCCGTGCAGGGCGCCTCGGCGACCAACTCCGGCCTCCAGCTCCTGCCGATGCTGCTCGGCATGATGATCGTCTCGATGCTCGCCGGACGCTGGACGAGCAGCACCGGGCGCTACCGGGCCCTGCCGATCGTCGGCAGCGTGCTGATGGTCGCCGGGATGCTGCTGCTGTCCACGATGGGTGTGGACACCTCGCGCGTCACGTCCGGCGTGTTCATGGCCGTGCTCGGCGCGGGCATGGGCTTCCTGATGCAGACGTCGATGCTGATCGCGCAGAACAGCGTCGAGATGAAGGACATCGGCGTCGCGTCCTCGACGTCCACGCTGTTCCGCACGCTCGGCAGCTCGTTCGGCGTCGCCGTGATGGGCGCGCTGTTCACCAACGCGGTGCAGGACGAGATGGCGTCACGCGTCGGGGCGGACGCGGACGCGGCCACCGGCGAGAGCGCGCAGCTCACGGCGGACGCCCTGGCGGCGCTCCCGGCACCGCTGCGGGAGGCGTACGAGTACGCGGTCTCCTCCGGCACGCACATGGCGTTCCTCGTCGGCGGTCTCATCGCGGTGCTGTCGCTGGCCGCGGCGCTGTTCGTCCGCGAGACGCCGCTGCGGGGCAGCGGTCCCGCGAAGGCGGCCGAGTCCGGCGGTCCCGCGCCGGCCCCCGCCGCCGCCTGACCGCTCCGTCCGTTCCCCTCCCCGCGTCCCGCCCGCACGGAGCCCGTCCGCCCTCACCGGGGGACGGGCTCCGGCGTGTACTGCCAGGATGGCCGGATGAGAGCCGCGACCGCGTACCACGGCGAGATGGGCAGGCTGTTCGCCGCCCAGGCCACCGACAGCGCCTACAACGCCCACACCGAACGCCCCGCCATGCTCGGACTCGCCGGTGACGTACGGGGACTGGACGTCCTCGACCTCGGGTGCGGCGCCGGGCACCTCGCCGCCGAACTGCTGCGCCGCGGCGCCGTGCGCGTCGTCGGCGTGGACGGGAGCGAGAGCCTGCTCGACGCCGCACGGGACCGCCTCGCGGACGTCCCGGCCGGGGGCCGTGAACTGCGCCTCCACGACCTGGAGGAGCCGCTGCCGTTCCTGCCGGACGCGTCGGCCGACCTCGCGGTCCTCGGCCTCGTCCACCACCACGTCGAGGCGCGCGGCCGACTCCTCGGCGAGATACGGCGCGTCCTGCGGCCCGGCGGCGCGCTGCTCCTCTCCGTGACCCATCCCACCAGCGACTGGACGCACTTCGGCGGCTTCTACTTCACCGAGGACCGCGTGGACCTGCCCATCGGCGACGGCTTCGCCCTCACCTACCGGCGGATGACGCTGGAGACGCTCCTCGGCGAACTGCTCGGCGCCGGTTACGCGCTGGAGCGGCTGACCGAACCGCGCGCCACGGAGGAGGCCGCGCGGACCGACCCGCGCCGGTACGAGAAGACGCGGCGCCAGCCGATGTTCCTGTGCCTCCGGCTCCGCCGCCCCTGAGGCCGCCGGGCCGTCCCATACCGTCCGAAAACCGCCAGCCAGGCGCTCCCGCCGCTGCTGGGATGGAGCCATGACCGCACCCCACGAAGCCCAGCGCGCCAAGGCGCTCCGCCTCCGCGCCCTCCACACGCCCGACCCCGCCCTCGTCCTCGCCAACGTCTGGGACGCCGCCGGGGCGCGGATCGTCGCGGCGGCGGGCGCCTCCGCCGTGGCCACGACGAGCGCGGGCGCCGCCTGGGCCCTGGGCGCGCCGGACGGCGACGCTCTGCCGCGCGAACGGGCGCTCGGACTGGTCGCCCGCGTCGCCGCCTCGGTGGACCTCCCGGTGACGGCCGACATCGAGAGCGGCTTCGGCGCCGCGCCGGAGGACGTCGCCGAGACCGTGCGCGGCGTCCTCGCGGCGGGCGCGGTCGGCGTGAACATCGAGGACGCCGCCACGGCGGGCCCCGGCCCGCTGCGGCCCGCCGCCGAACAGGCGGAACGGCTGCGCGCCGCCCGCGAGGCCGCCGACGCCGCCGGCATCCCCCTGTTCCTGAACGCCCGCGTGGACACCTACATCCGCGAGGCGGGCGACCCCGCCGACCGCCTGCGCGCCACGCTGGAACGCGCGGCGGCGTACGTCGCCGCCGGTGCGGACGGCATCTTCGTCCCCGCCGTGCGCGACCTGCCCACCGTCTCGGCGCTCGCGGCGGGGATCACCGTGCCGCTCAACGTGCTGGCAGGGCCCGGCAGTCCGCCCGTCGCCGAGCTGGCGGCGGCGGGCGCCTCCCGCGTCAGCCTCGGCTCGTCCGTCGCCGCAGCCGCCTACGCCGTGGTGCGGCGCGCCGCCGAGGAGGCGTTCTCCCAGGGCACCTACACGTCGGTGTCGGACGCCCTGCCCTACGCCGAACTGAACGCGCTCCTCAGCTGACCCGCGGCAAGCGAGCCCGCCGGAGCCGCTTTTCCCCGGGAGCCGCCCCCGGTGTGGGGGGGGGGGGGGGGGGGGGGGGGGACCCCCCCCCCCCCCCGG
>NZ_JBJZOH010000041.1:0-42993 GCF_047200595.1 Streptomyces sp. MS19 | reverse complement strand
CCCCCCCCCCCCTCCCCCCCCCCCCCCCCCCCCCCCCCCCCCCCCCCCCCCCCCCCCCCGGGAGCGGCGGGGTATTGACCGTAGGAACTCATGGCGAGGAACCTAGGAAGCGGCGCCCGGCCACCGCAACGCGGCTGCCCGTTATGCGGCTGATCGCACTTATCTTTTCGCCAGTTCCCCGTCGCGGAGCCGCATCTCCTCCGCAACGGGAAGCAGCTGCCCCGCTTGCACGACTGTCCACACCGCCGCCGTGACGCTCAGTACGGACGTCGCGAGCACCAGCCAGACGCCGGGCGCCGAGCCGTAGTCGGACAGCAGCGCGAAGATCTCGTCCTCGTCCTCACCGCCCCGCCCCAGCACGTCGCGCACGTAGATACGCGCCGAACGGTCGGGACCGAACGCGTTCAGTCCGCTCAGCGCCACCGTGCCGACCGACAGCACTCCGGCGACGGCGGCCAGCAGCGGCAGCCGCGCCAGCGGCGTCGCCAGGAAGAGCACCAGCGCGCCCACCGCGAGCCACAGCGTCCACACGCCGTCCCCGTCGAGACCGGCGATCTCCTGGTCCCCCCACGCCGGATGAGTGACCTCGCCCCAGGTGAGCAGGGAGCCGACGACGGCGAGCGCCGCCCCCGTCGCGCCGGCCACCGGGGCCACCCAGGGCGCCGGGCCGCCGTCACGCCGCTGTCGCTGTTGTCCATGTCCACTCATGATGGGGACAGTAGGGAGTGCGCGGGGTGGCCGCAACGTCGCTGTCTGCGATGTCCTCATGATCCCCAACGTCCCCGTGGGGCGCGCGCGTTCACTCCGGTGCCCGCGGCCCCCGCACGTCCCCTCTCCGGGGGGAACGGCCCGGCGCGGCGCGCGTGCTGGCAGGCTTGGCCCCATGCCCCCGACGACGCGCCCCGCCGCCGCCCTCGCCGCCGCCACCGCCGTGCTCGCGCCCCTGCTGCTGCCGTTCCTGGCCGCCGGGTCCGCCGCGGCCGACGACGCGGAGCCCGGGGCGTTCACGATCACGGACCCGCGGATCGTGGAGTCGAGCGGCCTCCAGGCCAGCCACGCGCACCCCGGGATCTACTGGACGCACAACGACAGCGACGACGCCGCGAACGTCTACGCCGTGGACGGCGCCACCGGCGAGACCGTCGCGACCGTCGCCCTCTCCGGTGTGGAGGCCCGCGACGTCGAGGCCATCTCGCTCGGCCCGGACGGCGACCTGTGGGCGGCGGACATCGGGGACAACTTCGACGGCGGCTGGAGCGAGGTGTGGCTCTACCGCTTCCCCGAGCCCGCCGAACTCGCCGACACCACCGTCACCCCGACCGTCTACACCCTGACCTACGCCGACGGGCCGCGCGACGCCGAGGCGTTGATGGTCCACCCCGTCACCGGGCGGGTGTACATCGCCAGCAAGAAGCAGGACGGCGGCGCCGCGCTGTACGCCGGGCCGGAGGAGCTGGCGACGAGCGGCGTCAACACGTTCGAGCCCGTCACGGATCTCGACCTGTGGGTGACGGACGGCGCGTTCTCGCCGGACGGGACGCGGCTGCTGCTGCGCGGCTACTTCGGCGCGGTCATGTACCGCTGGCCGGAGACGGGCGTGCCGGAGGCGATCGACCAGCGCGTCGTGCCGCCGCTCCAGGCACAGGGCGAGTCCGTCACGTTCACGCCGGACGGGCGGACGCTGATGTTCGGCAGCGAGGGGGAGGCGAGCGCCGTGGAGCCGGTCGGGCTCAGCGGCGACCTGCTGCCGGAGACCGTGCGGGAGGAGGCGGCCGAGGGCGGGGACGGTGGTACGGGCGCGCGTGAGGACGGCGGGGGCGGCGGGGACGGTGACGGCGGGGAGCTGTCGCTGTCCACGCGCGCCGTCGTCGTCGCGGGCGTCGCGGTGCTCGCCGTCGTCGGCCTGCGGCGGCTCGTCACCCGGCGGCGCTGAGCCACGGGGCCAGCAGCGCCACGATCCCGTCGAGCGGCGGCGTCAGGCTGGCGTCGTCCGCCATGACGTAGCGCTCGCCGTGGACGACGGTGTAGCGGAACGCGTCGGGCGCGGGCGCGTCGTACGTCCGCGGCGGCAGGGCGGCGAACGCGTCGCTCTCCACGAGGTCCGTCAGCTCCGCGAGCTGGGCGTCGGTCAGTTCGCCGTTCTCCATCTCGGCGCCGGTACCGGCCACCGACGTCAGCGAGCCGTCCGCCGCGACGGCCACGAACACGCCGGGGCCGCCGCCCGCCAGTCCGCCGGAGACGCTGACGGTCACCAGCTCGGCGGGGGCGGTCGGCCCGGGGGGCACGCCGTCGCCGCCGTCGCCGGTGCCCCCGGCGCAGCCGCCGTTCAGCGCCACGGCCAGCAGCGCGCCGGCCAGCAGTGCGCCGCGTCGTGACCCCACTGTCATCCGCCCCCCTGCGGGCGCCGTCGCCCTGCCCGGAACGTAACACCGGCCCGCCGCGCGGCGGAACACGTACGGCTCACCCGTCCGCCGGCTTACGGCGCGCCCGCCCGCCGACCAGGGCCGCGCAGCCGTCCAGCACCCGGTCGAGGCCGAAGCGCATCGACTCCTCGGCGCCCATGGCGAACGCGTCCTCGGCCAGCCCGAACACCTCCGGGTAGCGACCGGTGTGGTAGGCGGTCGTCATCAGCGGGCCCTGCTGTGCCCAGAACTCCTCGTCGCTCACGCCCGAGTCGCGGCTCGCCTGTTCGCGCAGCACGTGGTAGCGGGCGATGCCGGTGACGTAGGAGTCGACGGTCATGATGACCTGCACCTTCTCCTGGCCGGTGAGCCCGAGGTCCGCGAGGCCGCGCAGCGCGAACTCGAAGCCGAGCAGCGCGTTCGGCCCGAGCAGCGGGCGGGACTGGTTGACCTGGAGCAGCCACGGGTGGTCGAGGTAGAGGCGGTACGTGCCCTCGGCGACGAGGGTGAGGATCGCGCGCCAGTCCTTGTCCCGGTGCGCGTCGGGGTCGCCGTCCGGGGCGTTGACGTGGTCGAGCATCAGGTCGAGCAGCTCGGCCTTGCCGGGGACGTAGCGGTAGAGCGACATCGTGCCGACGCCCAGCTCGGCCGCGACGTTGCGCATGGACAGGGCGGCGATGCCGTCGCGGTCGGCCAGCGCGACGGCGGCGGTGACGATGCGGTCGAGGGTCAGGGCCGGCCGGGGGCCGCGCGCGGCGGTCTCGCGGCCGTGCCACATCAGTTCGAGGCTGCGGCTGATGTCGCCGCGGCCGCTGTGTACCGGCTCCATGGTGGGCGCAGTCTAACGACCCCCTCGTCTGTGGGTACGCCGTACCCAGATCAACGGGAGGGGACCGCGTGCGCGCGGAGGAAGGCGACTGGTCCGTCGTCGCCGAGGGACTGGCCAAGCGGTAGTGCGACCGCCTCGCCGTCGACGGCCTCGGCCCGGCGGTGCGGCGCGGCACCGTCCGCATGCTGGCCACCCTGACCCGCCCCGACGGCGGGCGGGCGTCGGCCGGCGGGCACGGCATACGGCGCGAGCCGGCGCGCGTACGGCGGCGCACGCGGTCGCGCTGAGGTGGGTGGGGGTGTGGCTGGGGCTCGCGGTGCCGAGCGTGGCGGCGGCGGGGAACCTCTTCGCCGTCGCCTTTCCGCTCGGCATGGTGTCGTCCGTCTTCACACCCCCGCATCTGATGCCGGACTGGCGGGGGCCGTCGTGCTGTGGAACCCGGTGTCGTCCACGGCGGACGCGATCCGCGACCTGGTCGGCAACCCCGTGCCACTCGGCGGCAGTCGGGTCGAGCAGCACGCGCTGCCGATGGCGTACGCGGGCCCGCTCGCCGTGCGCCGCTGCCGCGCCCTGGGGAGGTGAACGGCGGTCAGTCCGCCGCGTACTGCGCCGCGAAGTCGGCAGACGGCTCGATCGGGGTGATGACGTCGATCAGCACCCCGTTCGGGTCGGGGACGATGAAGTGCCGCTGCCCGAAGTCCTCGTCGCGCAGCGGCAGTACGGGGGTCAGGCCCGCGCCGGTGACGAGCCGCTCCCACTCGGCGTCCACGTCCGCCACCTCGAAGTTGAGCAGCAGGCCGCGCGCCGGGACGCGGTAGCCCTCGGGGACGGTCGGGTGGGCGTGGTCGAGCAGGGCCAGCTCGCGGGCCGGGTCGGCGGTGTGCCGGAGGCTGACGTACCAGTCGGCCTCGAAGGTCACCTCGAAGCCGAACAGGCGGGTGTAGAAGTCCCGTGACTCGCCCACCCGTTCGGTGCCGATCACTGGGTAGAAGCCGGTCAGTCGCATGGTCGTCGCGCCTTTCGCATACCATCGGTACGCGAGTGACGGTATTCGCATACCGTTGGTATGTCAAAGGCCGGTGCGCCGAGAGGGTGTGGGGACGATGCGGACCGACGGCATCCGGGCGCGGCAGCGCGAGCGGACGCGGCGCGTCCTGCTGCGGGAGGGCAGGCGGCTGTTCGCCGACCACGGGTACGCCGCCGTGAGCCTGGCGCAGATCACGGAGGCCGCCGGGGTCACCAAGGGCGCGCTCTACCACCACTTCGCGGGTAAGACCGAGCTGTTCCACGCCGTGCTGACCGCCGTGCAGGACGAGGTGGGCCGCCGGGTCGCGGCCGTCGCCGACCAGTACGCCGACCCGTGGGACCGGCTGGTCGCCGGGAGCGAGGAGTTCCTGGCCGCGACGACCGACCCCGACACGCAGCGGATCATGCTCGTCGACGGCCCGGCCGTCCTCGGCTGGAACGAGTGGCGCGCCATGGACCAGGCCGCCTCCGCCCGGCACCTGCACGACGCGCTCGCCGCCCTGATGGACAACGGCGCCATCCCACGGCAGCCCGTCGCCCCGCTCGTGCACCTCCTGTCGGGCGCGATGAACGAGGCCGCGCTGTGGCTGGCCGCCTCCGCCGGGCCCGACGACCTCGCCGACACCACGGCCGCCCTGCGCCGCCTGCTCGGCGCGCTGCGCGCGGGGTGACGACGGGGGCGCGGGAAGGGGCGTGAAAAGCGGGTGACGCGCGCCGGGCGCTCGCCGAGACTCCCCATGTGGCCACCATGAACGCGCGGGCCGGGCACACCCTCGACGCCGTCCCGCCACCCGTCCTCGTCCTGCTCGGCATCGTCAGCGTCCAGCTGGGCGCGGCGGTGGCCAAGAACCTGTTCGGCGCCGTCGGCAGCTTCGGCACGGTCACACTGCGGCTGTTCTTCGCCGCCGCGGTGCTGCTGCTGCTGTGGCGCCCCTCGCCGCGCCTCGGCCGCCGCGCCTGGACGGTCGTCCTCGCCTACGGCGTGACCCTCGGCGCGATGAACCTCTGCTTCTACCTGGCGCTCGACCGCGTCCCGCTGGGCATCGCCGTGACCGTCGAGTTCCTCGGCCCGCTCGCGGTGGCCCTCGGCGGATCGCGGCGCTGGCCCGACGCGTGCTGGGCGCTCCTCGCGGCGTGCGGCGTCGTCCTGCTGGCGGACGGCGGCGGCGACGTGGACACCGCCGGTCTGCTGTTCGCCCTCGCGGCGGGCGCGTGCTGGGGCCTGTACATCCTCGTCGGCGCCGCGCTGGGCCGGCACACCGCCGAGGGCAACGGCCTGGCGCTCGGCATGGCCGTGGCCGCGGTCGTCGCCGCGCCCTTCGGCGTCGCCGACAGCGGAACGGCGCTGCTCCAGCCGTGGGTGCTCGCGGCGGGCCTCGGCGTGGCACTGCTGTCGTCCGTCGTTCCGTACTCGCTCGACCTGGAGGCGCTGCGCAGAATCCCGCCCCGGGTCTTCGGCATCCTGATGAGCCTCGAACCGGCCGTGGCCGCCCTCATCGGCCTCGCCGTCCTGGGGGAGGCGCTGCACTGGAACCAGTGGATAGCGGTCCTGTGCGTGGTCGCGGCGTCGGCGGGCGCGGCGCGCGGGGCGGGGAGGAACGGCGGGGCGACACGGCGTGCGCGCGGCAGGACCGGGCAGCGGGCAGATGCGGAACAATGCGCCCTGCCGGGAGATCCGGCGGGGTCGGAGATCCGGCAGGCCAAGTGAGGGGTGTGAGGCAGTGATGGACGCGACGAGGGACGCTTTCCCGGCGGACGGGGCCGCGGGCACGGAGACCGGTGGCGCGCAGGTGCCGCAGGGGCGCACGGAGAGCGCGGGCCCCGCCGTACCGCAGGGCACCGAGGGCGCGACCACCGTCACGGACGGCGGCAGCGGGCCCGGGGAACCGGCCGCCACGCGCGGGCAGACGTCCATCGCGGACGGCGTGGTCGAGAAGATCGCCGGCATGGCGGCGGCCGAGGTCACGGGCGTCTACGCGCTCGGCGGCAGCGGCCTGGCCCGCGCGCTCGGCGCCGCACGCGACCGCGTCCCCGGCGGCCGGTCGAACGTCGCGCGCGGCGTCCACGCGGAGGTCGGCCAGCGGCAGACGGCCATCGACCTGGACGTGGTGGTGGAGTACGGCGTGCCGATCCCCGAGGTGGCGGCCGAGATCCGGGAGAACGTCATCACGGCGCTGGAGCGCATGACGGGGCTCGAAGTGGTGGAGGTCAACGTGGCGGTCGGTGACGTCCACCTCCCGGACGAGAACCCGGCGGACACCCGCATCGTCTGACGCACCGGCCGCGGACGGCCCCCGCCCCCGGCCCACGCGTCCGGCACGACGGCGGTGTCCTCGCCGGAGACCCTGGCCGGGCGGGTGCGCCGCGGCCAGGTGCGGTGGTGGCGTGCGGGGACCGCAGGCGTACGCGTACACCGCGCGGCGCGCAGTCCGCGCGGTGCAGTGGCGGGCGGTGCAGTGGCGTGCGGTGGCGTGCGGTGGGTCAGACCAGGCGGCGGGCGGTGGCCCAGCGGGTCAGCTCGTGCCGGTTCGACAGCTGGAGCTTGCGCAGCACCGCCGAGACGTGGCTCTCCACCGTCTTCACCGAGATGAACAGCTCCTTGCCGACCTCCTTGTACGCGTACCCCCGCGCGATCAGCCGCAGCACCTCGCGCTCCCGCTGCGTCAGCCGGTCCAGGTCCTCGTCCACCGGCGTCGCGTCCGACGAGGCGAACGCGTCCAGCACGAAGCCCGCCAGCCGCGGCGAGAACACCGCGTCCCCGTCCGCCACGCGGAAGATCGCCCCCACCAGGTCGGGCCCGGTGATCGTCTTCGTCACATAGCCGCGCGCCCCGCCCCTGATGACGCCTATGACGTCCTCCGCCGCGTCCGACACCGACAGGGCCAGGAACCGCACCGGCCGCTCCGGCGCCGAGATCAGCTCCGCGCTGCGCCGCAACACCTCCACCCCGCCGCCGCCCGGCAGGTGCACGTCCAGCAGCACGACGTCGGGCCGCGCCGCCTTGATCGCCGCGACCGCCTGGTCCACGTCGCCCGCCTCGCCGACCACCTCGACGCCCGTCTCCTCGGTGCGGCCGATCTCCGCCTGCACCCCGGCCCGGAACATCCGGTGGTCGTCCACCAGGACCACACGGGCCCTGCGCGCGCCGCCCGTCACGCCGCCCGTCATGCCGTCCGTCATGCCGTCCGCTCCATCGCCCGCTCCATCGTCAGTTCCACCTCGGTCCCCTCGCCCGGCGCCGAACGCACCCGCGCCGCCCCGCCGTTGCGCTGCATCCGTCCGATGATGGACTCGCGCACACCCATCCGGTCCGCCGGCACCGCGTCCTGGTCGAAACCGGGGCCGCGGTCACGCACCGACAGGAAGACCGTACGCCCCTCCACCTCGGCGAACACCTGCACGGGTCCGCCGTCGCCGCCGTACTTGGCGGCGTTCACCATCGCCTCGCGCCCGGCCTGCAACTGCGCCGCCAGGCCCTCGTCCACCGGGCAGTCGCCGACGCACACGACCTCGATCGGCACGCCGTGCAGGTCCTCGACCTCCGCGACGGTCGCGCGCACCGCCTCGGCGAACGTGCGGGCCGTCTCCTCCTCCGGCTCCGGAGCGCGGCCGGACCGTTCCGCCGACTTGTACAGCCACGCCCGCAGGTCGCGCTCCTGCGCGCGGGCGAGACGGGCGACCTCGCGGGGCTTCTCCGCGTTGCGCTGGATCAGCGTGAGGGTGTGCAGCACGGAGTCGTGGATGTGGGCGGCCAGCTCGGCGCGCTCCTGCGCCCGGATGCGCAGCGTCCGCTCGGCGGACAGGTCCTGCACCATGCGCACCACGTACGGGCCGACCAGCAGCGCGATGCCCACCAGCACGGCGACCGACGCCTGGAGAACGACGCTCAGCGCCTCGGCCGACACCCCCTGGCCCAGGACGAACGCGGTGATGCCCAGGCACATCAGCACGGCGCCCGCAGCGCTGCGGGCCAGCGGCAGCCAGCGGCTGTCCCGGGTCGCGGCGGCCCACTGGGAGCGCCGGGTGTTGTCCGCCTGCCGCCACACGACGGCCGCGCCCACGCCGACGACCAGCAGCGGCCACAGGTAGCGGGCCTGGAGGGGGAGGTGCAGGTTGAAGCCCAGCGCGGCCAGGGCGGCGACGGCGACCACGATGGCCAGTAGCTGCCGCTTGTCGCGCGGGTGGTGCAGCAGGTGGAAACGGGACCGGCCGGTCGGCGGGGCGACGGGCCGTACCGGCGTCCCGAGGGGGACGACGAACCAGAAGATGCCGTACAGCGGGACGCCGAGACCGTTCGCCGTCACGAGCGCGAAGAACGTCAGCCGCACCCAGGACACCGGGACCCCGAGGTGCCCGGCGAGGCCCTGGGCGACGCCGCCCAGCCAGCGGCCCTCCACGACGCGGTAGAGCTTGCGCACGCCCGCGTCGTCGGGGGAGGCGTCGGCGGCGGCGCCCGGCGCTGTGGTGGGGGTCGTCATACCCCGATCGTCACACGAACGGGCCACCGGGGGCATCAGGGGTGTCCCGGGCAGGGGACTCAGGGACGGGTCCGGGGCGCCCCGGATTCCGGCCGCAGCCGCGCCCGGCCACCATGGAGGCATGAGCGACGCTCCCACCGGTGGCATGGCCGGGGAATCGACGACCACACGCGTACGGCGCGAGTGGACGCAACTGACGCGCAGCAGGCGGCACAAGGTCGTCGGCGGCGTCTGCGGCGGCCTGGCCCGGCACTTCCGGCTCGATCCGGTGATCCTGCGTGTGCCCCTCGTGATGCTGTCGGTCGTCGGCGGGCTCGGGCTGATCGCGTACGGGCTGGCGTGGCTCCTCATACCGTTCGAGCGCGAGGAGGAGAACGAGGGGCGGCGGCTGCTGTCCGGCCGCGTCGAGGGCCCGGGGCTGACGGCGCTGCTGCTGATCGTCGCCGGATGTGGCCTGCTGCTGGCGTCGCTGGCGGACACCGGCGGCGTCGTGTGGTTCTCCCTCCTCGTCTTCGCGTCGATGGCGGGCGCGGCCCACTGGGCGCGGCGGGGCGAGCAGCGCTGCGCCGGGCAGGCGGCCGACCCGGTCGCCGCCCAGGCCGCCGCCGAGGCGCCGCCGGAGGCCGCCGCGCCGCCCACCGCGGGGCCGTCCTGGTGGCGGGGCACCAGTGACCCGCAGCGGCCCGGCTACCTGTGGGGCCCGGCCGAGGCGGCGGACGCGCGGCCGGGCACGGCGGCGGGCGTCCGGGCGCCGCGCGAGAACACCGCGCCGCCCGCCGCCGAACCCGCCGCCGGACCCGCCAGGACCCGCGAGTTCCGCTTCGGCGGACTCGTCGCCCTGCTCGCCTCCCTCGCCTTCCTCACCGGCACGGCGCTCGCCTGGGAGGGCGAACCGCTCGGCACGGCGCTGGTCGTCGGCCTGACGGCGGCGCTCGTCGTGTACGGCCTCGGCCTGGCGGTCAGCGCGTTCGTGGGGCGCGTCGGGGGCGGGACGGTCGTCATGGCGGGCCTGACGGCGGTGCTGCTCGCCGGTGCCTCGGCGCTGCCCGACAACATCGCGACGGGCTGGACCGAGCCCGTGTGGCGCGTCGAGTCGGCGGACGCGCTGCGGCCCGCGTACAGCATGGACACGGGCGACGCGCGGCTGAACCTGACCGGGCTCGACCTGGCGGCCGGCGAGCGCGTCACCACCTCGGTGGAGGCGGGCGCCGGGCAGGTGACGGTCCTGGTGCCGCCGGACGTCACGGTGGAGGTGCACGCGGAGATCGACGTGGGCGCGTTCTCCTACGACCCGCTGACGACCGTGGACGACCCGGGGCCGGTCCGTTCGTTCGGCGGCGTGAGCCAGGAGCGGACCATCACCTACGGGCCGCAGGACGGGGACACGGCGGGCGGGACGGTCGAGTTGTGGCTGGACATGGGCATCGGGCACCTGGCGGTGCGGCGGATCGCGGAGGGAGCGGCATGAGCGGCGGCGGGACGCGCGGCGGGGACGGCGGGATGCGGAGGCACCGTTTCGAGCCCTGGCGGCTCGTGCTGGGCCTGACGATGATCGGGATCGCCGTCGTGCACCTGGTGCGGCTGCGGGGCGACGGGGACGGGGTGCCGCTGATCGCGGTGTTCGTGCTGGCGCCCGCGGCGCTGCTGCTGAGCGGGGCCGTGGCGGCGGTGACGTTCACGGCCCGGCGTACGGCGCGCGCGTGGCGCGTGCGGCGTGGTGACGGCGCGGGGATCAGTTCGGACGGGCGAACAGGCGCTGGCTCCGGCGGTCCTGGCGGCGGCTGAGGGCGGGCCCGAGGGCGTGGGTCCCGGCGCCGGTGAGCAGCAGGGTGACGAAGCCCAGCGCGTACGGCAGGTCGTGGCCGAAGTAGTACGGGTCGGTGTGCCAGCCCGTCGTCAGCCAGAACGCGAGCGTCAGCAGCGCCCCCGCGGCCGCCGCCCAGCGGGTCAGCAGCCCGAGGAGCACGGCGACGCCGATGGTGATCTCGGCCGCGCCCAGGCAGCCGGCGACGAGGTCGGGGCGGTCGAGCACCAGGTCGGTGAGGCGCGGGACGGCGGCGTCGCCACGGGTGAACGACACCATCCGCGCGATGGCGTCCCCGTTCATCGCCGCGCTGAACGGGCGGACGTCGGCGAACGTGTCGATCCCGGCGTACAGGAACGTCGTCCCCAGGAACAGGCGCAGGGGGAGCGGGGCCCAGCGCGCCGTGCTCTCGCGCGCCTGCTCCTGCCGCCCGGGGACGGGGACGCCGGGCAAGTGGGTGTGGACGGGGGGCGGGCCGCCGATTCGGGGCGTGACAGACATGGTGGGAACCTTCCGTGATGTCGCCCTTGGGGCATCTGTGAAGGCGGTCAGTCTGCCACGGTGATCACATAGCGTCCCGACTCCGTACCGGCCGCGGTGATGACCCGTACCTCTACAGGGCCCGCGTCAAGCTCCACCGGGACCGGCACGCGCAGCCGCGTATCACCCGGATTGCTGAACCCGCCCGTCACCGGCACGAGGGGTACGGGCACCTCCACGCCGCCGATGCGCACCACCGTCTCGGCCAGCCGGTCGGGGGCGGCGGCGCCCGCCGGGACGAAGCCGGAGCCGCGGATCTCCAGCTCGTCGCCGTGCCGGATCGGGGCGTGCAGGTCGCCCGGCTCGCGGACGCGCACGATCGACTGGATGACGGGCCTGCCGCCCTCGGTGTAGCGGGCGGCGGCGTACGCGAGGGCCGAGGCGGCGCCGAGCAGCACCAGCGGCCAGGGCGGGGAGGGGATGTGGCCGGGGTTGCGGGCGAGGGCGGCGGCCGTCCAGACGACGCCGGTGGCGGCGACGGCCGCGTACTGGGTCCCGGTGAAGCTGCCGCGTCCGCCGTCGTCCGTCAGCAGGTCGGCGGCGCGGGGGCGGTCGGCGCGGATCTTCTGCATGCGGAAGCCGCGTACGCGCGTGGCCACCGTGTGCCGCACCCAGACGGTGACGGCGAGGGCGACGGCCGCGGCGGTCAGCAGGCCCGCGCCGTCCGCGAACCCGGCGGCGCCGCCGGTGAGGGCGAGCGCGAGCAGGCTGTGGCAGGCGACCAGCAGCCAGGCGGCGGCGACGGCGCGAGAGGTGGACAGCCGGTTGTCGTCGCCGATCAGGGGCGCGAGCACGCCGCCGCGCGCCCGTTGCCGCCGCCCGAGCGCGGCGTACGCGACGGCCGCGCCCGGCGGGAGGAGCGCGACGAGGGCGGCGGTGCGGCCGGTGGACCAGCCGTCGCCGAGGAGCGCGGCGACGGGCTGGGCCAGGGCGAGGAGCGCGAGCAGCGCGGCGGCCGTCCAGGCGGCCCGCGCGGCGAGCCGGGCGAGGCGGGCGTCGTCGTCGGCGCGTTCGCGGGCCGCCGCGTCGCGGGCGGTGCGGGTCAGCTCGTCGGACACCCACTGCCGCGATGCGTCGGGCGAGTGGGCCAGGGCGTCCGGTATGCCGCGCCCGGCCGCCAGTTCGTCCCGCAGGCGCGCGAACTCCCGTGCCGCCGCTTCCTCCCCGCTCACGACACTCCCGGCTCCTCCCGCGTACGGCGACGCGTCCCGTGCCGCCGGTCCTGGTACCGGCGGCCGCTGCTGGGGGGATTGTGCCCTACGGAGCGGGCGGGGTGGTGATTTCCGGGCGGGCGGGCGGCGGCCGGGGAGGCGGTCGCTCAGGCGTACTCGCCCGAGGAGATGCTGATCGGGCCCGCCTCGGCGCTGCACCGCTGGTCGGTGCCGTTCTCCCCCTTGCGGACGCACACCCTGATGTAGATGTAGTCGTTCTCGGGGAAGTTGTAGTCGCAGATGACGGTGAAGTCGTTCGCTCCCATGGCGTTGTGGCAGGTGCCGCTCGGCCACGCCGGGGACGCCGTGGTCGGCGCCGTGGCTGCCGAGGGTGTGGAGGAGCGTGTCGTAGCCCAGTTCGGCAGGGGCGCCGGTGGCCGTGCCGGCCAGGTGACGATCCGGCGGGTGGGGTCGAGGGCGGTGACGCGGGCGACGCGCAGCCGTATCCCCGTGCCCGCGAAGACGTCGGCGAGCGGCGGGGCCGCGATCGCCTGCCCGGCCGCGAGCTGGTGCAGCCGCAGGCGCTGGACGAAGTCGGGTTCGGCGTTGACGACGGTGATCTCGGTGTCCTTCGGGGACAGTCGGTGCGCCAGGGTCCCGGCCGCGTAGGCGCCGGCGTAACCCGCGCCGAGGACGACGATGCGGTGCTTCACGTGGTGCTCCTGTCGGTTCGCTGGTCCCTGTCGGTGACTTGAGCGGGGCGGCGGGCCGATTCCTGACAGGAGCCGTGTGTGACATGGGTCACGGGCTGACGGGTGGTCGGTTCGGTGAATTTCATTGACTGATCGAGTTTTTGTGTGATTCTGCGCAGATTATTGCTCGTCCAGGGGATCGGCGGTTGAGTGTGCGCCACTTCCCGGGTCCACCACCACGCCTCTCCCGCGCGCCACGGCAGACGCCTGGCCGCGGCGCCCGCGCCCTGGTGACGCCCCGCGTCACCCCCTGGGACGGCCCCCGCCGCCGGGACGCCCGAGTCCGGCCGCGGGGGCTTTTCCGCGCCGTCTCGCTAGCGGCGCTAGACAAAGGAGCGATGTGTTGGTTAGCATCGCCACATCAGCTAGCGGCGCTAGAAGAAGTGCCGGGGACCTGAGGAGTGGACATGGAGAACGTACTGGCCGCCGGCACCACGGTGATCGTCGGACTGCTGGTCGGGGTGGAGTTCGCGGTGGCGGTCTTTCTCAACGCGATATTCGGCCGGCTGCCGGGCGACGCCGGGCTCCGCGGCCGTATCGAGGGGGCGCGCATCCTCGGGTTCGTGATGCCGTTCTGGTACATCGGCTCGGTCGTGCTCGGCTCGATCGTGACCTGGCAGTCCCGGGGCGACGGCGGGACGGGCGCGTTCGGCACGGCGACGGCGCTGCTCGCGCTGAGCGTGCTGATGTCGGTGACGCTGCTCGTCCCGATCAACTCGCGGGTGAAGCGCTGGACGTCGGAGAGCGTCCCGGCGGACTGGCACCAGCAGCTGGGGCGCTGGGACCGGTTCCACTATCTGCGCGTCGCGGTGCTGGTGGCGGCGTTCGCCCTGCTGGTCGCGGGGATCGCCTGACGGACGGGCCGGCCGCGTCGGGTCGTGCCCGGCGCGCTCCCCCGTACGCGCGGGCCGAGCACCGTGGTGAACAGCAGCTCGACGGCGGCCTCGGTGTCGAGACCGGCGGGCAGTTCACCGTTCTCGCGCGCCGCGTCCAGCCGGCCGCGCGGCGCCTCGCGGGTCACGTCGAACGCGGCCGCGGTCCTGGCCGCTCACCCGGGCGCCGGCCGTGCCCAGCTCGGTGGCCGTGTTGACCACGAAGCAGCCACGGCCCGGCTTCCCTGCGCCCGCTCGCACTGCCTGCCCGCCGCGCCGGTGAGCGGCCCTGAGGCCGTCGAGGCGTTCGGACGCCTGGTGCCGCGACTGTCGAAGACCGCGAGATCCCTGAAACCACGGGAAGCCGAACGAATGGCGCGGTGCGACGCGGACACCGTGCTGCTCGCTCGTGGAGCGGGCGGAGCTGACGGCGTCGTCGGGACGCCGACACGGGCGCTGACCCCCTTCCGTCCGGGCTCGGGGCCCGGGGCGAAGACGTTGTCGTGGACAGCGCGGCGCGAGGGCAGGGCGTGGCGGGCCGCGCTGATCCGGCGCGTCCGGTGGACCTCACCTCGCGTCCTGACCGTGAGGCGGCGAACCGGCTGTACGAGCGGCTGGGTTCCCGCGCCCGGGAGCCGAGGGTCCACCGGTTCGCCGTGGACGGATGGCGGCTCCCGCCGTTCGCGCCCGGTCTACGCGGGGCGGGTCGCGGCGACCAGGGGCATGGAGTCCACGGGGGCCATGCGTACCGGGGTGCCGGAGCGTGCCGCGTGGATGATCTGGCCGTCTCCGACGTAGATGCCGACGTGGCTCACACCCGAGTAGTAGAAGACCAGGTCGCCGGGCGCCAGCTGGTCGCGGGAGACGCGGGTGCCCGCGCTCACCTGGCTGTAGCTCGTGCGGGGCAGCGAGACGCCCGCGGTGCGCCAGGCGGCCTGGGTCAGGCCCGAGCAGTCGAACGCGTCGGGGCCCGTGGCGCCCCAGCCGTACGGCTTGCCCAGCTGCGCGTAGGCGAACGCGACGGCCGCGGCGGCGCGTGCGCTCGGCGAGGCGTCCCGCGCGGCGGACAGCGGCACGGCGCCGGTGGCGGCCTCGGTGGGTCCGGTGGGTCCGGTGGGTCCGGTGGGTTCGGCCAGCGCCGCGGCGCGCTCCTGCGCGGTCAGCCCGGCGAGCAGTTCCTCGGCCTCGGCAAGCCTGCGTTCGATCGTCGCGCGGTGCTCCGCCGCCGCGGACCGCGCGTCGGCGAGAACGTCCGCCTCCGCCTCGGCCTCCGCCCTCAGCCGCTCGACGGCCAGCAGCTCGTTGCCGAGGACGGCGACGGCGTCGGCCCGGCGGCTGCCCGCGCGGTCGAGGGCGGCGGCGCGCTCCAGGTACTCGTCCGGGTCGGTGGCGAGGGCGAGCTGGAGGGAGGCCGGTAATCCGGCGGCGCGGTACTCGGCCGCGGCCTGGGCGCCGAGGTCGCGGCGCAGGGCGTTGAGCTCGTCGGTGCGGCGGGCGGCCTGGTCGCGCAGCCGGTCGAGGTGCTCCTCGGCGCGCCCGGCGGTCTCCGTCGCCGCGTTGTACGCCTCGGTGGCCTCCTCCGCCTCGTGGTGCAGCTCGTCCACCTGCTGCCTGACCTCGGCCGCGGTGGTGCCCGGCGCGGCGACCGCCGCGCCGCCCGCGGCCAGCGGTGCCCCGGCGAGCGTCAGGGTCGCGGCCGCCGTGCGCAGCGACACGGTCCGCTGCGCGACGCTCCGCGGTCTCTTGCGATGTTGAGCCATGGCCCGGAACGCTAAACCGTGACGAGGCGGGCACTTGACCGCCCGACCGGGATTGGCGGCAATCCCCCGCACGGTGAGAGAAGCTGATCGGCCCGGTGACGGATTGTCCGATGGTTGTGACGGTTTGTTTCCGGTGAGGTCAGCCTGGCCCGCCGGGTCAGTCCGTCGCCGCCTCGTACGCCTCGTCGAGCACGCCGCGGAACGCGTCCTGGTCCTGCGCGCCGCCGACGAACGCGCCGTTCGCCAGGAACGCGGGCACCTGCGTGACCCCGGTCGACAGCGCCTCCTCGGCGTCCCGGCCCACCGCCTCGCCCGCCGCCGCGGAGTCCAGGTCGCGGCGGAACGTGTCCAGGTCGGGCACGCCCGCCTCCTCCGCCAGCGCCAGCACGCCCTCGTCGGAGAACCGGCCGCTGTCCATGTCGAACTCCTCGTCCATGGCGGCCGAGTAGAACTCCCAGAAGCGGCCCTGCTGCCCGGCCGCCCACGCGGCCCGCGCGGCGGTGTCCGACTCGGGGCCGTAGATCGGGAAGTTGCGGAACTCGATGCGGACCTTGCCCGTGTCCACGTACTCGTCCACCAGCCACGGGTGCGTCTCGCGCGCGTGGATGCCGCAGTAAGCGCACTGGAAGTCGAGGAACTCGACGAGCACCACGGGCGCGTCCACGTCCCCGACCGCCAGCGGGTCGTCCGGGTCGCGGTGCGCGACGTCGGCCAGCGCCGGATCGCCGAACCCCTCCTGGCGCGCGTCGTCACCCCCGCCCCCGCCCGCGCTGCCGAGCGCGGCGAGCACGCCCGCGCCCAGCGCGCACACCAGTAGTACGGCGATCACGACCGCCCAGGGGCGCCGCCGGTCGCCGCTCCGCGTGGGCGCGCGCCCCCCGCCGGCGGGGCGGCCGCCGCCACGCTGCGGCGTGCGGCCGGACTTCTTCTGCGGCTTCCTGGTGCGCGACACGGGCATGCCGCCAAGCGTAGGCGGCGTCCCGCGCGCCCGGTCCGGGGGTGCCGCGCCCCCGCGCGCTCCCGTGCCCCGGCTCAGTCCGTCACGGGCTCACCCCCCGTCCCCCGCCGCCGCTCGTGCCGGGCGCGGGCCGCCTCGTGGGCGCCGCGCAGCAGACCGAGGACGGTGACCGTCGTCAGCGGTCCGGGGTTGACGACGCAGATCCAGCCCAGGGACCCGTACACCGGGTGCGGCACCACCTGGTCGGACGCCGCGTGGTCGCGGGGGAGGGCGAGGGCGCGCGGCTCCTCGCCGGTGAGCCGCCGGAAGGTGTCGCGGTCCACATGGACGTTGACACGCCAGCGTCCCGGCGGATCGAGGTCGGACGCGGTGTCGTCGGGGTAGTCCTTGGTGACGATCGTCCCGTACGGCTGCCCGGTGCGGGGCAGCCGGCCGTCGGGGGCGTAGTAGAAGAAGGAGTCGCCCCACGTCAGCTCGGGGAAGGCCGGCTCCTGTGCTGTCGGCCCGGAGGACGTGCCGCCGGGCCCGGGGGCGACCACGAGCGCGCCGTCGAAGCCGCGCACCGCCGCGATGATCTGCTCCATACTCATGGTTCAAGCGTCACCTTCAAGTGCTTCTGTGGGGTTGGACGATGGGTGAACCGGCCGGGGGAGCGGGAGAGACGTCCCTGCGGACCGCGCAGGTCGCCAGGGCGACCGGGTATTCGGCGCAGCAGGTACGGGACCTGGAGGCGCTCGGCGTCATCCCGCCTGCCGCACGCTCGGCCGGCGGCTACCGCTCCTACACCCCTCTTCACGTACGCGCCCTGGCGGCGTACCGGGGGATCGCCGGGGCGGTCGGGCCGGTGGAGGCGCGGCGGCTGCTCGGGGAGGCGTGGTCGGGGACGCGGGCGGACGCGGCGGCGGTGATCGGCAGGGTGCACGTCCGGCTGGCGCGGGAACGGGAGGAGGTACTCGCCGCCCAGGCCGCCGTCCGCGCCGTCCGCGCGGAGGTGCGGACGGCGGGCGCCGCCGCCCGGGAGGCGGACGCCATGACCGTCACACAGCTCGCGGAAGCGCTCGGCGTGCGGGCGTCCACCCTGCGTTTCTGGGAGGACGAGGGGCTCGTCCACCCCGAGCGGGTGACGTCCCTGCGCGCCCGCCGCTACGGGACGGCCGCCATCGGGGAGGCCCGTATCGTCGCCGCGCTCCGGGCCGGCGGATACGGCATTCCCGCCGTGCGTGAGGTCATGGGCTCCCTCCGGAGCTTCGAGGGCCTGGCGGAGGCGGAGCGCGTCCTGCGGGGGCGTCTCGACCGGATCGCCGCGCGGTCCGTGGCACTGCTCACGGCGGGCGCGGACCTGGCGGCCGTCATCGCGGCCCTCCCCGGCGCAGCCGCCGGGGAGCGACCCCACCCACTCCCGCGCCCTCCGCCCGGACGGTCGGCAGGGGAGGGCGCGAGGTGTCCCGCCGGACCCCGCTGTGGGAGTGGGCCGTATCCGGTGGGGCAGGGGCACGCCGCCATGGACGGCGTGTCCCTGCCGGGCCGGGCTGCGGCCTGGGCCGGCGCGCACCGGGGCAACCCGCCGCGGCAGCCGCCGACCCCTGCCCTGTCCGGTGAGTGGGGGACGACGCCACGGAGGGGGACGGCTGGGCCCCGCCCCGGGCCGAGACATCCCGGCCGTTGGGGCCGTTGGGGCCGTTGGGGCCGTTGGGGCCGTTGCCCGGGTCGGGGCGAGGGCCGGTCCGGACGTGGCCGTGGGTGCTGGGTACGGCAGGAGGCGCCTGGTGTGCCGTCCTGTTCGGGGAGACGTGAGGCGGTCGGCCGGTCCGCGGGCGGCGCGGACCCGCCCCGGTCCGGTGGCCGGAGGCGGGAGCGGGCGGCGCCGCAGGCCCTCCGGAGTGCGGCGCGGGGAGCCGGTCCCGGCCGGATGCACCGGTGACGCGAGGGCCCGCACAGCGGCGGAGGGAAGGTGGAGTCGCCGCCGAAGTGACGTTGCGTAGCCGTTCATGGATTCACCGTAAGCTCTCCGTAGTCGGTCCGGTATCGCTCGTGCGGGTGAATCCCGGCGCTCGTCAGGAAGCGGCCGGCGGCTCCACGTCGAGGACGACCTTGCCCGCTACGCGGCGGTCGAGCAGGGCTCTGGCCGCGTCGGCGACATCGGCCCAGCCCGCGCGGCGGTCCACCTCCGCCGACAGGCGGCCCGACGCCACGAAGCCGAGCAGCACCGCCAGGTCCGGCCCCACCTCCCGCGTGTCACCGAACGACGCCAGGGTCTTGGCCGGCCCCGGCGAGAACAGCGAGTGCGGCGGGAACACCGCCGGTTCGTCCGACGCCCAGCCGATGTGCTGGACGCCGCCCCCCGGCGCGAGCAGCGACCAGGCCGCCACCAGCTGCGCCCCGCCCACCGTGTCCAGGACGAGATCCACCGGCCGGTCCACGCCGTCCAGGCCGACCACCACTTCGTCCGCCCCCAGCGCGGCAAGCCCCTCGCCCCGCGCCGCCGACCCCACCGACGCGATCACGTGCGCCCCGCCCAGCGCCGCCAGCTGCACCGCGTACCGCCCCACGCCCCCCGCCGCGCCCGTGACCAGCACGCGGCTGCCCAGGATCGGCCGCGAACGCAGCGTCCGCAGCGCGGTGAGCCCCGCCATCGGCAGCGCGGCGGCGTCCGCCAGCCCGACCCCCGCCGGCACCTCGGCCACCGCGCCCGTGTCCACGGCCATCCGCTGCGCCCACGCCGCCTCGCCGAAGGCCGCGACCCGCGCGCCCACCGCCGGGCCGCTGCCGTCCGCCGCCGCCCGGACGACGACACCGGCCGCGTCGTACCCGTGCACCGTCCCGGCCGGGCGCTGTCCGGCGAACGCCACCTCGCCGCGGTTGAGCGAGATGTGCCGGACGTCCAGCAGCAGTTGGTGCCGCTCGGGCCGCGGTTCCGGCACCGTGCCCAGGCGCAGGGAGCCGGGGGCGGCGGGATCGACGACGAGCGCGCGTATGTCCATCGGGTGTCTCCTCGCAAGATATACGGACCGGCGGTCCGGATGCTGCACGGTAGTATCCGGACCGTCAGTCCGTCCAGTCCCGAGGGGAGGCGCGATGCCCGGACAGCGCCCCGAGCGCCCCGAGCGCCCCGAGCGCGCCGACGCCGCCCGCAACCGCGGCGCCGTCCTCCGCGCCGCCGAGCAGCTCCTCGCCGAGGGCGGCGGCGACCACGTCTCCCTCGACCGCGTCGCCGCGCTCGCCGGAGTCGGCAAGGGCACCGTCTTCCGCCGCTTCGGCAGCCGCGCCGGACTCCTCCAGGCGCTCCTGGAGGAACGGTCCAGCGCCCTGCGCGCCGCCATCGCCGACGGCCCCCCGCCCCTCGGCCCCGGCGCGCCCGCCCCCGAGCGGATGCTCGCGTTCCTCGACCGGCTCGGCGCCATCGCCGAGGGCAACGCCGCGCTCCTGTCCGCCCACGACGCCGCCTGCGCCGACGAGCGCTACGACGACCCCAGCTACCGGCTCTGGCACGGCCACCTCGCCGCGTTGTTCGCCGACGAACGCCCCGACCTCGACGCCGCGTTCCTCGCCCACACCCTGCTCGCGGTCTTCGACGGCGCCCTGATCCGCCACATCACCCCGCCAGGCGACCCGCGCCGCTTCACCCGCTCCGTGCAGCGCACCGCCATGGCGCTGCTCGGCCGCGACGACTTCAGCCCCGACGTCTGAAACGCGACCGGGCCCCGGGGGAAGTCCCCCCGAGGCCCGGACCGTTCTGCCCGCGCGACGTCAGCCGACGTCGCACGCCTCACCGTTGAGGGTGAACGCGGTCGGGTCCGCCGCCGCGCCCGTGACCGTTCCGTTGAACCCGAAGTTCACCGAACCGCCGGGCGGGATCGACCCGTTCCACGCCACCGGGCGCGCCGTCACGTCACGCCCGTCCTGGGTGACGGCCGAGTTCCAGTGCTGGGTGATCCGCTGCGCGTCCGCGAAGGACCAGCGCAGCTCCCACGGACTGACCGCCGAGGCACCGGTGTTGGCGACCGTCACCTGCGTCGAGAAGCCGCCCTGCCAGCGGTTGGTGACGTACGACACCTCGCACCCGGCCGGGTCGCCCGGGTCGCCCGGGTCGCCCGGGTCGCCAGGACCCTCCCCGCCGTCGCCCGCGACGCTGTCCGCCCAGGCGGCGGCCCAGGCCAGCGGCGCGTTCCAGTTGATCGTGACCTCGTTCGTCGCGTACGACTCGATGTGGTCGACGTAGCACATCGCCGGGGCGCAGCCCTGGAGCAGGTCCTCGGCGACCGGGTCCTGGAGCGCGCTGTTCGGGCCGCCGGCCAGGGACCCGGCGGGCGGGTGCGGCAGCGACGCGTTCAGCTGGTTGGCCCAGAAGCGGTGGTGCTGGTTCTCGACGTCGCGCTCGCCGTAGCCGGTCACGTACGAGAGGTTGAGCGGGTTGCGGCCCAGGATGTAGTCCAGGCCGGTCAGCGCCGCGTCGCGGTAAGCGGCGTCCTCCGTCAGGTCGTACGCCGTCGCGAGGACCACGACGTTGTTCAGCACCTGGCTGTTGGAGCCCCACACGAAGTCGTCCTCGGGCGCGAGCGGCAGACCGTACGCCGCGCCCTGCGCCGAGTCCGCGAAGCCGTCGGCCGCGCCGGTCACCGCCGAGCGGACGGAGGCCAGTTCGGACGCCGACAGGCCGTTGTCGACCGTCGCCAGGTCGAGCGCGCCGAGCGCCGCCGTCGAGCCCCACGAGAAGCCGCCGGACGGGAACAGCGCGTCGCCGTCGCCCCACAGCTCCGAACCCGTCACCGCCTGGCGGTAGTCGGCGCCGCCGGTCGTGATGAACAGTTCGGCCGCGGCCCAGAAGAACTCGTCCGACACGTCGTTGTCGCTGTAGGCGCCGCCGCCCGTCCCGTCGTTCGGGTCCGCGTAGACCGCCGGGTGGGCCACCGCCGCGTCCCAGGCCGTCTCCGCCGCGTCGAGCAGCTCGGCCGCGTACGCCGCGTCGTACGGCTCGAACAGGCGGGCGCCCTGCGCGGCCGCCGCCGCCAGGTTCAGCGTCGCCGCCGTGGACGGCGGGTGCAGCTCGCGGAGCTGGGTGTCCTGGTCGGGGCGCGTCGGCAGCGCGGTCCACTGCCGGTCGTGCAGCTTGTGGTGCGCCATCCCAGCCAGTTCCTCACCGGCGGGCACCTGCATGGCGGTCAGGAAGTCCAGCTCCCAGCGCGCCTCGTCCAGCAGGTCGGGGACGCCGTTGCCGCGCTCGGGGACGGCGAGGGAGCTGTCGCCCAGCTCGGCGCCGTCGCGTTCGAAGGCGGAGAGCAGCTGCGCGACGGAGATGCCGCCGTTGACCACGTACTTGCCGTGGTCGCCCGCGTCGTACCAGCCGCCCGCCGCGTCGAGGCGGTAGTCGCAGACGCCGGGCTGGCAGGGCACGTTGTCGTCGCCCTGGTTCGGCGCGACGTTGGCGTGCCCGGCGGGGCGCGCGTACTCCTGGCCGACGAGGGCGGCGTCGATCGCGATGCCGCTGCGCTGGTGGTAGAAGAACGCGAGGGCGTCGTCGCGCAGGCCGTCGTAGAGGCCGTCGCCGAGGGAGAACGGCTCGCTCACCGCGTCGCCGATCACCACGGTGTAGCCGTCACCGGCTTCAGTGACCGAGCTGAAGTCGAACGTGTGGACGTTCTGCTCGGAGATCGGGTCCACGCCGCGCGGGGTGGTCGTGCCGGTGGCGACCTGGGTGCCGTCCGCGTCGCGCAGCGACCAGCCCTGGGCGGCGGTCGCCTCGGTGACGAACGTGCCCTGTTTCGGGCCGGTCGTGAGGTAGCCGACCTGGTTGACGCGCACCGGCGAGCCGGTGTCCGGCTCGTACACCGGCGGTTCCGCGCCGCCGGTCAGCGACACGTCGTCCACGCAGAAGGTGTACGCGCCCGCGCTGCCGCCGATCTGGAAGGCCAGCTGCGCGGCGGTGTTGTCGGCGCTCGCGGTGAACGTGTGGGAGACGGTCTCCGGGGCGGTGCCGATCTGGTCGGGCGAGGCCAGCTCGGTCGTCCACGGGTCAACGGCCAGCTGGACGTTCGTCCTGATGGTGATGGGCGCGGTCGAGGAGGCGGTGTACGACAGCTCGTAGCTCTCGCCGGCGGTCAGCGGCAGGCCGTCCTGGCCGAGGATGGCGTCCCAGGGGTTGGCGGTGCCCGCCGGGACGTCCACGCACAGCCGTCCGTCCACGACGGTGCCGGGGCTGCCCTCGGTCCACCACCAGGGGTCGGTGCCGTCGGAGAAGTCGCCGTTGTCGATCAGCTCAGGGCCCTCGGCGGCGGCCGGGGTGGCGAGCGCCGGGACGGCGAGGGCCCCGGCGGCGAGGCCCGTGCTGAGGACGACGCCCAGCAGGCGGGAACGGGAACGGGGTCGGGAGCGAGGGGGGTGGGCGTGCGCGGAGCGGGAAGGACGTGGTGTCACGGCTCGATCCTTCTTCGGCAGGGCGGACGGTGGGTGTGGGAGCGCTCCCAAAGCATCCTGTGGGCATGGCAGGGACCCGTCAACCCCCGCGTACCCCCCAACAGCGCCGGATTTCCCCGTCACTAAGCTCGTGCCCCATGGACGTCCTCATCAACATCCTGGTCGCCTTCCACATCATCGGGATCGCCGCGCTGCTCGGCGGGTTCCTGACGCAGATGAAGGCCCTGCGCACGGGTGGCGCCCGGATGACGCCCGCGATGCTGCACGGCGCCCTCACCATGCTGGTGACGGGCGTGGCGCTCGTCGGGCTCAACGAGGCGGACGACCAGTCCGTCAACCACGTCAAGATCGGTGTCAAGCTGGCCGTCCTGGTCGTGATCCTCGTGCCCGTCTACCTCAAGCGGGACGACGAGAAGGTCTCCAACGGGCTGTTCGGCATGGTGGGCGCGCTGACGGTCGCCAACGTCTTCATCGCCACCGTCTGGACCTGATCCCGCTCCGGCCCGGGGCCCTGCCTGTCCACCGACCACCGGTTGACAGGCAGGTGACGGCAAAGGACGCGCGTACCCGATCTCAGCAGGCGCCGTATTCCTTGAGGGCGCCGATGAATTCCCGCCATGCGGACGAGGTGAACACCACAGGGGCGGCCGCGGGATTCTTGGAATCCCGGACCGGGGCCGCCCCGGGAAAGCCGAAAGCCAACTCGACGCAATCGCCGTTCTCCGAACCGCTGTGGCTCGACTTGCGCCAGTCGCCGCCGAATTCCGCGGGCGCGGCACGATCAACTGTCATCGCTGAACTCTTTCAGGTATGTGCGGATCAGTTCGAGAGACTCGTGTACCGGTGACGCCAGGGACCTGGCCGTGTCGAATCGCTGCGCGAGGCTGATGACCCGCTCCGGTGTTTCTCCTTCGTCGCCCGAATTGAAACTCTCGACCAGCGCGTCGGTCCGGCCGTCCTTGGAGGTGAGCAGGGTCAGACTGCCGCCGAGCATCGGGTGGAAACCCTGGTCGAAGGGCAGGACCTGCACGGTCACGCGGGGATTGGCCGCGAACAGCAGGATGTGCTCCAACTGCCGCCGCATCACCGCCTTGTCGCGCGCCGGCCGCCGCAGCGACGCCTCGTCGATGACGGCCCAGTAGTACGGCGGGTCGGGGCGCTCGAAGATCCGCTGCCGTTCCATGCGCGCTTCCACGCGGGCCTCGATCTGGTGCTGCGACGGCGCGAGCAGCCCGGTCCTGAACAGTTCCGTCGCGTATTCCCTCGTCTGCATCAGCCCCGGGATCAGGCTGCTGGTGAACACCTGGATACGCACCGCGTCCCGTTCCTTGCGGACGAAGTTGCGGCTGTACCTGGCGATCAGCGCGTCCTGCGCGAGGCCGTGCAGTTCGGCCAGCGCGCCGTCCGTCTCGAAATAGGTGTCGAGCGCGGTGATGAGCGCCGCCGACGCCGGCTGCTTCCCCAGCTCGACCCGTCCGAGGTAGCTGTGGGAGTAGCCCGTGACCGCCGCGGACAGCCCGCGCAGGGAGAGTCCCCGCGCCGTACGGAAGCCCCTGATACGCCGCCCGAGGCGCGCGTCCGGGCTCAGCTCCCCCTCTTCACCGGTCAGCTCCACGGCAGTTACCCGTTCCCTTCGTGAACCCCTCGTCACCGACAGTGATGTGGTGACACCCGGGATGTGTACCCCACCCGGTCGGAGGGTCATGCCTGGGAACATGCACACGGACGGCATCCGGCCGCGTGCGCGCCGTCACCGGCCGGTGCGGCCGCCAGCCGGGGTCAGCGCGGTGTCAGCACGCTGTCGCGCAGCGCGGCCCACTGGAGCGAGTGGCGGATGCCGTCGGTCAGCGAGTACCGCGCCTCCCAGCCGAGGAGGTCGCGCGCCCGGTCCGTACGGGTCCAGGCGCCGGCCACGTCGCCGGGGCGCGCGGGCGCCTCCACCGCCTCCACGGGCGTGTCGAGCAGGCTGTTGAACGCGGCGAACAGCTCGCGGACGGTGGTGCCCCGGCCCGTGCCCAGGTTGACGACGAGGTGGGGCCGCTCGTCCGTGAGGTTCTCGTCGAAGGAGCGCAGCGCCGCCACGTGCGCCGTCGCGAGGTCCCAGACGTGGACGTAGTCGCGGATGCCGGAACCGTCCCTGGTCGGCCAGTCGGTGCCGGTGATCTCGAACGGGACGCCGTCCTCCGCCGCCTGGATCATCCTGCCCAGCGCGTGGCTGGGGCGCGGGTGCTGGATGCCGGTGCGCATCTCCGGGTCGGCGCCGATGGGGTTGAAGTAGCGCAGGGACAGGACGCGCAGCGGCTGGGTGGCGGCGATGTCGGCGAACATGCCCTCGCACACCGCCTTCGTCCGCGCGTAGGGGCTCTGCGGGTCGAGCGCCGAGTCCTCGTCCACGGTCAGGTCGTCGTTCGCGCGGTAGATGGAGGCGGAGGAGCTGAAGACGAGGCGGTCGCAGCCGTTGCGCAGGAGGTGGCCCGCCAGGTCGAGGCTCTTCACGACGTTCGCCCGGTAGTAGCCCACCGGGTCCGCCACCGACTCGGGGACGACGATCAGCGCGGCGCAGTGGACGACCGCGTGGATGTCCGGGTGCTCGGCGAAGATCCGGTCGACCAGCGCGCCGTCGGAGATGTCGCCCTCGTAGAACGCGCGGTCCGCCGTGAACTCGCGACGGCCCGTCACCAGGCTGTCCAGGACGACCGGGGTGATGCCCGCGTCCAGGCAGGCCTGCGCGACCGTGCTTCCGATGTACCCCGCGCCGCCTGTGATCAGGACCTTCATGCCCGCTCCTTCAACGTGCCGAGCCAGCCAGCCTACCCGGCGGCCCTCCACGGCGGGCTCGGGGTGGTGGGCGGGCGTCCACCAGCCAGCCCGTCCAGCGTTCCGCCGACCGCAGCACCCGCCGCAACTCCAGCAGGTACTCCAGCACTTGCCCGTACGAGGCGGCCCGCTCCGCCGCCGACACCGGCCGGTGCCCCAACGCGCGCCACAGCAGCCACGCCGCCCCGCCCACCCGCCGGTCCACCTCCCCGGCGAACGCCTCAGGCGCCGCCTCCACCGGCGCCCCGCCCGCCTCCCGGTACGCGCCCAGCACGTCGAGGAACCCCGCCCGCCCCGGCCCACGCGCCGTCCGCCCGAACGCCAGCCCGGCCCGCACCACTTCCCAGGCCGCCAGGTCGGCCCGCGCCCCGTCCCAGTCGAGCAGCACGGGCCCGCCCGCCGTCACCAGCACGTTGTCCGGCTTCACATCGGCGTGCGTGAACACCGGCGCCGCCCCCGGCCGTTCCAGCGCCGCGCCGACCAGCCCGACCGCCCGCGCCACGTCCGGCAGGAACCGCCGCACCGCCCCGACGAAGCCGTCCGGCACGTCCCCCGGCGCCCCGTCCAGCGCCGCCCGCCACTCCGCCACCGCGTGCGGCTGCCGCAGCACCGGCGCGCCGCCGATCCCCGGGGGCGCGGGCAGCGCGTGGAGCGCCGCGAGCGTACGCCCCGCCCACCGCCGTACGGCCCGCGGCACGCCCGCCTCGGGGACCGGCGCGCCGTCGCACCAGGCGTGCACGAGGAAGCTGCGCAACTCCCCGTCCTCGTCCGGCAGATCCGCCAGCAGCGGCGCCGCCGGACGCAGCGGCGGCACGGGCCGCGGCATCGCGATCCCGTGGCGGAACGCGTTCTCCTGCACCGCCGCCGCCACCGCGTACTCCGCGTCCCACCACGCCTCACGCGGCCGGTTCAGCCGCTTCACCGCCCACACCCCCGCGCCGGTCCGCAGCCGCCACAGCGGGTGCGACCGCCCGCCGGGCACGGGCACGGGCGCCTCCCGCACGTCCCCCAGACCGAACGCAGCGGCCACCGCCGCGGCGTCGAGCCGCGGGGTGGCCGGTGTCACATCCATGCCGCGTGTGGCGAACGCCATACAGTCATCACGGTCATACGCGGCAGGCTACGGGCGGGGGCCCGCCTCAGTCGCGCGGGATCTTCGCCGCCATGTCCAGGTAGAACGCGTCGATGCTGCGCACCGCGTCGGTGAAGTCGTCCAGGTTGACCGGCTTGGTCACATACGCGTTCGCGTGCCGCCGGTACGCCGCCGACACGTCGTCCGGCGCGGCCGACGTGGTGAGGACCACGACCGGGATCATCTTCAGGTCGTCCTCCTGCTTGAGGACGGTCAGCAGCTCACGCCCGTTCATCCGCGGCATGTTCAGATCGAGGACGATCAGATCGGGCCGCGGATTGGCCGGGTTCTGGAGGTAGTCCAGCGCCGCGACGCCGTCGTCGACCTGCGCGAGCGCCCGCGTGGCGCCTCGTTCGCGCAGCGCGTCCTCGATGAGCATGGCGTCGGCCGGGTCGTCCTCGACGAGGAGGATGTCGTAGGGCGGGGCGGGGGTTGCCATGGGGGTGGTCATTCCGAATCAACTCCGGTCGCTGACGGGTCGATGTGGCGCGGGCCGGCGGCGGGATGCGCACCGGTCGCGGGGGACGCACACACCGGGCTCGGGGTGGTGGCCGTCGTCAGCGGGGGCTGCCGCGCCCCCGGGGTCCGCCGTCCTGTCCACCGCGCACCGGGACTGTGCCTGGCGTGCCGGCCCGTTGATCATCGCACCCGCGCCGACCGCGCCGTCCTCCGAGGGACGACGTGAAGCGGAACGGATACCGGGCATGGGTACGAGCGTAAGGTTCCCGGTCACAGGCTGACAACCGCCGTCCCGCGTTCCCCCTGTATCGTGACTGGGCGCGCCGGAACCGGAAGGTCATCCCAGACCCCCGGACCGGCGCAGTGTCGTGGGGGGACAGGAGGACTCTCATGCAGGCCGTTGCCGCAAACCGGTCAGCGCGGTGGACCACACGCCGCTGGCTGCTCGTCGGAGTGACGACCACACTGGCCGTCTTCACCGTGCTCGGGGCCATCGGCACCTGGGCCCTGGTACGCACCTCCGACTCGACCCGGCAGCTGACCGAGGTCTCGTCCCCCGCGCTGGTGCAGGCGGTACGCCTGGAGCGCGCCCTGATCGACCAGGAGACCGGCATCCGGGGCTACGCGCTCTCGGGCCGCGACGACTTCCTCGACCCCTACCGCCAGGGCCGTGAGGACGAGGAGTCCGCCGCGGCACGCCTGCGTGGCCTCATCGCCGGGAACGGGGCGGCCGAGGACGACCTGGCGGCCGTGCTCCAGCGGGTCGGCGAGTGGCGCGAGCAGCTCGCCGAGCCCATCGTCTCGGCTTCCCGCGAGGACCTCGCCCGGCTCACCGCCGACTACACGGAACGCGGCAACGTCGCGTTCGACGCCGTGCGCGCCGCCGTCGCCGACCAGCAGCGCTACCTGGCCGACATCCGCGACGCCGCCCGCGAGGACCTGCACGACGCCGAGATCGTCCGCAACGTCGTCTTCGCCGCCATCGCCCTGCTGATCCTGACCGTGACCGTCCTGGCGTTCGACGCCATGCGGCGCAGCGTCACGCGCCCCCTGGAGCGGCTGTCCCGGGACGCCCGCCAGGTCGCCGAGGGGGATTTCGACCACCCCATCCCCGCCCCCGCCGGGCCCGCCGACCTGGAGCAGCTCGGCAAGGACGTGGAGGACATGCGCCGCCGTCTCGCCGACGAGCTGGAGTTCACCGAGCGCGCCAGGCTGCGCCTCGACGAGCAGGCGATGGAGCTGCGGCGCTCCAACGACGAGCTGGAGCAGTTCGCGTACGTCGCCTCCCACGACCTCCAGGAGCCGCTGCGCAAGGTCGCGAGCTTCTGCCAACTGCTCCAGCGCCGCTACGGCGGGCAACTGGACGAGCGCGCGGACCAGTACATCGGCTTCGCGGTGGACGGCGCCAACCGGATGCAGGTCCTCATCAACGATTTGCTGCTGTTCTCGCGCGTCGGCCGGATGAACACCGAGTCCCGCGCCATCGACCTGAACGAGACGCTGGCCTCCGTGCTCGACGCGATCAGCGTCGGGATGGAGGAGTCCGGCGCCGAGGTCACGCACGACCCGCTGCCGCACGTCACCGGTGACACGAGCCAGTTCGTGATGCTGTTCCAGAACCTCATCACGAACGCCGTGAAGTTCCGCGCGCCCGACCGCGCCCCCCGGATCCACATCGGGGCGGAGCGCGACGGCGACCGGTGGCGGCTGTCCGTCACGGACAACGGCATCGGGATCGAGCCCGAGTACGCGGAGCGCGTCTTCGTGATCTTCCAGCGCCTCCACACCCGCGACGCCTACCCGGGCAGCGGCATCGGCCTGGCGATGTGCAAGAAGATCGTGGAGTACCTCGGCGGCACCATCTCCGTGGACCAGGCGCACACCGGCGGCGCGCGGATCGTGTTCACGCTGCCGGGCGCGCCCGGACACGACGATCCGCCGGAACCGGACGCGACGGACACGGCCGGCACGGCGGACACGGCGGACACGGCCGAAGGCACGGCGGACGGCACCGAGGACGCGCCCCGCACGGACGGCGCGGAGGACAGCACGGCCGATACGGACGACGTGGACGGCGCGGACGCCGGAAAGGTGCCGCTGAGATGACCACCCCCGCGCCGCGCAGCCCCCTCCCCCCGGCCGAGAGCGCCGTCCCCTTGCGCCTGCTCCTCGTCGAGGACGACGACGGCGACGCACTCCTCGTCGAGGAGATGCTGCTCGACACGGGCCTGTCCCACGAACTGCGGCGCTGCAAGACCCTCGCCGAAGCCCTCGGCCGCATCGGCCCCGGCCGCCCGCCCGGCCCGAGCGGCTCCCCCGAGTGCGTCCTGCTGGACCTGCACCTGCCCGACGCGTCCGGCGTGGACGCCGTCAGGTCCCTGCGGCAGACCAGCCCGGGGACGGCCGTCATCGTCCTCACCGGCCTCGCCGAGTCCGACGCGGGCGCCGAGGCCGTCGCCGCGGGCGCGCAGGACTACCTGGTCAAGGGCAAGGTCGAGGCGGAGCTGCTGCGCCGCGCCCTGCGCTACGCCATCCACCGCAAGCAGGCCGAGCGCGCCAACGCCGAGCTGCGCGAGAACCGCATCCTCGCCGCCGAGAACGCCCGCCTCGAACACAGTCTCCTCCCCACGCCCCTGCTGGAGGCGCCCTCGGTCGGCGTGCTGAGCCGCTACGTCCCCGGCCGCGAGCGCGCGCTGCTGTCCGGCGACTTCCTGGACGTCGTCGAGACCGGCGACGGCCTGATCCACGCCGTCATCGGCGACGTCAGCGGCCACGGCCCCGACCAGGTGGCGCTCGGCGTGTGCCTGCGCATCACCTGGCGGGCCCTCACGCTCGCCGGGACGGACGGCATCGACCTGCTCGACCTCCTCGAACGCATGCTGGTCGCGGAGCGCACCGGCGGCGACCTGTTCGCCACCTGCACGCTGCTCACCGTGGACCCCGCCGCCCGCCGCGCCACGCTGTACCTGGCCGGTCACCACGAGCCGCTGCTGCTCACGGGCGAGGGCGCCGGCCGGCGGACACGCGAGGTCACCGGCAAGCACGGCCTCGCCCTCGGCATCGTCCCGGGCCTCCAGCGCTGGTACCCGACGACGTTCGACCTGCCGCCCGAGGGCACCCTGCTGCTCTACACGGACGGCCTCATCGAGGGCCACCGCGACGCGAGCGGCGAGCGGCTCGGAGCCGAGGGCCTGATCCAGCTGATCGAGGCGTCCCGCGCCGCCGACTCCGACGCGCGGCTCGACGAGCTGCTGGCGACCGTGCGCCGCATGGACGCCGGGCGGCACACCGACGACATCGCGATCCTCCAGCTCAGCTGGCCGCAGGGCGCGCACGGCGCGATGACACCCACCGGCGCGGTCGGCTCACGGCGGGTCACGGGCCCGGGAGGCGCCTGACCGGTACGCCTGGCATGTCCCGTCCCGGTGCGGGTACTCCGGAAGGTCCGTGCCCGCGACCCGGCGGGCAGGGGACCCGAGGAGGACGGCGTGACCCAGGCGGCCCGTACGGACACGGCGGACGCGACGACCACGGCGGCCGACGGCCGCGTCGCGGACGTCTTCGTCATCGGCATGGACGAGGCGAACGAGGCGGCGCTGCGGGACGTCCCCGACGCGTCCTCGTACCGGCTGCACCCGCTGCTGACGATCGAGGAGCTGCAACACGGCGAGGTGGACTTCCCGGCCCTCGTGCGCGAGGCGGAACGGCAGCTCGACGCGTTCGACGGCACGGTGGACGCGATCGTCGGCTACTGGGACTTCCCGGTCTCCACGCTGGTGCCGATCCTCGCCCGGCGCTACGGGCTGCGCAGCACCAGCCTGGAGTCGATCGTGAAATGTGAGCACAAATACTGGACGCGTCTGGAGCAGCGAAAAGTGACAGACGCCGTCCCGCGCTTCGGCCTGGTGGACCTGTCGGCGGACGACCCGGAGCCCCCGGAGGGCGTGCGCTTCCCCATGTGGCTGAAGCCCGTGACGGCCTACTCGTCGGAGTTGGCCTTCGGCGTGCAGGACCGCGACGAGTTCCGCGCGGCGGTGGCGGAGATACGGGCCGGGGCCGGCCGCGTGGGCCGCCCCTTCGAGTTCGTGCTGGAACGGCTCGACCTGCCGCCGGAGATCGCCGAGGCGGGCGGCGCGGCCTGCCTGGCGGAGGAGGCGATACGCGGCGAGCAGGTCGCCGTGGAGGGCTGGGTGCGCGACGGCGAGGTGACGGTCTACGGGGCGCTCGACTCGCTGACGTACGAGGACAGCCCGTGCTTCCTGCGGCACCAGTACCCCTCGCGGCTGCCGCGCGACGTCGTGGACCGGCTGGAGGACATCTCGCGGCGCGTGATCAAGCAGATCGGAATGGATCACGCGACGTTCAGCATCGAGTTCTTCTACGACCCGGAAACGGACAGGATCAATATCCTGGAGGTCAATCCGCGTCACTCCCAGTCGCACGCGGAACTGTTCGCCTACGTCGACGGCGCGCCCAACCACCACGCGATGCTGGCCCTCGCCCTCGGTCGCGACCCCCGCCTGCCCCACGGCGAGGGCCCCCACAAGCTCGCCGCGAAGTGGTACCTGCGCCGCTTCGAGGACGGCATCGTCACCCGCGCCCCCAGCGACGGCGAACTCGCCGAACTGGCCCGCCGCGTCCCCGGCACCGCCGTGAACCACACCCCGCCCGCCGGCGCCCGCCTCTCCGAACTGCCCGAGCAGGACAGCTACAGCTACGAACTGGCCCACATCTTCACCGCCGCCGACACCGAGGCGGAGCTGATCGCGAAGTACGAGGAGTGCGTACGCTCCCTGCCGTTCGCGTTCGAGGAGCCGCCCGGCGCCCCGGAGGGAGGCACCGCCTGATGCGCGTCACGGACGACCTGCCGTACGAGATCCGGCGCGAGGAGCACGTCACCGTCCGCGCCTCGGACGGCATCCGGCTGTCCGCCCGGATCTGGCGCCCCGTCTCCTCCGACGCCGAGCCCGTCCCGGCCGTGCTGGAGTACATCCCCTACCGCAAGCGCGACCTCACCTCCGTCCGCGACTCCGTGCACCACCCCTACATCGCCGGCCACGGCTACGCCTGCGTCCGCGTGGACCTGCGCGGCACCGGCGACTCCGAGGGCGTGCTGCGCGACGAGTACCTGGAACGCGAGCAGACCGACGCCGAGGACATCCTCGCCTGGCTGTCGCACCAGCCCTGGTGCGACGGCCGCACCGGCATGATGGGCCTGTCCTGGGGCGCCTTCAGCGCGCTCCAGGTCGCCGCGCGCCGCCCGCCCGGCCTGCGCGCCATCGCCATCGCGTCGTTCACGGACGACCGGTACGCCGACGACATGCACTACATGAACGGCTGCATGCTGTCCGACAACCTCGCCGAGGCCGGCACCATGTTCGCCTACGCCACCTGCCCGCCCGACCCGCAGGTCGTCGGCGACGAGTGGCGCCCCATGTGGTTCGAACGCCTCTCCGCCGCCCGCCCCTGGGCCGAACGCTGGCTGCGCCACCAGCGCCGCGACGCCTACTGGCGCCACGCCTCCGTCTGCGAGGACTACGCCGCCGTGCAGGTCCCCGTCCTCGCGTCAAGCGGCTGGGCCGACGGGTACTCCAACGCCGTCACGCGCCTGCTCCAGCACCTGGACGTGCCGCGCAAGGGCCTCATCGGCCCGTGGTCCCACAAGTTCCCGCACCAGGGCGAGCCGGGCCCCGCCATCGGCTACCTCCAGGAGGTCGTCCGCTGGTGGGACCACTGGCTGAAGGACGCCGACAACGGCGTGATGGACGGCCCGATGCTCCGCGCCTGGATGCAGGAGAGCGTGCCGCCCTCCACCGCGTACGAGGAACGCCCCGGCCGGTGGGTCGGCGAGCCGTCCTGGCCGTCCCCGCACATCGAGGAGACGGCCTACCCGCTGCTCGGCCCGCGCATCGGCGACCCGGGCGACGAACCGCTGCGCGCGCACCCGGAGCCGACGGTGCGCTCGCCGCTGTCGGTGGGCCAGTTCGCCGGGAAGTGGGCGTCGTACAACGCGCCGCCCGACCTGCCGTACGACCAGCGCGAGGAGGACGGCGGCTCGATCGTCCACGACAGCGACCCGCTGGGGGAGCGCCTGGAGATCCTGGGGGCGCCGGCGGTCGATCTTGAGGTGTCGGTCAACCGCCCGGTCGCCATGATCGCGGCGCGCCTGTCCGACGTCGCCGAGGACGGCAGCGCCACCCGCGTCACCTACGGGCTGCTGAACCTCACCCGCCGCGACAGCCACGACGCGCCCCAGCCGCTTGAGCCGGGCCGCCGCTACCGCGTCCGGCTGCGGCTGAACGGGGTGGCGCAGGCGTTCCCGCCCGGCCACCGCGTACGCCTGTCGCTGTCCACGTCCTACTGGCCGCTGGCGTGGCCGCCGCCCGAGCCGGTCCTGATGACGGTGCACCGCGGGGGCCGCCTCGTCCTGCCGGTCCGCCCGGCGGCGGAGCCGGACAACGTGGGGGAGCGCCCGTTCGGCGAGCCGGAGGGCGCGAGGCCGCTGGAGACGACGCTGCTGGAGCCGGGGGAGCAGCGCTGGGAGGTGTCGCGTGACCTGGTGGACTACCGGTCGTCGCTGGAGATCGTGAAGGACCTGGGCGTGCAGCGCTTCGAGGAGCACGGGATGGAGGTGCGGCGCCGGGCGTACGAGCGGTACGACTCGGTGGCGGACCGTTTCTGCTCGGTGCGGGGCGAGTCGGCGTGGACGATGGGCTTCCGGCGCGGTGACTGGGAGACGCGCACGGAGACGCGGACCGTCCTGGAGTGCTCGGAGACGGACTTCCTGCTGCACGCGACCCTCGACGCGTACGAGGGCCCGCACCGGGTCTTCTCCCAGACCTGGACGGAGAAGGTCCCCCGCGACCTGCTGTGACGCCGGCGGCGGCGCGCTGCCCCCGCGCGCGCCACGGGATGCGCGTGCGGGCAGGGGCTCGGGAGGGCGGCCCGGCCGGGCCGGGGGTGACGCTCGCCCCCATGCACAGCCCACCCGGCAGGTGGGCCAGACCGGGTATCGGGTCCGGCAGACTCGGCAGCCGGTCCGTGCGGGCGCGGAGGATCTGCACGACCACGCCGCGGTCGTCCGCCGCGCGCGGGGACATCCACCACGACGCCTACGCCTGTGCCCGCCCGGCCGTGATCAGCGCGTCCGTCACCGGCCAGACGGCGGACAGCCCGTGCCGGTCGGGCGTCTGCCCTGCCCAGCGCCGGGGAACCGGCGCGCGGCCAGGAGAACGGGCGGCTGCGGGGGGCCCGTCACCGTTCCTCCTCCGCGTCCGCCGCCGCCCCGGACGCCGCCCACAGGGCGAGGACCGCCGCGTGTGCCTGCACGACGGCGGCGCCACGGTCCCGCTCCGCCACCACGCGCGAGGACGCCGCCGCCATCGCCGGGAACAGCTGGTCGCAGATCGGCCGCAGCTCCGTGCCGTCGCCCAACTCGGCCAGGCGCACGACGAGTTCGAACGGGACGACGTGCGGCCAGTAGTGCAGCCCGCCCTCGGAGCCGGCAGGGTGCGCGGCCAGCGGCACGAGACGGGCCCCGATCCGGCAGGGCGCGCAGGCGTGCGACGTCCACACGCTGCGGCCGTCGCCGACCCGCGTGCGGGCGACAGCGACCAGCTCCCCGGCGGTCGCCTCGCAGTACATACACCGCGGCGGCGGGATCACGACCCCTCGCCCCCGGCCGGCATCTCGTCGTCCGCCGCGGCCGGGGCGGCGTGCCACACGGGACGCGGGAGCGGCCCCTCCAGGCCGGTGATGACGGTGATCTCGGGGTTCGGGTCACGTACCGGCGCGGGTTCCGGCGGCCAGTATCGGTCGTCGGTCACGGCGCCTCCCCGAACACCCGGCACAGCGCCGGGTACAGGACATCGGGGTCGGTGAGGCAGTCCCCGGTCGGCGGGACGGCCAGCCACCGCACCTCGCTGCCCGCGTCGGCGTCCCACGGGCCGCTGACACGGTCGGCGGGCGGGATCGCGAGGACGTGCCCCCGTCCGAGAGGGGTGACGCCGAGGGGCCACCAGCGGGCCGTCGCGTCCCCGGCCGGGACCAGCCAGTGCAACAACCGCTGCACCGGGTCCTCGACCACAGGCCCCGACAGGCCGGTGAGCGCCAGGCGCGGCAGCACGTACAGCCCTTGAAGCATCGGCACGCGGACCGCGTCGAACTGCTCGCCCAACGGCCTTATGCGCACGCGCCCGTCGAGCGGCAGCCAGTCGGGCAGTGACAGGGGGGTGGTCTTCGCCATGATCTCACCGACCTCGATAGGGGTAACGGTAAGTCAACGACTCACCGCACAGCGGCGCGAGCTGCCAGACTGTCGGCCACTGTCGTCCAGTTGTCATCCAGCACCATCACCGGCGGGGGGAAGCCGTGACCGAGACCGACGCAGAACGCATCCGGGTCGCCCGCCTGGCGCGCGGACTGACGCAGGCCGGGCTCGCCGCCCGTCTGGCCGTCTCAGCAGGCCGCGCGGCCACGGACAGCCCCGGCCGGAATCAGGTCTACCGCTGGGAGAACGGGCGTCGCTGCCCCACAATGTGGCGCCCCCACCTGGAGCGCGTGCTCGGCATCACCCTGCTCGGCTACCGTGGTGAACCCGCGCGGCTCGCGGGTATCTACCAGATCGAGCCCCCGGAGGAGATGCCTGTGGACCGCCGCCAGTTCATCGCAGCCACCACCCTCGCCGGAGTTGCCGCCAGCTCCCCCGCGACGGCCAAGGGGCGTCGCCTCGGGCGTTCGGACGTCGAACGCGCGCGGACACGGCTGGCGGATCTGCGGCGCCTGGACGACTACAGCGGAGGCGCCGCCGTCTACCCGTTGGCCGTCCGGGAGATCGGTGCCCTCGCGGCCCTGGCCGCGTCGGGCGCCTACACCGAAGACGTCGGACGGCAGCTGGTCGGCGGCCTCGGGGAGCTGTACCAGTTCGCCGCGTGGACGGCGTTCGACGCGGGCCGCGGTGACCAGGCGCGGCGCCTCGCTCTCGCCGCGGCGAACGCCGCCGGCCAGGCGGGTGACCGTACCCTGGGCGCCACCGCGCTGTCCGAACTGTCGTACCTGACCGCCTCTTCGACGGCGCCCGCCGAGGGCGTAGCGATGGCTCGCGCGTCGATGGCGCGCGCCCGGGATGCGATCCCGGCGGTTCGCGTCGTCCTGGCGGACCGGCTCGCCTGGGCCAGCGCGCGTGTCGGGGACGCCGAGGGCGCCGCCCGCGCGCTCGGCGCCGCCCAGGAGGCTCACGACCGACGCGACGACGCGGCGGACGACGAGCCCGACACCGTCTACTGGATCAACCGCGACGAGTCCATGATCATGACGGGCCGCGTCTGGTCGGAGCTGGGCCGGCACGACCGTTCCGCCGCCGTGTTCGAGGAACTGACCGCCCCCTACGACGACACGCACGCCCGGGAGATGTCCCTCCTGCACTGCTGGCTGGCAGGCGCCCGGCTGGGCATGGGCGAGATCGAGGGGGCGGCGGCGTCAGCCGGCCGCGCCGCCGAGCTGGCCGCTCAGACGGCATCGCCGCGCACGGACGCCATGATCACGGCCGCCCTCGGCGCCTTCGAGGCCCATCGGGACACCCCGGCGGTTGCCGAGTTGTTGGACACCTGGCACGCCCCGGTGTGACGAACGCCCCCACCTCCGCCCGGACTCAAGGCCCGGAGGCGGGGCGGCGGCGCGGGGGTCCCCCTGGTGGCCTCGTGTGACGGGGCGCTGGGGGGCGGGGGTTCTCGTGGGTGGTGCCGGGGGGCCCGTTCCCTGTGCGGTCAGTCCGCCGGGGGTGCGCCGATGCCCTCGGCGGCCGTGCGGAGGACGGCGCGCGCCAGCGCCTCGGCGTCCCCGTCGCCGCCCGCCGCCGCCTCGGGGAACGCGCCGTCCAGCCACAGCGCAGCGAAGCCGTGCGCGAGCGACCAGGCGGCGAGCATCACGGGCCGCTCCCGCTCCGGCGACCCGGCGGTGTCCCGGGCGCCCCGGACCAGCACCGCGCGGGAACGGGCCCGCGCCGCGACCAGGTCCGCGTCGTCCGCCCGGTACAGCTCCGGCCGGAACATCACCGCCCAGTACGCCCGGCGCGTCACCGCGAAGCGCACATAGGCGATGCCCGCCTCGGCGAAGTCGTCGCCCGCCCGCTCCAGCTCGTCCGCGAGCGCCGCGTACCCCTCGGCGGCGACGGCGGTGAGCAGGCCCGCCTTGTCGCCGAAGTGGTGCGCGGGCGCGGCGTGCGAGACGCCCGCGCGGCGCGCCAGTTCGCGCAGGCTCCAGCCGGTCGGCCCCGACTCCTCGATCGCCCGCAGCGCGGCGTCCATGACGGTACGGCGCAGGTTGCCGTGGTGATAACCCGTCTGACCGATCGTCCCCACCTCCGGATTCCGGGTCGGTCGCTGTGCGCACCATCTTGTCATCGATGGACTTGTCATTGACAGGATGCGGCCGCGTGCGGCACAGTGGCGGCACACGAACTAGTCAATGAAAAGATGTGGGGGGACCATGATCCCGTTCCTCGCCATGGTGATCGGCTTCGCCGCGCTGCGGCTGGCGGGCCTCGCCGGCGTGGACGCGCTGGACGCCTGGCAGCCCGCGCTGCGCGGCGGCGTGGCGCTGCTGTTCGTCACCGGCGGCGTGCCGCACTTCCTCCCGTCGTGGCGCCGCGACATGGCGGCCATGGTCCCGCCGTCCCTGCCGCGCCCCGAACTGCTGGTGACGCTCACCGGCGTGCTCGAACTCGCGGGCGCCGCCGGACTGCTGATCCCGCCCCTCGCGCCGTACGCCGCCGTCGCGCTCGCCGTGCTGCTGCCGGCGCTCTTCCCGGCGAACGTCCACGCCGCCCGTCAGCACCTGACGCTCGGCGGACGCCCCGCGACACCCCTGCCGCTGCGCACGGTGCTCCAGGTGGCCTTCCTCGCCGCCACCGTCGCCTGCGCCCTGTGACGGCCCCGGCCCCTCAACGCCCCAGGAGCCGCCGCAGCCGGGCGCGGAGGCCCCAGGGAGTCACGACGTTGGAGTACCACACATAAGGGATCGCGCCGAAGCACAGCAGAGGCGGCACCACCAGGGGATTCCCCCCGTCCACCACGAGCAGCGCGAGCTGGGACACGACGGCGCAGGCCGCGACCGGCAGCCGCCGCCACGGGTTCTCCCCGCCGGTCGCCGCGCGCCACGAGCGGTGGTTGTCCCAGCACAGGAGGCTCACCGCCACGAGGTAGCAGCCCCACGCGACGGCCCTGCCCGCGTACCCGGTCAGGGCGAGCAGCGCCGTCACGCCGAGGGTCCACGCGATCCACAGGCCCGGCAGGAGGAAGACCCGGACCAGCGAACGCCGGTCCAGCCCCGGCGGCGACGGCTCCGGCGGCGCGGGCAGACCGGGCAGCCCTTCGCCTGGCACCGCCGGCAGCCTCTCGCGCTCCTCCCGCAGTCCGCGGGCCTCGCCGTCGCGTCCCCACGCCTCCAGCCAGCCGGCCCCCAACTCCAGCAGGACCGGCTGTTCGGCCGGCAGGCGGTGCGTCCTGGCGAGAGACAGCGCCTCGTCCACGACGCGCCAGGTCTCCTCCGCGTCACCCGACGACGTCCGTACGAGGGCCAGCACCGTCAGCGCCTCCACCGTGCGGCGTACGTCGCCCGCCCGCCGCGCCAGGCCGAGCGCGGCACGCGCCGCGCGCTCGGCCCGTGCGGGATCGTCCGCCTCGTACGCGTGCAGCGCCTGCCGGGCCAGCGCGTCCGCCGAGCCGCCCGTGTCACCGATCCGTCCGGCGACGGCGGCGGCGCGGAGCCAGGCCGCCAGCGCGTCGCCCGGCCGCCCGAGCGCGCGCCGGCTGTCGCCGAGGCCGATGAGCGCGCTCACCAGCCTGGCGTCGTCCCGGCGCTGCGTCGCCTCCCGCACGGCCCACCGGTAGGAGAACGCGGCGTCGGCGTACCGCCCGGCCCGCAGGGCGACGCCGCCGTTCGTTTCCGCGATGTGCAGGGGGAAGGAGCCCGCGCGGCGGAAGAGCGCCATGGCGGTGTCCAGGCAGGTGAGGGAGTGCGCGGGGTGGCCGAGACCGAGGTACTGCCCGGCCAGTTCCACGAACAGTCCCGCCTCGGCCAGCCGGTCGCGGCGGTGCTGCGCGGCGGTGATCAGGTGGCGGCGTACGAGGATGGCCTCGCGGTGCCGCGCGCGGCGCAGGAAGTGGGCGGCGAGCGGCGGGCCGAGGGTCTCGACGTGGGCGAACGCGCCGGTCTCGGCCGCCGTTCCGGTGAGCGCGAGCAGCGCGTCCTCCTCCCGGGCCAGCCAGGCGGCGTCCGCCGACGCGGCCAGCTCCCCGGCGCGGGTCAGCAACCGGCCGAGCGCCGCCGCCCGTTCCTCCTCGGACCCGTCCGCCAGCAGCTCGTCGGCGTACGCGCGCAGCAGGTCGTGCAGCCGGAACCGGCCCTCGCCGTCCGCCCGTTGCAGCAGCTCGGCCCGGTGCAGCCGCCGCAGCACGCCGCCCGCGTCCGGCACGCCCAGCAGCGCGGCGGCCGACCAGCCGCCGAAGGCGCCGCCCGGGTGCAGCGCCAACAGGCGGAACAGGCGGGCGGCTTCGGCGTCCAGCGCCTCGTACGTCGCCGCGTACACCCGGTGCATGTCCAGCTCGGACAGCCGCTCCCGGCGCTGCCTGAGCACGGCGAGCAGCGGCCCGGCGCCGTGCCCCGCGTCGTCGCGCAGCCGCCCGGCGGCCATGGCGAGCGGCAGCGGCAGGTCCTCGCAGGCCGCCGCGATCTCCGCGAGGTCGTCCTCCGTGATGCCGTCGAGGGGTACGCGCGCGCCGCGCAGGAGCGCGGTGAGCAGGGCGCGTGACGCGTCGCGGGTCAGCGGGCCGAGGCGCAGCAGGGGCAGTGCGGCGGGCCAGGCGCGGGCCGTCCGCGCGGTGAGCAGCAGCCGGTGCGGGCCGTCGCCCGGCATGAACAGCCGTACGGGGAAGCCGGGCGGCGCGTTGTCGAGCAGCACGAGGACGGGCCCGCGCCGGTCGCCGCGCTCGCGCAGCGCGTCGCGGTAGAGGGCGGCCAGGCCGCTGAGGTTGTACGCCTCCCAGCCGCCGCCGGTGCCGCCGCCGGGCAGGAGGGTGCGCAGCAGGGCGAGCAGGGTGGCCTCGGCCGTCAACGGGCCGTTGCCGCCCGGTTCTTCGGGGCGGTGCCCGCGCAGGTCCGCGTAGAGGAAGCCGCCGGGGAACCAGCCCTCCCGCCGCGCCTCGTGCGCCGCCTGCGCGGTGAGCGACGTCTTGCCGACACCGGCTGGTCCCGTCACCGCCAGCGCGTGCCCAGGTCCTGGGCGCAACGTGTCCAGTACGGTGGCCAGTTCCGCGTCGCGGAAGCCGAACACGGCGGGCGGTGGCGGCGGATCGCCCAGGGCGCCGGGCATGGCGGCCGTCCGCGCGGCGGCGTCGGGCAGCGCCGAGGGCGCGAGGTCCGCGCCCAGCAACTCCTGGAGGGCGGCCAGCCGTTCCGGCTCCTCGCGCAGCCGGTCCGCCCAGCGGTCCACGCGCGTCGCCGTCAGCCGTTCCTCGTCCGGCGACCGGTGCGCCGCCACGACCACGCCGATCAGCAGCCCCCGGCTGAACACCGGCGCGCCCGACATCCCCTCCCACGCCGACCCGCCGGAACCGCCGGACAGGTCGCGGGCGACCGGCCGCGCACCCAGGTCGAACGTGCCCTCCCGCCGGTTGGACAGCGGCAGGAGCGTGGCGGCGAGCTGGTGCGCGTCGCGGTAGCGGCGGCCCGAGCCGTCCCGCCGCAGGGCGAGCAGCGGGAAACCCAGCGCGGAGAACGGCACTTCGGCGTCCGTGTCCCCGACGCGGCCAGGGACGGCCGGTGCGAGCCCGGACTCGGCGGCGTCCGGCGGATGGGCGAGGACGGCGATGTCGAGACCCGCGTGCCGCCAGGCGACGGTGGCGGCGGCCGCGCGCTCGCCGGGCAGATCGGCGTCGAAGCGGACCGTGACCGTCGTGGCGCCCGGCGGGACGACATGGGCGGCGGTCAGGACGCGGCCGGGCGCGACCAGGTAGCCGGAGCCCCGCGCCGACCCGCCCCCGGCGCGTACGGCGACGACCTCGGCGACGCGGGCGGCCGCCAGGCCGTGCCCGCCGCCGCCGTCAGCGCTCGCCGTCGAGCGAGTCACCGGCGATCAGCGCGCTTCCGTACCCGCCGTCCGGCTCGCGCAGGCGGGGTTGCAGTGTGAGGGTGATCCGCTGGGTCTCGCCGTGCGCCGCGCGGGCGCCGCCGCCCGTCTCGACCACCCAGAAGCGGACTCTGCCGTCCGCCGTCGCCTCGCGGTCCACCGTCACGGTCGCCTCGACCTCGACGCTGCCCAGCTCGAACCGCAGCGGCTCGCCGTCGCCCGCCGCCACCGCGTCGGCCAGCTCGCGCCGCAACTGCGCTATCAGCTCCGCCAGTTGGATCACCCGCGCCCCCCTCGTCCCGCCCCGACTGTACCAACGGGCGCGCCCCGGGCGTCCGTACGCGTCAGTGCCGCTGCCGCCCGTCGCCGAGGATGCCCCGCTCGTACGCCGCCGCCACCGCCGCCGCGCGGTCGTTGACCCCCAGCTTGCCGTACAGGTGCGTGAGATGGGTCTTCACCGTCGCCTCGCTGATGAACAGCGTGCGGGCGATCTCCCGGTTCCCGGTGCCCCTGGCGACCAGCGCGAGGACCTCGCGCTCCCTGGCGCTCAGCGGCGTACGGTCGGGACCCGGCGCGCGCACCCGCGAGACCAGCCGCGACGCGACGGCGGGGGACAGGACCGTACGGCCCTCGGCGGCCGCCCGCACCGCCCCGAACAGCTCGTCGCGCGGCGCGTCCTTCAGCAGGTAGCCGGTGGCGCCCGCCTCGATCGCGGGCAGCGTGTCGGAGTCCGTGTCGTACGTCGTCAGGACGAGGACCTTGCAGCGCGCGCCCCTGCGGGTCAGCTCGGCGATCGCCGCGACCCCGCCGCCGCCCGGCATCCGCAGGTCCATCAGCACCACGTCGGGGTCGAGCCGCCCGGCCAGTTCCACGGCCCGCACGCCGTCCGACGCCTCGCCGAGCACCGTGAAGTCCGGCGCCGACTCGAACATGCCGCGCAGCCCGTCCCGCACCACGGGGTGGTCGTCGGCGAGGAGGAGGGTGATCTTCCGCTCAGCCATGTCAGCCATGTCAGCCATGGCGCACCAGCGGCACGCGCGCCGACACCGCCGTGCCGCCCCCCGGCTCCGACTCGACGTCCACGGTCCCCGCCAGGCGTTCGGCGCGCGACCGCATCCCGGCGAGCCCGAAGCCGCCCGCCGCGCCGCGCGCCGGGACGGTGAGCGGGTCGAAGCCGCGGCCGTCGTCCCGCACGTCCAGGGTCACTTCGTCCTCCATGTAGGAGAGGGTGACGCCGACGCGGTCCGCGCCGGCGTGCCGCGCCGCGTTCGCCAGGGCCTCCTGGACGATGCGCAGGAACGTCGCCTCGATCTCGTCGTGCAGCGGCTCCACGGTCCCGGTGGCCGTGAACTCGGCCCGCACGCCCGTCCGTTCCGACCACTCCGCGACGGTCTTGCCCAGCGCCTCGTGCAGCGCGTCGTGCTCCAGGGCGCGGGGGCCGAGGGCGTGGACCGTGCGGCGCGCCTCGCCGAGGCTC
>NZ_JBJZOH010000040.1:0-49129 GCF_047200595.1 Streptomyces sp. MS19 | reverse complement strand
TGTCCTCCCCCAACACCCGCAGCAGCCAGAGGAACAGGACGGTCATCCCGAGCAACACTCCCGCACCGACGAGCGCGACGGCTCCCAGCACGGTCCCGGTCCACCGAAGGACATCCGTCACCTGGCCTCCTCCGCACCGAGGCCCAGCGCGAACCACATCGCCTTGCCGCCCACTTCGAGCTCGCACCCGAAGTCCAGGCACAACGCCCGCAGCATCCACAGGCCGCGCCCGGCCTCGGCGTCCAGGGCCGGTTCGGCGACGACCGGCACACACGGGGACCGGTCCGCCACCCGCACGATCACCCGCTCACCGTCCGGCACCACCGACAAACGGCAGTGCGAATCCCCCACGTGCCGCAGCACGTTGGCGAGCAGCTCACTCAGCCCCAACCGGGCCACCTCCACCGTCACATCGGACGCCCCCCACGCCCGCAACACCAACGCAACCGTCCGCCGCCACGTCTCAATCCCCCGCGCATCGGCCAAGAAGTCCCACGCGTAGACGCACTGCCGCGCCTCGGGGAACTGCACCCGAACCGTCATCACACCTCCTGGGCCATCCACGTACGGGTCCGAACGCTCCGTACCCGCTGGTTGGCCGAGAGTGCCCGACCACGCCGGGCAGCGCCACTGCCACCCGTCGCCATAACCGTCCTTTCTTTGCTACCGTCCAAAGTGTCTGAAATGACGAAGGAGTGGACTTGAACGAGGCACTGAGGCGGGCTATCTCCGAAGCGGGAACTACCGCCCACATGCTGGCCAAGGCATGCGGTGTCGAGGATCGCACCGTCGATCGCTGGTTGTACGAAGGCCGAGTGCCGCGTCCAGGGACGCGCGTGAATGTTGCCGAAGAGCTGGGAGTTGATGAGGAAGTGTTGTGGCCCGGCGCGGCGAAGGCAGTGCTCAAGGTGGGAGCGGACCGGGAGGTCGTCTCGGTGTATCCCTACCGCTCCGCCTGCCCTTCGTCGGTGTGGCGGGCTCTGATCACCGACGCGGCCGAGGAGTTGACGTTCGCCGGGTACACCAACTACTTCCTGTGGCTGGATCACCCGAACCTCGCCGATGTGCTGAGGAAGAAGGCCCGCGCCGGTGTCTCCGTACGCTTCCTGCTGGGCGATCCCGACGCCGACCTGACCCACCGCCGCGAGGCCGTCGAGCAGACCGCCCTCACCGTCTCGACCCGCATCCGGATCACCCTGGAACACCTCCAGCGACTCACCGGCACAGCCGGAATCGACGCCCGCCACAGCGACCATGAAGGGCACATCAGCCTCTCAGTCTTCCGGTTCGACGACCAGATGCTCGTCACTCCCCACCTGGCCAACCTCGTCGGCCACGACTCCCCGATGCTCCACCTGCGCCGCCACCAGGACGACGGCATGTTCGACCGCTTCGCCTCCCACGTACAGACGCTCTGGGACGAAGGCCGCCCGGTCACCCACTCGGAAGAAGACCCCGCCACGCTCCCCTGACCAAGAGACCTGCCCCTGTCACCCACGGCCTGTCAGATCACCGCCGCCGGATCGCCCGCCTTCCGCACTTCTGCCGACGGCCTCCTTCTCGCGGCAATGGCAAGGACAGTTCATCGAAGCGGACGCCATCGATGACACAAGGAGACGACCATGGACACGCGGAACCCCAGCAGGGAATCAGCCCCCACCCACACGGTCTGGCGCGCATCACGTCGCAGCATGGGCAACGGTGAGTGCGTCGAGGTCGTAGACGGCATCCCCAACGTCGTGCCCGTGCGGGACAGCAAGAACCCCGGCCCGACCCTCCTGGTGCCCGGCGCGGCCTGGACGACGTTCGTGGATCACCTCAAGCGCTGAGGACGACATCTCCGCAGAAGAGGAGCCTCACCACCGCCACCCACGGCACAGGTCGGGCTCCTCCTTCACCCCGGCCCCCTCCACCCCTCCGCCCGAGTCACCACAATCGGTGTGACGACACAACGGCAACGGCAACTGCCTTGAAGTAGCCCGGTACGCGCTTCCGGCCTGATAGCGGCCTTCACCGAGTGGACCGGAAACGCCGGGCCCGCCTGACAGCCACCCGTCCGGGGCCGTCCAGCGGTCCCGGACAGCGCTACGCCGCGTCCGGAGTCGTAATTGTCCGCATGCGCAGCGTCATGCAAGGGTTACCGTCATGGACCCAGCGCAGTTTGATGGTTATGTCCGCCGTGGCTCGGTGGACACCCTCTCGGTGGCGGATGCGGCCCGCCAACTGGAGGCTGTGACCCGCTACGTCGCCCAGGACCGGGAAGTTCTTGCCGAGCGGGAGAAGCGGGGTGACCCGCCGGCCCTGGACGGGGAGAAGGCGTTGGCCTTCGCCTACGAGGCGCATTCCCTGTCTCTGACCGACGCCACGGGCGAGACGGTCGCCGTCCTCGTCTCCCCGGCCGTCCTGGAAGTTCTGGAAGACGCCGTCGGCCTGCTCCAAGGGGAACTGGACCGTCTGCGCGGCACCGCTGCGCCGGTGACCACCGAGGAACTCCGTGACGAGCTGAAGGGCCGGATGACCTCATGAGCCAGATCCACTGGGAGCCCGCTGCGAAGCGGGCACTGGCGCGGTTCGGCAAGGACGACGCAGCCGGTGTCGATCAGGTCCTCGACAGCGTCAACGCGCTCTCCCGCAACCCCCGGCCTTCCGGCGCGCTGGACTGCGGTGGTGGCAAACACCGCATCCACGTCGGACGCTACCGGGTCTGGTACACGATCAAGCAGGAGAAACCTGTCGTGATCGCCATCGACCTTGTCGGCCGCCTCCAATGATCCGTCTTCGGGTCGAGTGGCGCCGGGCCCCCGCCTCACACGCAGTACGGACACCGGACCCGCTCGCCGGACAGCGTGGCGGAAGGGCTCTCTTGACGTGGTGGACCACGGGAGGCGAAGGCCGTGGAATCTTGTAGAACTCGCCGCGGGCTGGAGGAAGCCATGGCATTACGGTTCATCGCAAAGGACCCGAACACTGACGGTGCGAACTGCCCCACGGTGTGGGTGGACGAGGAGCGACAGGAACTGGTGTTCCAGGGCTGGAAGGCGAAGGGGGAGGCTCGTGCCGACTGTCTGACAACCGGTCCGATCCCGGACAGCGAAGAGGCCGTACGGCTGCCCATGAGGATGGTGCCGCCATTCGGGAGGCATGTGATGTGGCGGACCGCTCCACCCTTCGGTGAGCTGCTGGCGGGATGCAGGCGGTCGGCTCTGCATCTCGAAATGCGTGACCATTACGACGACCCGGACGAGGCCCCGAGGGTCGAGGCGTGGAAGTCCGGGTACCGGCCGGACCCCGCCGACCGCGCGACGTGGTGGCGGCCGTGGCTGGACCTCGTGGCCGAGACTGTGGGCAGGGGAGTGGAGATCCGCCGGGGGCGCATCGTCTCGGAGCCGGTCAGCGAGTACACCCGGTACCTCCACGACGGGACGTTCACCGACATCGCGGCCGGTGAGCAGATCCGGTGGCTGCCTCGCAAAAAGGCGGCCGCCCTCGCGTTGCCTGGCAACGACTTCTGGCTGTTCGACGGACGCCTGGTCCGCTTCGGGTACTTCTCGGGCGAAGGCACCTACCTCGGCACGGAAGTGACCGACGAGCCCGCCATCGCCGAACTCTGTGCGACAGCCTTCGAGAACGTGTGGAACGAGGTCGCGCCCCACGCGGACCACACCATCTGACCGGACTGCACAAAGCATGTCAGGTGTGTTGTCCCACCGCGCCCTTCACAGGCGAACGCGTGCCGGTCACACGAGGGAGTCGCGGGCCCTGGACAGCAGCGCACGGGCCTTGTCGCCGTAGACGGCCATGTCCGCCAGCGTGGCGAACGTGGTGGCGTAGGCCGCTATTTCACTGGGCTGCGTGATGGTGAGATAGCCGGACACAAGCTCGACGTTCACCTGCGCGGTGTCGTAGATCCAGAACCCCTCGACGGGCATGCGCGCCCGCCCAAGCCGTGTGGGGACCACGCCCAGGGTCACGTTGGGCAACGCGCCCCCGGCGAGGGAGCGCAGCCGCTCCAGCTGTTCCACCTGGATGTCCGCGTCGGCATAGCCGTTCCTCAGCACGGCCTCTTCCACCAGCAACGCGAACGTGCGTCGTCCGTCGGCGAGCACCCGCTGCCGTTCCATCCGAACGGCCACCGCGTCGGCCACGTCATCGACGGGTACTCGGCGTTGCTGGACGGCGCGCAGGACGGCTTCGGTGTATCCGTGTGTCTGGATCAGGCCGGGCACGAGCCAGGAGGAGTAGGCCCGGAACCAGCGGGTGCGCTCGAACAGTGGCCGTACGGACTGCTGCGCCCCTCGCAACCCGGCGCGTTCCATCCGACGCCAGGACAACCACATGCCCTCGACGGCACGCAGGGACGCGATCAGGTCCGCCGCCTGTTCCTCGGCGCCGCAGGCCGCGCACCACGCGCGGATGTCGCTTTCGCTGGGCCGCGCCTTGGCTGTCGAGATACGGGACACCTTCGACGGATGCCAGCCGCACAGCGCGGCCAGGTCCTTGCCCTTCAGCCCGGCGTCCTTGGCCAGCTCGCGGAGGCGGTCGGCAAGGACCTGCCGGGCCTGCCGGACGCTGGATGACGCTGACGGTGGCATCGATCAGGGGACCGGCTCGTACTCCTCGTGCGGCGTGGCCCGTTCCCACACCGTCCCGAAGGCGGACGTGACCAGTCGGACCACTTCCGGTTCCGTCCGCCATTCGCGGTCCACGACTTCGCCGATGCCGGAGAAGTAGGTGAAGAGCACCGATTGGCCGTCGAACATCCACAGGTCGGTACCCGGCAGTGGGATGTCGGCGGCCCGGCGCCGGGGGAGCCAACGCACCAGCTCGCCCGCCGCGACGTTGGCGAACGTCATGTCGTGCTCGTACCTGATGTACTCCGTGACCGGCTCGGAGACGATCCGGGCCCGCCGCATGACGACGCCGCGCGTCGTCGTCTCCCGCACCAGGTCACGCCAGGGGGCCCACCACTCCGGCAGCCTGGCCGGATCGCCGCCGTACCTGTGGCCCGCGCGCCAGCGGGCGAACTCCGGATCGTCCGGGGTGTAGCTGTCGCGCATCTCCAGGTGCACGGCGGAGTGCCGTGCACGGGAAATTGCTTCACGCACGGGGTGCGTCACCGTCTCTGCCCTCCGGCTGCGGGATGTACTTCAGCATTGTCGCGGGGAGCCGGATGATCGTCTCGTGTTCCGGCACGGCCGTGCTGTGACCGGGGATGGAGCCGATCTCCTGGCACGCTTCCACTTCCGCGTCAGTGGCCCTGTAGGACTGGATCAGCAAGTCTCCCGTGTCCTCGTCCAGCCAGATCGTCGGCGAGTCGTCCACCGGTGTGTTCGGAATGATCCCGAGGAACCGCAGCCTCATGTGCAAGCCCTCTCTCTGCCGATCTCTGCCGAGCTGATTGCAGCTGATTGCTCAAACTTCATTCATGAGCGGGAGCGTGCCAAGACCGCCCGCTCGCGCGGTACTTGTCTCCCACAGAACTGGCGATGGCCCGGCAGCCGGCCCAGCGAGATCAAGGACCACGCGGACGATGCGGCGCCGCGAGCGCTTGTGGGAAGCCCACGACGCGGCGCGTGTGCAATCAGAAGCAATCCGGTGGGCGCCCGCCCCGCGTGCCTCCTACCGTGGTCATCGGACGCGCCGGCCACACCACCGTGGCCCATCGGTCGGCTTCACGTCCGTCGTGGCGCAGAGCCGACCGGTCACGACTGAGAGAATGCGCGCTCACTGTCGGCGCGCGACTGTGTGCTCAGAGAGAGTGAAGGTGTGTCATGAAGCGACTCGCTGCCCGGCTCTGGCGGCTCATCCGGGGACCCTTGCAATGGCGGGTCCTGTGGTTCGCGCACGCCAAGTTCATGGTCGGCGTCACCGGGGTCGTGCGGAACGACGCCGGGCAGGTGCTGCTGCTCAAACACCGGATGTGGCCGCCGGAGAAGCCATGGGGCCTTCCCACCGGCTACGCCGTCAAGAACGAGGAGTTCCCCTTCACCGTCGTGCGTGAGGTGAAGGAGGAGACCGGCCTCGATGTGAAGCCCGGCGCCCTGGTGAGCGTCACGAGCGGCTACAAACTCCGGGTGGAAGTCGCCTACGAGGCGCTGCACACCGGAGGAACCCTCACGATCGACAAGTTCGAGATCCTGGAGGCACAGTGGTTCAGCCTCGACTCGCTGCCGGCGGGGATGCAGGAATCCCACCGGCGGCTGATCCTGGGCACGAGTCCGTCCTGACACCCTTGGCACCCAACGAGACCGTCGTCGGCGCGCAGGTCGCGGCCACTCTCGGTGCCTTGCGCGCCGACCCGTCCGAACACCTCACCCGGCACCCGGAGTACACCTTCCGGACCGTCCCCGACCGGCTGGCGGAGTGGCAGGCCGCGGGCGCCGACACGGCCGTGTTCCACGGCGGGCGCTACGCCGCGCGGTGCCGCTTCGCCGAGCTGGGCCTTTCCCACCTCCTGCCGCTCGCACGCATGCTGGTCGGGGCGGAATCGCGCAGGGAAGCCTTCGCCTGCGAGGCGCGTTCGCTGTCGCTGACCGACGCCACCGGGGAGACGATTGCGGTCATCGTCTCCCCGGCTGTCCTCGAAGTGCTGGAAGACGCCCTCGGCCTGCTCCAGGGCGAACGGGAACGCCGTCGTGGCCGCGCAGCCCCGCCGACCACGGAGGATTTCCGCGCCGAGCTGAACGGCCTGACGACCTCATGAACCAGACCCAGCGGGAGCCGGCCGCGTCCGCTGATCCGCGCCTCTGGGGCCGTTGGGCGGGAGGCGACGGAAGCTAACGCGCCACGCGGTAGCGGAGCTGGATGACCCCCGAGTCGAAGGTGCGGGTCTCGACGAGTCCGAGGTTCACGTGGCGTTCCTCCTTGGGCAGGAACGGGATGCCGCCGCCGACCAGCACGGGGTAGACCCTGGCGCGGTACTCGTCGATCAGGTCCAGGGCGGCCGCCTGGGCGGCCAGGGTCGCGCCGCCGATCGCGATGTTGCCCTCGCCCGGCTCGGCCCGCAGCCGCTCGATCTCCTCGGCCAGGCCGCCGGACGCCAGGCGGGCGTGGCCCTGGACCTCCGGCAGCGTGGTGGAGAACACCACCTTCGGGAGCGGGTTCCACAGCTCGGTCCACTCGCGCTCGGCGTCGTCGAGCGAGTCGGGGTCAACAGTCTCCCAGTACAGCATCGCCTCGTACAGCCGCCGCCCCAGCAGGTAGGCGCCGACCTCCCGGGTCTCCTCGATCCAGGAACGGAAGACATGGTCGTCGGGCACCGTCCAGTCGATGCCGCCGTCCGGTCCGACGATGTAGCCGTCGAGTGAGACGTTCATCGAATAGGTCACTTTGCGCATCAGAAGTCCTCCTGGGCAGTGGGCTCCACCGTATGACCGCCCGAGCCGCGGAACTCATCGGTGAGCGCGTGGTTTTCCGCGCCGGATCAGTGAGGAACGAGCCACCGGTCCGCCCTCTTTCGGCGCCCGCCGGGTGTGGTGCGGGGGCTTGGATCGTGTTCTGGGGCGCGTGAGGGGGTGTGCGCGCCGGTGTACGGGTCCGCACCACCGGTGAGTGATCCCGTGCTCTGGCTGGGTGTCATGGTCAACCCAGTGGCTTGCCGGGAGAGTTGAGGAGCCCTGGCCTGTGGGTCACCGGCTGGGGTTCGTTCTCCGAGGAGGTAGACGTGGCAGTCAAGCGAATCCTGAGCACCGCAGCGGCTCTTGTCGGGATGTGCGCCGCCGGGGCCGGTACGGCCGTGGCGGGGACCGGTGTGCTCGTCAGCCGCTTCGACGACGGCAGTTTCGAATATCCGGTCGCCCGTGCGAACGCGTTCGACACGTATCAGGCGGGTCAGTCCATCGGGCCCTGGACGGTGACCAGCGGGGCCGTGGATCTCGTGGACGACGGGCTCTGGCAGGCCGCCGAGGGCAGCCAGTCGCTCGACCTCAACGCCACCGTCCCCGGCGCCGTGGCGCAGACCTTCACCACCACCCCCGGGCAGACGTACACCGTGACGTACTCGCTGGCCGCCAACCCCGCCGGCGGCCCGGTGGTCAAGACCGGCCGCGTCCTCCTGGACGGGCAGAACATCCAGGACTTCTCCTTCGACATCACCGGCAAGTCGTTCGCCGACATGGGCTACGTCAGGCGGCAGGTGACGTTCGTCGCCACCGCCGCGACCACGACCCTCGGCTTCGCCAGCACCACGGCCAACAGCGCCTACGGGCCGGTCGTGGACGACGTGCTGGTGACCGCCTGTCCCCCCTGCCCCTGCTGATCCCGGCACCGAGAAGGCCCGGCCCCGGGCCACTGACGCCCGGGGCCGGGCCGGCTCAGCCGCGCAGTTCCGAGAGCACCGCGTCCGTGAAGCGTGGCCATGCCTCGGCCGCCCACGGGCCGAAGAGGCGGTCGGTCAGCGCCACGCACGCCGCCCCCGCGTCCGGGTCCACCCACAGGAACGTCCCCGACTGCCCGAAGTGCCCGAACGTGCGCGGCGACGACGTCGCGCCCGTCCAGTGCGGCGACTTGTGGTCACGCAGCGAGAAGCCAAGACCCCAGTCGTTCGGCCGCTGGTGCCCGAAGCCGGGCAGCACGCCGTCCAGCCCGGGGAAGACCACGGACGTCGCCTCGTCGAGCGTCTCGCGGGCCAGCAGGCGCGGCGCGAGCAGTTCGGCGGCGAAGCGCAGCAGGTCGTCCGGCGTGGACGTGCCGTCCTTGGCGGGGGAGCCGGCGAGCCCGCTGCCGCTCATGCCCAGCGGCTCCAGCACGGCCTGCCGCAGGTACTCGGGGAACGGTATGCCGGTCGCCGCCGCCAGGTGCGCGCCCAGGACCTCGAAGCCCGCGTTCGAGTACAGGCGGCGGGTGCCGGGCGGCGCGACGACGCGGTCCTCCTCGAAGGCCAGTCCGGACGCGTGCGCCAGCAGGTGCCGTACCGTCGAGCCCTCGGGCCCGGCCGGCTCGTCCAGCTCGACCGCGCCCTCCTCGACGGCGATCAGCACGGCGTACGCCGCCAGCGGCTTGGTCACCGACGCCAGCGCGAACGGCCGGTCGCCGGGTCCCCTCGCGGCGCGCCGCCCGTCCGCCGTGACCACTCCCGCCGCGGCCGTCGTCACCGGCCAGCCGTCGATCAACTCCAGGCTCTGCATACGTGCGAGCCTAACGCGCCACGACAGGGGGGCTTGCCTGGAGTGCACTCCAGCTCTTTAGCGTTCTCACATGACCTCGGCGCCACTGCGGGAACCAGAGCTCGAACGAGTCGACCTGTGCGCGTCCGCCGACCTGCCGCCTCCCCGGCCGGACGGCCAGGACCACTACACCATCAGCGAAGTCGCCGCCCACACCGGCCTGAGCGTCCACACCCTGCGCTGGTACGAACGCATCGGGCTCATGCCGGACGTCGACCGCTCGCACACCGGCCAGCGCCGCTACACCAACGCGGACCTCGGCTGGCTCTCCTTCGTGAACAAGCTGCGGCTCACCGGCATGGCCGTCGCCGACATGGTCCGCTACGCCGACCTCGTCCGGCAGGGCGACCACACCACCGCCGAACGCCGCGCGCTGCTGAGCACCACCAGGGACGACGTGCTGCGTCGCATCGCCGAACTCACCAGCACGCTCGCCGTCCTCAATTTCAAGATCGACCTGTACACCGAAGCAGACGACGACACCGCCCGGGTGTCCGAAGGGACGTGACCCCTCACATGACCACCGCCACCCCGATCGCCACCGCCCCCCTCGGTACGGGCGGCCCCCACGTCGGCGTCCAGGGCCTCGGCTGCATGGGCATGAGCTTCGCCTACGGCCCCACCGACGCCACCGAGGCCCGCGCCACCCTGGAACGCGCCCTGGAGCTGGGCGTCACCCTCTTCGACACCGCCGACCTGTACGGCATGGGGGAGAACGAGAAGTTCCTCGCGCCGTTCCTCGCGGCCCACCGGGACGAGGTGACGATCGCGACGAAGTTCGCCCTCAGCTACGACCCGGAGCGGCCCGCCGAGCGGCCCATCCGCAACGACCCGGCCTACATCCGTTCCGCCGTGGAGGCTAGCCTGCGGCGCCTCGGCGTCGATGTCATCGACCTCTACTACATGCACCGCTACACCCCCGAGGTGCCGCTGGAGGACAGCATCGGCGCGATGGCCGAACTGGTCGCCGAGGGCAAGGTCAGGCACCTCGGCATGAGCGAGGTGACGGGCGCCGAGCTGCGCACCGCGCACGCCATCCACCCCATCGCCGCGCTCCAGTCCGAGTGGTCGCTGTTCTCGCGCGACGTGGAGCGCACCGCCGTCCCGGCCGCCAAGGATCTTGGCGTCGCGTTCGTGCCGTACTCGCCGCTCGGCCGCGGCTTCCTGACCGGGGCCTTCGCGGACGCCTCCACCGACCTCGGCAGTGACGACTTCCGGCGCGGCCAGCCCCGCTTCAACGGGGAGAACGCCGCCGCCAACCGCGCCCTGCTCGACCCGATCCGCGAGGTGGCGCGGGCCCACGACGCCACGCTCGGACAGATCGCGCTCGCCTGGGTCCAGCAGCAGGCGCAGCTGCGCGGCATGACCGTCATCCCGATCCCCGGTACGCGCCGCCGCACCCGGATCGAGGAGAACACCGCCGCGACCCGCGTCACGCTCGGTGACGACGAGCTGGCGGCGCTCGACGCGATCGGCCCCCGTGTCGCGGGCGACCGCTACGCCGACATGGGCTTCACCCAGGCCGGACGCGAGTGACCCACCCCGCGCGGCGGGCCGCGAGGCCCGTCGCGCCGGGCTCACAGCTCGGCGAGCAGCTCCGTCTTCTTCGCCGTGAACTCCTGGTCGGTCAGCAGACCGGCGGTGTGCAGGTCCCCGAGGTGCCGGATGCGGTCGGCTATGTCCGCCGGGTCCGCCCGGTGCCCGTTCCTGCCGTGCTGGCCGTGCTGCCCGCGCCGGTCGTGCCCGCCCCGCGGGTCGTCGTCGTCCTCGTCGGGCTCGGCCGCCCGTATCGCCTCCAGCACCGCCGCCGCCAGCGGCAGCGACTCGTGCACGGGCCCGTAGCCGCGCCCGAGCACCACCGACGCCGGGTCCTGGTCCGCGGCCCCCTCGCCCGCGTCGCCCTCGCCGTGCCCGTGCCCGTCCCCGGCGCCGTCGCGCAGCAGCCGCAGGTGCCCCACCGACACCTCGGGGGACTGCCACTCGACGCCCGTCAGCTCGCTCACCCGGAACGCCTGGTCCCCCGCCTTCCACTTCGCCGACGACGCGGCCGTCCAGAACCAGCGGAAGGACACCTCCTTGCCGTCGAACGCGACCTTCCCGTCGTACGCCTTGAACGCGGGCGGCGCGGGCGGCGCCGCCACCAGGTACGCCGCCGCCTCCTCGCCCGCCGGCGGCCCGAGCGCGCTGCGCAGCTCGGCCGCGTAGTACCCGGCGAGGTTCTCCCGCTCCGCGGGCAGGACGAGCCGGTACGGGTCCGCCGCCTCGCGCAGCTGCCCCCCGGCGGCGTCGAACAGCGGATCGGCCCCCCGCCGCGGCACGGCGTGCAGCACCACGGTCCCCTTGCGTCTCCCCGGTGCCAGGTCGACCGTGCTCAGCGCCTCGTACGGGATACGGCGCTCCCCCAGCACCTGGAGGAGGCGCGGCGTGCGTATTCCCCGTTCGAAGCGGATGAGCACGGAATCGGTGTCGAACTCCCACGTGGAGTGGATTCCGGCCAGCACATCACCCATGCGGGTCATCGTAAGCGCCTGCACTGACGAAAAGGGGTCGCCCCGACTGCTGTGTTCCTGTCACAATCCGCCGACCGCCGCGCAGGGGGCGGACGCGGCGCATCCACGCACGTCCGGGGCGCACACCGTGTCGTCCACGCGCCCCGCGTCCCCCGTGCCGATCGCCGCCATCGAGGCCAGGCCCACCCCGCCCGGCTCGAAGTACGCGCTGTGCCCCTCGGCCGCGCCCGCGTCCAACAGCCGCGCGCCGAACGACGGATCGAGCGGGTCGGTCCCGAACCCGAGCGGCCCCAGCTCCATGTGCGGCACGTCCTCGATCCAGTCGCCGCGCGCCCGCATCGCCCACACCCGCGCGTCCGTGCCCAGCTCGGAGACGTGCGACGCCCGCATGCCGGGGCTCCCGGCGACCGTGATGTCACTGACCCGCGACGGCAGTTCCTCCGCCGCGACGCCGCACACCACCGACCCGTACGAGTGGCAGAACAGCGCGACCCCGCCGTCCCCCGGCAGCGCCGCCACCGCGTCCACCAGCCGCTCCGCGCCCGCCTCGGCACGGCCCGCGGTGGCCGCCGACATGGCCATCCCGGCGGGCGCGTCGTAGTCCGCCCACGCCACGACGGCCGTCGAGCCGCCCGCGGGCAGCCGTTCCAGCTCCGCCGCGTACAGCGCCTGCGCCATCCCCGCGGGCGCCGTCCAGCGGCCCTGCGTGCGCTCGTACGTGAGCAGTTCCGTGTCCACGCCGGGGACGACGACGGACACCCGGTCCGCCGTCTCCAGGTCGCCGAACACCTCGGCGACCCGGCCGCGCCCGGTCGGGTCGAAGGCGAGGAGCTGCCGGCCCGGCCGCAGCAGCGACTCGAAGCGGTGCATCCGCCGCCCCGCCTCGCGCTGCCCGGCCTCCGACAGGCGCGGGTCGGACATCCTGGCGCGCTCGGCGTCGCGCGCGTCCACCAGCGCCGCACGGTTGGCGCGGAAGCGCAGCCGTACGGGGGCGCCCGCCATGTTGCCGACGACGAGGGGGTAGCGCTCGGCGAGGCGCCGCCGCTGGGCGGGGAGCAGGCCGGCGAAGAACCGCGCGGTGCGCTCGGGAGGCGCGTCCGCGGCGGGCAGCGGCTCGCCCGCCACCGTGCCGCGCTCCCAGGCGGCCAGCTCGGCGTCGTACGCGTCGGGCCGCGGGGTGTCGGCGCCGGCGATCCAGCCCGCCGTGGCCAGCACGGCGAACACCACGGCGAGCGGCAGCAGTACGCGGCGCAGCGTCGCGGCGGGCGAGGGGCGTTGCGGGACGAATCGCGGGGGAAAGAGGTGAATGTTCAGCACTGCCGCGTCATCATACGGGGCTCGAACGGCCCGCCGCGCCGCTGCCCCCGGGCGCCGGGACCGGCTGCCCGCACGCCCCTGACCGGCCGTTCGGCCCCCGGCACGCCGAACGGCCGCCGTACCCGCGGGGGATACGGCGGCCGTCTCGTCACACCGCGCCGGGGCGCGGGCTCAGCGTGTGGTGTGCGTCACGCGTCGCCGCCCGCCGAGCCCGGGTCCGCCGCGGCCACGTCGAGCAGCTGGTACCGGTCGATGGCCTGCTTGAGCACGGAGCGGTCGATCCGGCCCTCCTTGGCCAGCTCGGTCAGCACGCCGAGCACGATCGACTGTGCGTCGATGTGGAAGAACCGCCGCGCCGCGCCGCGGGTGTCGGCGAAGCCGAACCCGTCGCCGCCGAGCGACTGGTAGGTGCCGGGCACCCAGCGCGCGATCTGGTCGGGCACGGCCCGCATCCAGTCGGACACGGCCACGAACGGTCCCTCGGAACCCCGGAGTTTCGTCGTGACGTACGGCACGCGCTGCTCCTCCTCCGGGTGGAGGAGGTTGTGCTCCTCGGCCGCCACCGCGTCGCGGCGCAGTTCGTTCCACGACGTGACGGACCACACGTCCGCCTTCACGTTCCACTCGTCGGCCAGCAGCCGCTGCGCTTCGAGGGCCCACGGGACGCCGACGCCGGACGCCATGATCTGCGCCGGTACGGAGCCCGAGGTGCCCTCGGAGAGCTTGTACACGCCGCGCACGATGCCCTCGGCGTCCACGTTCTCGGGCTCGGCGGGCTGGACGATCGGCTCGTTGTACACCGTGAGGTAGTAGAAGACGTCCTCGGCGTCCTCGCCGTACATACGGCGGAGGCCGTCCTTGACGATGTACGCGATCTCGTACCCGTAGGCCGGGTCGTAGGCCACGCACGCCGGGTTGGTCGAGGCGAGCAGGTGCGAGTGCCCGTCCGCGTGCTGGGTGCCCTCACCGGTCAGGGTCGTGCGCCCGGCGGTCGCGCCCAGGACGAAACCGCGCGCCAGCTGGTCGCCCATCTGCCAGAACTGGTCACCGGTCCGCTGGAAACCGAACATCGAGTAGAAGATGTAGATCGGGATCAGCGGCTCGCCGTGCGTCGCGTACGCGGAGCCGGCGGCGATCAGCGACGCCGTACAGCCCGCCTCGGTGATGCCGTCGTGCAGCATCTGCCCGGTCGGCGACTCCTTGTAGGCGAGCAGCAGCTCACGGTCCACCGACTCGTACTTCTGCCCGAGCGGGTTGTAGATCTTCGCGGACGGGAACATCGCGTCCATGCCGAACGTGCGGTACTCGTCCGGCGCGATCGGCACGAAGCGCTTGCCGATCTCCTTGTCGCGCATCAGCTCCTTCAGCAGCCGGGCGAACGCCATCGTCGTGGCGACCGCCTGCTTGCCCGAGCCCTTCTTCACGCCCGCGTACGCCTTGTCGCCGGGCAGCTCCAGCGCCTTGGCGCGCACCACACGCTGCGGCACGAAGCCGTCGAGCGCCTGGCGCCGCTCCTTCATGTAGCGGATCTCCGGCGAGTCCGGGCCCGGGTGGTAGTACGGCGGTACGCCGCCCTCCAGGGCGCTGTCCGGGATCGGCAGTTCCAGACGGTCGCGCAGGCCCTTGGCGTCCGCGACGGTCAGCTTCTTCATCTGGTGCGTGGCGTTGCGGCCCTCGAAGGCCGGGCCGAGCTTCCAGCCCTTGACCGTCTGCGCGAGCACGACGGTCGGCTGCCCCTTGTGGGCGAGCGCGGCGCTGTAGGCCGCGTACACCTTGCGGGCGTCGTGGCCGCCGCGGCCGGACGCCAGGCGGACGAGGTCCTCGTCCGACAGGTTCTCGACCATCTTCGCCAGCCGCGGGTCGGAGCCGAAGAAGTGCTCCCGCATGTACGCGCCGGACTCGGTCGCGTACGTCTGGAACTGGCCGTCCGGCGTGCTGTTCAGCCGCGCGACCAGCACGCCGTCGGTGTCCTGCGCGAGCAGGGCGTCCCAGGAGCTGTCCCAGGCGAGCTTGACGACGTTCCAGCCCGCGCCGCGGAACTGGCCCTCCAGCTCCTGCATGATCTTGCCGTTGCCCCGCACCGGGCCGTCGAGGCGCTGGAGGTTGCAGTTGACGACGAAGGTCAGGTTGTCCAGGCCCTCGCGGGCCGCGAGCGACAGCTGGCCGAGCGACTCGGGCTCGTCCATCTCGCCGTCGCCGAGGAACGCCCACACGTGCGACCTCGACGTGTCGGCGATGTCCCGTGCCTGCATGTAACGGTTCATGCGCGCCTGGTAGATGGCGCTGATCGGGCCGAGGCCCATGGAGACGGTCGGGAACTCCCAGAAGTCCGGCATCATCCGCGGGTGCGGATAGCTGGACAGGCCGCGGGGGGCCTTGGACTTCTCCTGGCGGAACGCGTCGAGGTTCTCCTCGGACAGCAGTCCGTGCAGGTAGGCGCGGGCGTACATGCCGGGCGACGCGTGACCCTGGAAGTACACCTGGTCACCGCCGTCGCCGGCGTCCTTGCCGCGGAAGAAGTGGTTCCAGGCGACGTCGTAGAGCACGGCGGACGAGCCGAAGGTGGCGATGTGACCGCCGACCCCGATGCCGGGCCGCTGGGCGCGCGTGACCATCACGGCCGCGTTCCAGCGGGTCGCGTTGATGATCCTGCGTTCGAGTTCCTCGTCGCCGGGGTACTCGGGTTCGTCCTTGGTCGCGATGGAGTTGAGATGGTCCGTGACGCGTGCCTGGGGCACGGCCACCTGCTTCTCACGGGCGCGCTCGATCAGGCGGAGCATGAGATAGCGGGCCCGTTCCCGGCCTCGCTCGTCGACGGCCGCGTCGAGCGAGTCGAGCCATTCCTGAGTCTCCTCAGGATCGAGATCCGGGACCTGGCTGGGAAGGCCGCCCATGACGATCGGGTTGCGATCTGATCCGGAAGCCACGCTGTTCCTTCACTGTGAGTTGTCTGCTCTGCATGTGTCGCGCCGCCTCCATCGTGGACCCACGACGGCGAAACGTCATCTCTACCGGACGGTAATCAGGTGGCCACGGCGTGCGGGCCACTCCCGTCCGGCCCGCGACCGGCACGGCCCGGGTCCCCGGGCCGCCGGTGCCCGCTCCGCGCCGGGGCCGCGGCTCCCCGGTGGCTCGGGCCGACCGGCTCACCCTACGCCCCCGCCCTCCGACCACCGCGAACGCCTGTTCACCGCGTCCGCCGCGTGAGCGAACGCGCCGCGTCGCCGTGCCACGCCCGGACGCCGCGCGGAACACGGCCGATGCGTCAACGTTTGGGCGGGCTCGGCCGCCGGGTACTTGCGCGATCCGCCCCGCGCGTGTGGACTACGCCCCAAGCCGCGCGCGCACGCGCGGCATGCCCGTACCCTTTTTCCAGGGTACTTCCCCGTAAGTTTCACCAGCAGTTCTCCACCAAGCACTACCCGCAGCGCGGCGGTCCCCACCGACGACGAGCTGCCCGACACAGGACAGGAGCAATCCGTGAGCGCGACCGCGGACCACGCGGAGGAGCGGACCAACCCCGCCGCGAGGCTGGGTTTCCAGGCCGGACAGGTGGTCCAGGAGCTCGGCTACGACGACGACGCCGAGCAGGAACTCCGCGAGGGGATCGAGGCCGTCACGGGCCAGGATCTCGTCGATGAGAGCTATGACGACGTGGCCGACGCGGTGGTGCTGTGGTTCCGCGAGGACGACGGCGATCTGACCGACGCGCTGGTGGATGCCACCACCATGATCGACCCCGGGGCCCCCGTCTGGCTGCTGACACCGAAGACGGGCCGTGACGGCTACGTCGAGCCCAGCGAGATCGGCGAGGCCGCCCAGACCGCGGGCCTCGCCCAGACCAGCACGGTCAACGCGGGCCGGGACTGGTCGGGCAGCCGGCTCGTCACGCCGAAGGCGGCCGGGAAGAAGTAACCGCGGCGGGCCCGCCCGGGAACCCCGCGGGAAACAGGCGCACCGCGCGCGTACGCCGGTCCCTGGGGGCACCAGTCGGCCCACCAGGGGCCGCGTCGTACGCTGGGCGGTGACTTTACCTCCCGCTGAGAAACGGATGACGCGCTCATGGCCATCGAGCCGGGCACCAAGGCCCCTGACTTCACGCTCAAGAACCAGCACGGTCAGACCGTCTCGCTCGGTGACTACCGGGGCGAGAAGAACGTCGTCCTGCTCTTCTACCCGTTCGCCTTCTCCGGGACCTGCACGGGCGAGCTGTGCGCGCTGCGCGACCAGCTGCCGGCCTTCGTCAACGACGACGTGCAGCTCCTCGCGGTCTCCGCCGACTCGTTCTTCTCGCTGCGCGTCTTCGCCGAGCAGGAGGGCCTGGAGTACCCGCTGCTGTCCGACTTCTGGCCGCACGGCGACGTTTCCCGCGCCTACGGCGTTTTCGACGAGGAGAAGGGCTGCGCGGTGCGCGGCACCTTCATCATCGACAAGGAAGGCGTGGTGCGGTGGACGGTTGTCAACGGGCTGCCGGACGCGCGCGACCTCGACGATTACGTCGCCGCGCTCCAGGCGCTCTGACCCGTACGCGCCGCACACGCGCCGACCGCACCTGATCCGGCCGCCGGACCCGGGACGACGGATCGGCCCCCGGGCGCCCCACGGCAACCGCCCGCATCCTGCCCGTCCCGCGGAAGACTGGACAACACGTGGTACTGAAAACCTTCGGCTGGTCCTTCGGGTTCACCGTCATCGGACTCGCCGCCGCCTTCCTCTTCTGGGGCTGGGCGGGCTTCGCCGTCGTGGCGATCCTGGTCGTCCTGGAAGTCTCGCTCTCCTTCGACAACGCCGTCGTCAACGCCGGTGTGCTGAAGCGGATGAACGAGTTCTGGCAGAAGATCTTCCTCACCGTCGGCATCCTGATCGCCGTCTTCGGCATGCGGCTGGTCTTCCCGGTCGCCATCGTGTCGCTGACGGCGCGCGTCGGGCCGATCGAGGCCGTGCAACTCGCGCTGGACGACCCCGACCAGTACTCGGAGATGGTCACGGACGCCCACCCGGCGATCGCGGCGTTCGGCGGCATGTTCCTGCTGATGATCTTCCTGGAGTTCATCTTCGACTCCCGCGAACACCACTGGATCGGCTGGCTGGAACGCCCGCTGTCCAAGCTCGGCCGCATCGACGCCGTCTCGGTCGGCATCGCGCTGCTCGCCCTGCTCATCACCGCGAACACGATCGCGACGGAGGCGTACCAGCACGGCGGCGGGCACGCGGACAAGTCGCAGACGGTGCTGCTCGCCGGTATCGCGGGCCTCCTCACGTACCTGGTGGTCGGCGGCCTGTCCGGCTACTTCGAGGACCGCCTGGAGGACGACGAGGAGCGCGTGGACGAGGGGCGGGAGGCCCAGCAGCGGGCCGCGGGCGGCCCCACGGCGGTCGGCCTGGCGGGCCGGGCGGCGTTCTTCCTCTTCCTGTACCTGGAGGTGCTGGACGCGTCGTTCTCCTTCGACGGCGTGATCGGCGCGTTCGCCATCACCAACGAGATCTTCGAGATGGCGCTCGGCCTCGGTATCGGCGCCCTGTACGTCAGGTCGCTGACGATCTACCTCGTCCGGCAGGGCACGCTCGACAACTACCGCTACCTGGAGCACGGCGCGCACTACGCGATCGGCGCCCTGGCCGTGATGCTGCTGGTCAGCATCCGCTGGCACCTGCCCGAGGTCGTCACCGGCCTGGTCGGCGTCGCGTTCATCGGCGCCTCCTTCTGGTCGTCGGTCCGCGCCAACCGGCTCGATCCGGAGCACGCCAAGGTGACGGCAGGGGCGGGCTGACCGTGCGCCGCCGCCCGCCGTGTCCGTCCTCCGTACCGGGGGATTGAACAGGCGGGCGGCATGGGAAGTCTTCACACGGCGGCGGCACGACGGAAGAGGGGTGGGCGGCGATGGCGTCCCTGTGGTCGTACGTGCGGGGTGGCGGCTCGGCCCGGCAGAAGTTCGACACCGTGGGCGGCATGTCCAGCTACGCGGTGGAGCTGACGCGGCGCTCGCCCACGGCGCCGCTGACCGCCGCGGGCGCCGACAGCGGCACGTTACGTATCGAGCTGTCCTGGCGCATGCGCAGCAACTCCGACTTCGACCCCGCCGCCCGGCGCGTGTGGCGGCAGCCGTGGAAGATCTTCAAACCGGCGGAGATCCAGGGGCATTCGCAGGGCGTCGCCAGCCTCGACTTCGACCTGGCCTGCCTGTACGAGCTGGCGGACGGCAGCCGCGGCGTCGTCCAGTCGGTCGGCGGGCTGCTCGGCGACTTCAACGACCCGCCGTACATCAAGCTCAGCGGCGACGACCGCTTCGGCACCGCGTCCGGCGAGCACCTCTACGTCAACCTGGACCACAAGGACGACTTCAAGCGCCTGCTGGTCTTCGTCTACATCTACGACGGTGTCCCCGCGTTCGACCGCGCCGACGCCGTGGTGACCGTCTCGGCCGCCGACGGCAAGAACATAGAGATCGGCCTCCAGGACGCGCCCCCGCACGCCAGGTCCTGCGCGGTCGCGCTGATCGAGCACCACAAGGGCCGCCTGGTGGTGCGGCGCGAGGTGAAGTACGTCTACGGCTTCCAGGCGGAGATCGACCGCCTGTACGGGTGGGGCATGTCCTGGGGGTACGGGAGCAAGCCGAGCCGTTCGCGCGCCTGACCGGGCGTGCCCCACGTCCGTGGGTATTCCGGACAAAGGCGGGGAAAGTCGCCTCGGTGCCGCCCCGGCGCTCCTACCATGCGGGCAAGCGGGATTCGCGGTCCGCAGGCGCTCGCCGGCCCGGCGGGCGCGGAGCATGCACAGCCCCGGCGCGATGCCGTGTCCGGGACCGAGGAGTGCCACCCATGACCACCACCACAACCGCCGCCCTCGCCATACCGGGCGAGGAGAAGTACACGCTGCGGGACATCGTCGTGGACGATCCGCGGCCGCACGAGGTCCTGGTCCGCGTGGTCGCGGCCGGGCTGTGCCACACGGACGCGACGTACAAGGAGGCGTGGGCCGATCCGTCGCTGCCGCCGCTGGTGCTGGGGCACGAGGGGGCGGGGGTCGTGGAGGCGGTGGGGGAGCGGGTCACCGGGGTGCGGCCCGGCGACCGGGTGCTGCTGACGTTCAACTCGTGCGGGGAATGCGCGGCCTGCCGCACCGGGCACCCGGCGTACTGCGCGCGGTTCACCGACCTCAACACCAGTCCGACCGGCAGCGTCCGCGCGGACGGGTCCTCCGGGCTCACGGGTGTGGACGGCAGTCCGATCGCCGGGGCGTTCTTCGGGCAGTCGTCGCTGTCGGGTCACGCCATCGCGCAGGAGCGCAACGTGGTGCCGATCGGCGCGGCGGACGACGAGGAGCTTGCCCTGCTGGCGCCGCTGGGCTGCGGCATCCAGACGGGCGCGGGCGCGGTGCTGAACGAGCTGCGGCCGGAGCCGGGCAGCGCCGTCGCCGTGTTCGGCACCGGGGCGGTCGGCCTCGGCGCGCTGATGGCGGCCCGGCTCACCGGCGCCTCGCGCATCGTGGCCGTGGACATCGTGCCGTCCCGGCTCGACCTGGCGCGTGAACTGGGCGCGACCGACGTGATCAACAGCGCGGAGGCCGATCCGGTGGCCAGGCTGCGGGAGATCGGGGACGGCGCGGGCGTGCAGGCGGCCGTGGAGACGAGCGGTGTGCCGCAGGTGCAGGCGCAGGCGCTGGAGTCGCTGGCGCCGCGCGGGGTGCTGGGGCTGATCGGGGTGCGGCTCGGCGCGGAGTTCAGCGTCCCGGCGCTGTCGCTGCTGAGCGGGCGCCGGGTGCACGGGATCGTGGAGGGGGACAGCGACATCGTGACGTTCCTGCCCGCGCTGGTCGGGCTCGTGCGGTCGGGGCGGATGCCGCTGGGGAGGCTGATCAGGCAGTATCCGCTGGAGCGGATCAACGACGCGGCGCGGGACGCCCACAGCGGGGTGACGGTCAAGCCGGTCGTGCGCTTCTGACCGCGGGGCCGCCTGGGCGGGTCAGCCGGCCGGGTGGTCCTGGGGCAGGAACTGTGGTCCCTGGGGCGGGAGCGTGAACCCCGGGTCGGGCTGCGGGTGGTCGGAGTGGGGGTAGCCGTACGCGGGGGCCTGGTGGGGAACGGGCGCGACCGGCGGCGGGGCGGGCGGTGCGGAGGGCGGTGCGGGCGGCGTGGCGGGCGCCGCCGGGGCGGGGGCCGCCTGCTGCGGCGGCCGGGCCGCGTTGACGCCGAACTCGCGGGCCAGCGCGACCAGTCCGCCCCGCACGCCGCGTCCCAGCGCGCGGAACTCCCAGCCGTCCCCCGCCCTGGCCAGCTCGCCGCCCACCACCGCGGTCTCCGCGGGTCCCGGCGCCAGCGGGAACGCGGCCAGCACCGCCGCGCCCGCCGCCTCCTGGACGAGCAGCCGCGGCGCGCTGTCGGGCGCCTGGAAGCCCGCGTCGGCCGACGCCGCGAGCACCACCCGTGTCACCGCGGCGTCGAGCTGCGCGAGGTCCATCTCGACCGTCTCCCGCAGCCCCGCCGCGTCCCGGCGCCTGGGCAGGCGGCGGACCAGGCCGCTGGGGTGGCGCGGCTGGTTGTAGAAGACGAAGTCGCCCTCCGAGCGCACGCGTCCGCCGTCGCCGAGCAGCAGGGCCGACAGGTCGATGTCCGGGACCCCGGGTCCGGCCGCGGTGGGTGTCCACCGCAACACGGCGCGTACCACCGTGACGGGGAGGTGAATTGCTGCCCCTTTGTCCAACGGGTGCGTCATGGGGGGAATCCTGCCTGTCGCCATACTTCCGAAACATTGGCGCGATTACGATTGTCGAAAGGGTGTCCGGATCAGCCAGTGGGGCGACCGGCGCCGCTGGGGAGAGTGGGGTACACCATGCGGCATTACGGGCATCTTCCGCCCGCGCGCCGTCGCGCGCTGTTCCACCAGGAACCCGCCGAGTTCGGCCCGTCCTCACCCGTCGGAACCCTGGGGGTCGCTCTCGGGGCGACACTCTACAGTCCGGCGACCCGCCCCCGGCTCGACGCCGACATCCGCAGGCAGGCCGCCGTCGGTGTCGTGTCCATGGTGCTCTGCCTGGAGGACTCCATCAGCGACGCCGAGGTGCCCGGCGCCGAGGAGAACCTCGTCCGGCAGCTCCAGCGGATGCTGCGCGACGCCGCCCTGCCTGAGGAGCCCGCCGCCGCGCCCCTGCTGTTCATACGCGTCCGCGCGCCCGAGCAGATCACCGGCCTCGTCACGCGCCTCGGCCCCGCCGTGCGGCTGCTCACCGGCTTCGTCGTCCCGAAGTTCACCGCCGTCACCGGCCCGCCGTTCCTGGAGGCGCTGCTCGGCGCCGAAGCGGTCTGCGGGCAGCGGCTGCTGGCGATGCCCGTCCTCGAATCGCCCGAACTGCTGCACATGGAGACCCGCGCCGAGGGCCTGCGCGCCGTCGCCCGCGTCCTCGACAAGCACCGCGACCGCATCCCCGCCGTACGCCTCGGCGTCACCGACTTCTGCTCCGCCTACGGCCTGCGCCGCACCCCCGACATGACCGCCTACGACGTGCACGTCGTCGCGTCCGTGATCGCCGACGTCGTCAACGTCCTGGGGCGCGCGGACGGTTCCGGCTTCACCATCTCGGGCCCGGTCTGGGAGTACTTCCGCCCGCAGGAGCGCATGTTCAAGCCGCAGTTGCGCAACAGCCCGTTCACCGGCCGCGCCGAGGCGCTCCGCACCCGGCTGATCGAGCACGACATGGACGGCCTCCTCCAGGAGATCGAGCTGGACCGCGCCAACGGCCTCCAGGGCAAGACCTGCATCCACCCCTCCCACGTCGCCCCCGTGCACGCGCTGTCCGTCGTGACGCACGAGGAGTTCAGCGACGCCGTGGACATCGTCGGCACGGGCCCGGACGGCGGCGTCCTGCGGTCCGCGTACACCAACAAGATGAACGAAGTGAAGCCCCACCGCGCCTGGGCCGAACGCACCCTGCTGCGCGCCGAGGTCTTCGGCGTGGCCCGCGAGGGCGTGGACTTCGTCGACCTCCTCGCGGCGGGAATCGCATGAACGACACGGCACACGCCCAGCACGCGCCCGTCTGGCCGGGGGAGTGGGTCGCCCGCCGCCTCGGCGTCGCGCTGCACGGGCCCGGCATCCGCGACCTCCTCGGCCTCGCGCTGCGCCACAACCCGAAACGGGCCCACCTGCTCGTCTCCGGCGTCCTCGGCAAGCACGTCCCCCAGGACCCGCACATCGTCCACGGCACCGGACTGCGCCTCGGGGAACGGGTCCGCGACCTGCTCGGCCCCGACGCCGCCCGCGCCGTCGTCCTCGGCTACGCGGAGACCGCCACCGGCCTCGGCCACTGCGTCGCCGAGGCCATCGGCGCCCCCTGCCTGCACTCGACGCGCCGCCCGGTGCGCGGGCAGGCCCCCGCCGGGGGCTTCGAGGAGGAGCACAGCCACCACACCTCCCACCTGCTGCTCCCGGCGGACCCCGCGCTGCTGGCCGGCGACGGGCCGCTCGTGCTGGTGGACGACGAGCTGAGCACGGGCCGCACCGTCCGCAACACCCTCGCCGCCCTGCACCGCGCCCATCCCCGCGCGCACTACGTCGTCGCGACCCTGGTGGACATGCGCACCGACGCCGACCACGCCGAACTCGCCAAGTGCGCGGCCGAACTGGGCGCCACCGTCCAGGTCGCCGCCCTGGCGCGCGGGCGGGTCGAACTGCCCGCCGACATCCTCGAACGGGCCGCCGCCGTCGTCGCCGAGGTGGAGGCCCGCATCCCCGCCCAGCGGCACCCCGCCCAGGACCCCACCGCACAGGCGGCCCCCGCCGTGCGGGTCGAACTGCCCTGGCCCGCCCGCGTCCCCGACGGCGGACGCCACGGCTTCACCCCCACCCATGCGGACCGCCTCGCCACCGCGCTCCCCGCCCTGGCCCGGACCCTCACCGACGCCTTGCCCGCCGGCGCACGCGATGTCCTGGTCCTCGGCACCGAGGAACTGATCTACGCGCCCCTGCGCCTCGCCCGCGCACTCGCCGACGCCACACCCGGCACCCGCGTCCGCTTCTCCACCACCACCCGCAGCCCCGTCCTCCCCGTGGACGACCCCGGCTACGCGATACGCACCCGCCTCACCTTCCCCGCCCACGACGACCCGGCGGACGGGCCAGGCCCCCGCTACGCGTACAACGTCGCGGGCCACCCATGGGACGCGATCCTCGTCGTCACCGACACCCCCGGCGACACCCCCGCCCTCCACGCCCCCGGCGGCCTCCTCCACCAGCTGACCGCCCACACCCCGCACGTCCTGCTGTCCGTCGTCCCCGACCGCAGACTGCCAGAACCACTGCGCGGCCCCGCGTTCTCCTCGTACGCGCCCGACGAGGTCGGCTGGCTCCTCCAGGACCTCTCCGACGTCACCCTCGAAGCCCCCGCCGAGGAACGCGAGGAGGCCATCCAGTCAGGCGGCGCCCACTACGCCGAGTCCCTGCCCGTCGAATACCAGCCGAGCGCCGAATACCAGGCGCTCTACCACTCCGCCCTCGCCGCCTCCGCCGGACGCGTCGCCCGCGCCGTCGGCACCGTCACCGAGGCCGTCCTCGCCGAACGGCCCGGCCGCCGCCCCGGCCGCCCCGTCCTCGTGTCCCTCGCCCGAGCCGGGACACCCGTCGGCGTCCTCATGCGCCGCTGGGCCCAGCACGCCCACGGCGCCGACCTGCCGCACTACGCCGTCTCCATCGTGCGCGGCCAGGGCATCGACACCACCGCGCTGCGCTGGCTCGCCGCCCACCACGACCCGGCCGACGTCGTGTTCGTGGACGGCTGGACGGGCAAGGGCGCCATCACCCGCGAACTCGCCGACGCCCTCGCCCCGTTCCCCGGCTTCGACCCGTCCCTCGCCGTCCTCGCCGACCCCGGCGGCTGCGTCACCACCTACGGCACGCGCGACGACTTCCTCATCCCGTCCGCCTGCCTCAACTCCACCGTGTCCGGGCTGATCTCCCGCACCGTCCTGCGCGCCGACCTCGTCGGGCCCGACGACTTCCACGGCGGCAAGCACTACCGCGACCTCGCCGCCGCCGACGTGTCCGGCGCGTTCCTCGACGCCGTGGCCGCCCACTTCACCGACCCCGGGACCGCCGCCGGGATCGCCGCCGACACCGCCGCGCTGCTCGCCGCCGACCGCACCCCCACCTGGGACGGCTGGCGCGCCGTCGAGCGCATCAGCGAGGAGTACGGCATCGGCGACGTCAACCTTGTGAAACCCGGCGTCGGCGAGACCACCCGCGTCCTGCTGCGCCGCGTACCCTGGCGCGTCCTCGCACGCCGGGGAGCCGGAGCCGACCTGGACCACATCCGGCTGCTCGCCGCCCAGCGCGGCGTGCCCGTCGAGGAGACCGACGACCTCCCCTACAGTTGCGTCGGGCTGATCCACCCCCGGTACACCAAGGGCGCCACCGGCGCCGACGGAAAGGCCGCCACGTGACATCCCCGATCGACACAGCCCCGCCCCCTGCATCCCCGACCGTGATCGCCAGCGATCTCGACCGCACCCTCATCTACTCGCCCGCCGCGCTGGCCCTGCCCATGCCCGACGCGGACGCGCCCCGGCTGCTGAGCGTCGAAGTCCACCAAGGGCGGCCCCAGTCGTTCATGACGGAGACCGCCGGAGACCTCTTCGCCGCACTCACCGAAGACCCGCGCGCCGTCCTGGTCCCCACGACCACGCGTACCCGCAAGCAGTACCTGCGCATCAACTTCCCGGGCCGCGCCCCCCAGTACGCGATCTGCGCCAACGGCGGCCACCTGCTGATCAACGGCGTCACCGACTACGACTGGCACGTCTCCGTACGCCGCGCCCTCGCCGCCGACTGCGCCACCCAGGCCGAGGTCGCCGACCACCTGCGCACCACCGCCGACCCCGCCTGGCTGCTCAAGGACCGCGATGCCGAAGGCCTGTTCCGCTACCTCGTCGTCGAACGGGCCCTGCTGCCCGACGCCTGGGTCAAGGACCTCACCGACTGGGCCGAGCCGCGCGGCTGGACCGTCTCCCTCCAGGGCCGCAAGCTGTACGCCGTCCCCGCGCCGCTCACCAAGTCGGCCGCCGTCGCCGAGGTCGCGCGCCGCACCGGCGGCGGCACGGTGCTCGCCGCCGGCGACTCACTCCTCGACGGCGACCTGCTGCGCGCCGCCGACCACGGCTGGCGCCCAGGACACGGCGAACTCGCGGCGGACGGCTGGACCGCCCCCCACGTCACCGCTCTGCGTTCGCACGGCGTTCTGAGCGGTGAGGAGATCCTGCGGGCGTTCCGGGCGCACCTCGATCGTCACGGCCCTGCGGACCGCTCCGCCCGTCCCGACCGCCTCGCACCTGCCTGATCGCGCGGCCCCGCGTCTCGTTGAGCCGGCGCCGCCGCAGCTCGTCGCGCAGCGCGTCGGGGTGCCGCGCGCGCCAGTAGGGGTTGTCGTGCGGCAGGTTGCCGGAGATCCGCCCGTACATGCCGATCGTCAGCAGCACCACGCCGATCGCGAAGCTGAAGATGACGTTCTGCATCCGGAAGTCCAGGAAGTTCACCGAGGTCCGCAGCACGGCGAGGTTGAAGAACCCGCTCAGCACGAACAGCACGCCGAGGACGAGGATCAGGTTCGACGCGAAGTTGCCGCCGATCATGACACCCACCGCGAGCAGCGCGCCGACGACGATGGACAGCACGCTCAGCGCGCCGTTGCTGTTCAGGCCCCAGACGGTGTTGTTGCCCGTGTCGAAGAAGCCGATGGTGTCGAACAGGCCGAAGATGCCGAACACCACGAATCCGAGCCCCATCAGCCCGGCGCCGAGCCGGTAGACCATGCTCAGCCGGTGGTCGGGGCGCGCCGACTCGTCCAGCCTCGCCTGCGTGAACAGCGAGCGCGGCCCGACGGGCAGCCGGGGCAGGGCGCGCGGGTCCGTACCCGGGGGTGCGGTCATGGGGGCCTCCTCACATCGTGTCCGAGGCCGCGTACCCGTTCCGGGAACGGACAAATCAGGCGCGCCCGGCGCGGATCTCCTCCACGACGGCGGCGGCCGTGGCCCGTACGCCCTCCGTCTCGCTCAGGAACCGCCAGTAGTCGGGGTGCCGCCCCCCGCGCTCAAGATCCGCCACCGCACGCTCCAGACGCGCCACCGCCGCGTCCAGCGGCCCGGCGTGGCGCGGATCGGGCACCGAGCGGCCCGCCATCGCGAGGCGCTGCGCGTCCCGTACGGCGAACTGCGTCCGCTCGATCTCGCGTGACGGGTCGGACGACACCTCGTTCAGCAGCCGCAACCGCTCGCGCGCGGCCCCGACCGCCTCGTCCGTCCTGCCCAGCAGCGCGTGCACCGTCGTCAGGCCCTCGGTCGCCGCGCCGAACCGCTGCTCGTCCCGCGCACGCCCGGCGCGCGCCAGCAGCTCCCGCGCCTGAGCCACGGACGCGGCGGCCTGCTCCGGCACGTGCTGGAGGTCCTGCCAGCAGGGGGCCGTGAAACGCCGCCGCAGCTCGCTCAGCACCGGCTCGACCTGCTCGGCGCGGTTCGCGATGGCGTCGGCCCGCGTCCGCAGCGACGACAGGCGCCGGTCGATCTCCGCCGCGCGCTCCGGCAGCCGCGCCACGTCGGCCGCCAGCGCCGTCGCCCGGCGGCTGACGTCCTCGGCGCGCCGGATCGTCGCCTGCACGCCGTGCCGGCCCGCGCCCTCGTTCAGCAGCCGCAGCTCGGGGCCGAGCGCGGCCAGCGCGGCGGCCGGCTCCTCCGCCCGCGTCCCGGCGGCGCGGGCGGCGTCCAGGGCCCCGGTGGCGGCCCGCAGCGCCTGCCTGGCCCGCTCGACGGCGGGCGCGACCTGCGCGAGCTGCGACTCGGCGCGTTCCTGGAGGGGCGCGAGGCGCTGCGCGAAGCGGGCCAGCTCGCCCTTGACGGCCCCCAGCTCGGTGCGGGCGGCGGTGAGGGCCTGGCGGGCGCGGTTCGCGCCGTCCGCGTCGAGCTGGGCGCTGTCCAGGTCGTGCGCGTCTACGACGGTGATGTAGTGCGCGCTCACGCTGTCCACGCGGTCACTGAGCGTGGCGAAGTCCGCCGCCGCGCGCGCCGCCTGCGGGGAGCTGTCGGCGGCGGCGATCGTCTCCAGCGTGATCCGCAGCTCGCGCTGCGCGGTGTCCACCTCGTAGAACGCGGCGGCGGCGCCGTCCTTCGCCTCCTGCGCCGACGCCCGCAGGTCCTCGACACGCCCGCGCCGCCACGGCCGCGTCCCGCCGCCGGTGAACACCCCGGGCAGCACGGAGACGGCGAGGACGGCCACGGAGAGCGACGAGACCAGTACGGATGAGGCGTACGAGACGTAACCCTTCGCGAAGCGCGGTGCGAGCACGCGTCCCTCTCCCCACGGACGATCCGGCCGGTACGAGTCCGTCCATTCTCCCACCGCACCCCGAGTTTGCGGGGGCGGGCGGGAGGCCATGTAGGCTTTGGCCTCACTTCCGGGTGCATAGCTCAGCGGTAGAGCGCCGCCCTTACAAGGCGGATGTCGGCGGTTCGAACCCGTCTGCACCCACCCTTCGCCCGACCGGACGGAACTCCCCACCGCTGCCGGGCAGTCACCATCTCATCACGTCGAGGCACACCGAATCGCCCGCCGATCGGCGCCGGACGAAGTACCGTGCCCGGAACCGGCGAGAGAGGCGGACGAGATGAGCACCGAGCCTGGCGAGGACGGGTCCGAGGGACTTCGCGAGTGGACCGACCCGCGCTACGCGGACCTGGTGGAGGCATACGACAGGACGAGGCGGAACGGGCGGCCGACGCGGTTCTTCCTGTACGAGCTGCCTGCCCCCCCGTCGCCCGAGTAGCCGTCACGACCGAAGCCCCGCCTTGCCGTGATGGGTGGGCGGGGCTTGGGTGTTGTTGTTCAGGTGGTGGCCCAGAGGCAGAGGCCGTCGGGGGTGTGGGCGATGCCGTAGGTGCCGGACGAGGGGCCTTTGAGGGCGGGGGTCCTGGCTGCGCGCCCTCGGAGGATCTGGGCGTGGACGGTGCCGCCGTGGTCGCGGAGGCTGAGCCACCACGGCCGCCGGGTGCGGGCGGCGTCGATCAGGGCGTCCACGACGGGTACGGCTTCCGCCCGTCCCCACACCGCGAGTGTCTCCCGCACCCAGTCCCGGGCGGCCCCGACGTCATCCGCCCCTCCGCCGCCGGGGAAGAGCCGGTCGGCGTACGGGCGGTGGCTCACGGCTGGTGGTCCGGGACGGCGGCCCACAGGGCGGCCACTGCGGCCTCGGCCTCGGACGCGGCGGCGCCCCGCTCCCGCTCGTCCACGGTCCTGGACGCCGCCACCGCGACGGCGGGGAACAGCCGGTCGGACACGGCCTTCAGATGCGGTGCGTCACCCAACTCGGCGAGCCGCACGACAAGTTCGCGCGGCACGATGTGCGGCCAGTAGTGCAGTCCGCCGCGTGAGCCGGAGGGGTGTGCGGCCAGTGGCACGAGGGGCGCCCCGATCCGGCAGGGCGTGCAGGCGTGGGAGGTCCAGTGCACGCGGCCGTCGCCGACCGGCGTGCGGGCGACAGCGACCAGATCTTCGGTGGTCGCCTCGCAGTACATGCAGCGCGGCGGCAGTGTCACGATCTCTCGCCCCTGTCCGCGCCATGCCGGGCGGGGGAGCGCCCCCTCCAGGCCGGTGATGACGGTGATCTCGGGATTCGGGTCGCGCACGGGTGCGGGTTCCGGCGGCCAGAAGCGGTCGTCGGTCATGGCGCCTCCCCGAACACGCGGGCCAGTGCGCCGTACAGGGCGTCGGGGTCGGTGAGGCAGTCGCCGTGCGGGCGGACGACCAGCCACCGGACCTCGCTCCCGCCGTCACCGTCCCACGGGTCGCTGACACGGTCGCGCGGCGGGACCGCCAGCGAGGCGCCACGCCCCAGCGGGATGACGCCGACGGGCCACCAGCGGGCCGTCGCGTCCCCGGGCGGGATCAGCCAGTGGAGCACACGCTGTACGGGGTCTTCCACGACCGGCCCGGACAGCCCGGTCAGCGCAAAGCGCGGCAGGACGTACAGCCCTTGGAACAGAGGCACACGCACCGCGTCGAACTCCTCCCCCAACGGCCTTATGCGCACGCGGCCGTCGGGCGGCAGCCAGGCGGGCAGTGACAAGGGGGCGGTCGTCGCCATGCGGCGCTCCTCACGTACCGACGAGGTCGTGCCCAGACGGTAAGGAGCGTCCCTCGCCCGCCGCCATCTGCTTACACAGATTTGCACCACGTCACCCCAGAGAGGTGATCGCCTCGGTGATGAGGTGGCGCGCCGCACGCCCGTGGACCGCCATCCCGGCCAGCTCGCCGAAGGCCCTCGTGTAGAGCGCGATCTCGCTCGGCGCCGATACGTTCACCGCGGCGGACAGCAGTTCGGAGCTGACCCGTTTGTCGTCGAACACGTAGAACGCCTCCAGTGGCCAGAGCGTCCGAGGGGCGGAGAAGGGGATCACGCCGAGGCTCACGTTGGGCAGCGCCATCACAGCCAGCAGGTAGCCGAGCTGATTGGCCATCGTCTCGGCGTCTCCGATGCGGTACCGCAGCACGGTCTCCTCCAGCAGGAAGGCGAACGTGTGGCGTCCCTGGTGCAGTACCTGTGAGCGTTCGATGCGCGAGGCCGCCGCGTCCTTCGAGTCGTCGGGAGTGCCCTGGAACGCGGCGATCCTGGCCAGCAGCGCGGCCGCGTACTGCTGGGTCTGGAGGAGGCCCGGGATGACGTTGGAGACATAGACCCGCAGATGCCGGGTCCGCTCGTAGAGGGGCAGCACCTCTTCCTGCGCGCGGCGCATCCCGTGGCCGTGCAGTTTCCTCCACCGCACATACAGCTCGTCGGCGCGGCGGTTGACGGCGATCAGCTCTTCAGCCTGCCCTTCCGCTCCGCAGGCGGCGCACCATGCGCGGATGTCGCCATCGGACGGCGGCGTCTTGGCGTGCTCGATCCGGGAGGTCTTGGCGTCGCTCCAGCCGCAGCGCACGGACAGGTCCCGGCCGGTCAGCTCTGCGTCCAGCCGTAGGTCACGCAGGCGACCGGCCAGTACCTGTCGTGCTTCCTGAGCGGATGACGAAGGGGTGGAGGGCATTGGTGAGTGCGCAGTCAGACCTTGAACTCGTCGTGTGGGACAGCCCGGTCCCAGACGGCCTCGAACGCCGCACGCACCTGGCTGATCAGGGCTGGCTCGGTGCGCACCTCCCACCGGGGCCGGGACCAGTTGCCCGCACCGTCGAAGTGGTTGAACAGCACGGCGTCATGGTCGAAGACCCACAGGTCGTTTCCGGGCAGCAGCAGGTCGGATGCCCGTCGGCGTGGCAACCAGCGCACGTCCTCACCGGCCGAGACGTTCACCGGCGTGGCGGCGTGCTCATAGCGGATGTAGTCACTCACCGGCTCGGAGACGACGCGTGCGCGCCGCACAGCTACGCCACGGGACACGGTGTCGCCGATCAGGCGTACCCAGGGAGCCCAGTACTCCGACGCGGGGTCGGTGTCGCGTTCGCCGGTGCGCCTCCAGTGCTCGAAGTCGGCGGCCTCGTCACCCACGCCGTAGGTGTCGCGCATCTCCAGGTGCATCGCGTGATGCTGGGCCCGAGCCAGCAGGTCGAGGAAGCTCGGGCTGCTCGTTGACGTCTCGCTCCGCGACATCACACGCCTCTCTCAACAACGGCACCATGCGGGCGGGAATACGGACGACGGCCTCGTGTGCCGGGATTCCACGAGCATGACCCGGGGCCGGGTTCTCCGCGCACATGGCCTCCAGCTCTTCCGACGGCCGCCATCCCTGGACGACGATCTCGCCGTTCTCCGTGTCCACCCACACCGTGGGCGACCCCTGCTGTCCGGTCTTGGGGTCCACGCCGATGAACTGTAATTCCACGGTGGTCTCCCGGGCCTATGGGGGTTACGTCACCTTGCACGACGATGGCCCTCAGGACAGGCGAGCGTCAAGGGCGTCCGATGCCTGCGAGGCCATCGGCAAGGGGAGGCCGCTCGTCGTGCTGCCGTGCGTGAACAGTTCCTATGCGACGCATCCGCAGTTCGCGCGGTCCATCGGGACGTTGCGCGAAGCCGGGGTGCGCGTGCTGTACGGGCCGGGGCGGGGGCGGGCGGAGGAGTTTCCGTGGCCGCTCGCCCTTGATGCCGCCGGGGAGTTCACGGCAGGGGTCAGAAGACGAAGCCTATGAGGCCGTGGCGTGGGTTGGCGGACGCGTGGTGCAGCCAGGTGAGGCACTGGTCGGCGGCTTCCGCCGTCTCGGGGTCCAGCGAGGAAGGTGTCTTCCCCGCGGCCTCGTACTGCTCCAGTGCCTTCGCTATCTGCTCCGGCGTCCACTCGCCGCAGCCCGGTATCCAGGTGTACGGCAGCGGTGCGGGCAGGCCGCCGTAGCCGAAGGACGCCACGGACACGGCGGTGATGCCGAGGGCCTCCAGGCCGTCGTCCACGACGGACAGCCAGTCGCCCCGGTGCGGCGTGAAGCGGTCGTTGGGCAGGAACGAGCCGGTCAGTTCGCACAGCTGCATGTAGGCGTAGCCGTACTGGGAGGCGTGGGACTCGCCCTCGGAGAACGGGCCGCCGTGGACGACCGCGCGCAGTGCCTCGTACGCCGTGGGCGCGCCCTGCTCGATCTCCCAGCTGTGCGACCGGTCGGCGCGGGCGAGGTCGTCGCCGAAGCGCGTCCTGATCATGTCGAGCAACTGGTCGTCGCGGGACCCGACCAGGGCCCGCGTGGCGGCGGTGTCCAGCAGATAGGCACTCAGCGAGGAACTCATGAGGTGAGCCTAGAGGCGACCACTGACAACGCGGACGTGTCCCCCGACACGCGCCCATCAGGACGGGAACTGGCCTGATGGGTTCCTACCGTGGGGCACCTCAGGAAGACGGGAGAGCGGTGCGATGGAACTGGTGGTCACGACTCCGACCGGGCATGTCGGTTCGCGTGTGGTGCGGTTGTTGCTCCAGGCGGGGGTGCGGCCCCGCGTGCTGGTGCGCGACCCGGCGCGCCTCGACGCGGACACCCGGGCACGCGTGGACGCGCGGCGCGGTGATCTGACGGACGCGGCGTTCGTCCGTTCTGCGGTGGAGGGCGCTGACTGCGTCCTGTGGGTCGATCCGACGCCGCACACGGCCGACGGCGCGGTGGAGCTGTCGCGGCGCACGGTCGCCGGGCTCACGGACGCGCTGCGCGCGGGCGGGGCCGGGCGGGCGGTGCTGCTCAGCAGCGGCGGCGCGGAGAAGCGGCACGGCGCGGGCCACATCGACGGCCTCGCCCGCGTGGAGGAGGAACTGGACGCGACGGGCGCGGATGTCCTGCACCTGCGCTGCGGCTACTTCTTCACCAACCTGCTGATGAACGTGGAGGAGTTGGCGCAGGGCGTCCTCACCACGTCTGCCGACCCCGACGCGCCGATGCCCTGGGTGGACCCCCGGGACATCGGCGACATCGCGGCCGCCCGGATGCTGGCGGGCTCGTGGCGGGGGCGGGAGGTGCAGGGGGTCCACGGCCCCGAGGACCTGACGTGGCGACGCGTCGCCGAGGTGCTGACGGGCGCGCTGGGGCGGCCGGTCGGGTTGCGGGTCGTGCGCGACGACGACGTACGGGAGGCCCTGCGGGCGGCGGGGCTGTCGGCGGAGGCGGCGGAGAACATCGTCGGCATGACGGCCGGGCTGCGGGGCCACACCCTCGAACAGCCGCGCACCGCCGTCACGACGACCCCCACCGCCCTGGCCGGCTGGGCGTACACCCACCTTCGGCCCCTCGTCGCACGCTGAGCGCCCGGCGCGCGGGCCCGGGAGCGCGCTCGGCGCGTAAGGTGACGTGCGCGGGCTGATGCCGGATTGATCCATGTTTGCCCTCCGGGTGGACGGCACGGGGTACCCGGTGACGGGGCGCAGGGCCCCGAGTGGAGAGGGAAGGCCGACATGGACGAGCCGGAGCGCATGCTCGACGCACTGACCGGAATCCTCGGCGAGGAACACCTGGTCAGTTTCGGCGAGTTGCCTGACCTGGTGGCACGTTACGCCGGGCGGGCCGGGCTGGACGACTGCCGCCTGTACCTGGTGGACCTGCGCCAGCAGACCCTGCGGGAGGTGACCGGGCGGGGGCCGGACGGCGCGGAGGGCGGCGACACGTTCCCCGTGGAGGGCACGCTGCCGGGGCGCGTCTGGGCCAGCAACCACCCGCAGCGCGGCGCGGAGGGCGAACGCGAACGCTGGTGGGTGCCCGTGCTGGACGGCACCGAGCGCCTCGGCGTGCTGCGGGCCGACGTCCCGCCGGGCGCCGGGCCCGAGCGGGTCGGCGTGATGGCGTCGCTGGTGGGCCTGCTGGTGGTCAGCAAGCGGCCGAGCAGCGACGCCGCCGCCCGCCTGGTGCGCACGGAGACCATGAACGTGGCCGCCGAGATGCAGTGGAACCTCATGCCGCCGCGCTCGTTCGCCAACCGCGATGTGGTGATCGCCGCCGCGATGGAGCCGGCGTACGAGATCGGCGGGGACGCGTTCGACTACGCCGTCGCCGGGGACGAGGTCCACCTGGCCGTCTTCGACGCGATGGGGCACGACAGCCGGGCGGGGCTCGTCGCGAACCTGGCCGTCGCCGCCTTCCGCAACCAGCGCAGGCAGGGGGTGGGTCTGGTCGACACCGGCGAACGCGTCGAACGGGTGCTGCTCGACCACTTCGGCCACACCACGTACCTCACCGCCGTGCTCGCCCACCTCGACACGCGGTCCGGGGTGTTCAGCTGGATCAACCGCGGCCACCACCTCCCGGTGCTGATCCGCGGCGCCCGCTGGACCACGTCCCTGAGCTGCCCGCCCGCCCACCCCCTCGGCACCGAACTCGGCATGCCCGCCAGGCTGTGCCAGGAGCAGCTGGAGCCGGGCGACCGCGTCCTGCTCTACACGGACGGTGTGATCGAGGCGCGGGACGCGCGCGGCCGTGAGTTCGGCCTGAACCAGTTCACCGACTTCGTCATCCGCCACCACGCCGACGGCCTGCCCGTGCCGGAGACCCTGCGCCGCCTCATGCGGGCCGTGCTGGACCATCACAGCGGCAGGCTGGACGACGACGCGACCGTGCTGTGCCTGGAGTGGCACGGCCCGAGCCGCAACACGGAGATGAGCCCCACGGCCCCGCCCACCGGCACGCGCGAGGCGTGAGCGCGGACCCCGCGCACCGGCCGCCCAGGAGCCGGGGGATCAGTCGGCGTCGGCGCGGGGTGGGTCGTCCTGTGGGGGTTCGGGGGGCATGCGCCAGATCGGGCGGGGGAGGGGGCCCTCCAGGCCCGTGATGACGGTGATCTCGGGGTTCGGGTCGCGGACCGGCGCCGGTTCCGGGGGCCAGTAGCGGGACGGGTCAGGCACGGCCGCCGCCCCCGGGGCGCTGCCCTGGCGGCTCCCCGTCTAAGTCACGCCGAACGGTGCCCGAGGTGGTCTTGCACGCCATGGCGACGTCCTTCCTGCCGGCCTTCCCCGCGTGCGGTCCGCGACGTCGCCCCAGGCGTCCCTCGCGGACCAAGGTCGTTCACAGACGGTAGGTATCACGAGGTACCGCTGGCCATGACATTGCGGGAAGTTGCGCGCGGTCAGTCCCACGCGTCGTGCGCGTCCTGCGTGTCGAGGGCGTCGAGCGCGGCGGTGATGAGGCGGCGCGCCCGGTCGCCGTGGACCGCGAGGTTCAGCAGCCGCGCGTGCGCACGCACGTAGAGGTCCACCTCGCCGGGCGCCGTCACCGTCACCTGCGCCGCGAGGAGTTCGACGTGCACCCGGTGGTCGTCGAACATCGTGAACGCCTCCAGCGTCCACTGGTCGCGCGCCCGCGCCGCGAACGGCACGATCCCCACCGACACGGCGGGCAGCGCCATCACCGACAGCAGGTGCCCGAGCTGTCCCGCCATCACCGCCGGGTCGCCTATCTGGTAGCGGAGAACCGATTCCTCGATCAGCATCACGAACCGCGCCCGCCCCTGCCTGACGACCGCGGAACGCGCCATCCGCGCCTCCACGGCCGCGGCCACGTCGTCCGGGGTGCCCCGGAAGTCCGTTATCGCGTGCAGCAGCGCCCCGGCGTACTCGGGCGTCTGGAGGAGGCCGGGCACGACGTGCGAGGAGTACGTGCGGAACAGGCGCGTCCGTTCGTACAGCGGCACGCGGGACTCCTGGAGGCGGCGCAGCCCGCCGCGCTGGAGGCGCCGCCACTCGATGTACATCGAGTCCGCGTCGCGCGAGGCGCTGACGAGGTCGCCGGCCTCGTCCTCCGCGCCGCACGCGGCGCACCACGCGCGGATGTCGGCGTCCGACGGGGCTGCCTGGGCGCGTTCGAGGCGGGTGGTCTTGGCGGGGTGCCAGCCGCACCGGGCAGCCACCTCACGCCCGGTCAGCCCCGCGTCGAGGCGGAGTTCACGCAGGCGCTGGGCGACGGCCCGGCGCGCTGCCTGGGCGCTGGATGACGGCTCTGTCATGGGCGGCTGCTCGGCAACTGGTCAGATCCTGAACTCGGTGTGCAGTAATGCCCGTTCCCACACCGTTTCGAACGCGGTCGCGCACAGGTCGACAACAGCGGGGGAGTCCGTCACCTCGGGCCCCCCGCTCGCGCCGTCACCGGTGAAGTGGTTGAAACGGACGGCAGTCCCATCGAACAGCCAGAAGTCGTTCCCTGGCAAGGCGATGTCGGAGGCGCGGCGGCGCGGAAGCCACCGGACGTCCTCACCCGCCTCGATGTTGAGCTGTGTGCCCGCGTGTTCGAAGCGTATGTACGCGGACACCGGCACGGAGACGATACGCGCCCGCCGGAAGACGACGCCCCGGCCGGTGGCCGCGCGCACCGTGTCGAGCCATTCCCTGCGCCGCCCGCCGGGGTCGAGGCGGCTGACGTCCTCGCCCGCGCGCCAGGCGGCGAACTCCTCCGCCTCCGCCGCTATGGCGTAGGCGTCCCGCATCTCCAGGTGGACCGCCGATCTTCGGCAGTCAGCCAACTGCTCTGTGAAGCTCGGCTGCATCGGCTGCATCGGCTGCCATCCTCAGAATCGACGCCATGCGGGCGGGGATGCGGACAACGGCCTCGCTGTCCGGGATCCTGCCCGTCTCCAGGCACTCGTTCTCGGTCGCCACGTCGGCCTTCCAGCCCTGTACGACGATGTCGGCGGTCTCCTCGTCCACCCAGACCGTCGGGCATTCGTCCCCGTCCGTGCTGGGGTCGATGCCCATGAACCGTAGAGCCATTCTTCGATCTCCTGTCGAGTAGCTTGGGCGCTTTGGGGGGCTTTCACCCTGCGCGGACTCTCACCCTGAGCGGACATGCTGTCAAGTACGCATCACTGAGGGTCACATCGCGCCCGCGCGACCCCCCGGGCCGGGGTAGCCCAGGCGTGGGAAACTCGCGTGTCGGCGCGCGGCTGCGCTTGTCCCGGCGGGGAACCCGCACACGCTGGGAACCCGCATCGACGGAGCCGACGGGACGGAGACAGCCATGGCCACCACCGGGGCCGGCGTACGGGCGGGCGTGGAGCCCGCCGGACTGCGACTGCCGGGGATCGTGCTGGGGGTGGGGCTCGGCGGTTTCGTCGACGGCATCCTGCTGCACCAGCTGCTCCAGTGGCACCACATGCTCAGCAGCACGGACGCGGATCACATCGGCGTGAAGTACTACGACCCGGACACGGTCTCCGGTCTGGAGATGAACACCGTCTGGGACGGGATCTTCCACACGGTCTGCTGGCTCGCCGTGCTGCTCGGCCTGGCGATCCTGTACTCCCGCGTCACGCACGAACGGCGCCGGGTGTGGACCTCGCGCGTGCTGTGGGGGTGGGTCCTGGTGGGGTGGGGGCTGTTCAATCTGGTCGAGGGTGTCCTCGACCACCACGTCCTCGGTATCCACCACGTCTACGCCGGTGACGGTCAGGTCTGGTGGGACATCGGCTTCCTCGTCCTCGGCGCCCTGCTGGTGGCGGGCGGCTACCTGCTCCAGCGCGGCGGCCGGGTACGGGACCTCTGATGGATCACGACTCGCATCACCACCGCGCCCCCGGTGACATGGCGTACGGCGACCTGCTCGCCCCCGTGCTGACCGCTGCGGTCCTGCTGCTGTGCCTCGCCTGCTATCTCCGCCTCGCCCACCGGGCCAGGCGCCGCAATCCGGCCCTCGGCTGGAGTGGCCGGCGCGCGGCGAGCTTCACTGCGGGGCTCGCCCTGCTGGGCGCGGCGCTGCTGCCGCCGCTCGCGCCGTTCGCCCACGCCGACTTCCGCGGCCACATGCTCCAGCACCTGCTGATCGGCATGTACGCACCGCTGGCCCTGGTGCTCGGCGCCCCCGTCACCCTGCTGCTGCGCACCCTGCCCGCCCCGCGTGCCAGGAAGCTGACGGCCGCGCTGCACAGCCGCCCCGCCCGGGGGCTCGCGCACCCGGCGACGGCCTGGCTGCTGTCCACCGGCAGCCTCGTGCCGCTGTACTTCACGCCGCTGTACGACACCCTCGCGTCCCGGCCGCCGGGGCACTGGCTGCTGCACCTGCATTTCCTCGCCGCCGGATGCCTGTTCGCGTACGTCATCGCGGGGCCGGACCCCGCCCCGGCGCGGCCGGGTGTCCGTACGCGCCTGGTCTGGCTCGGCTGCGCCATCGCGCTGCACGCCGTGGTGTCCCAGCTGATGTACGGCGGCTACTGGACGCACATCCACGCGCCCATCCCGGAGGTGCGGGGCGGCGCCGAGCTCATGTACTACGGCGGTGACATCGCCGAACTCCTGTTGGCCGCCGCCCTCGTGGCCACCTGGCGTCCCGCGCGCCGTCCCCGGCCCGCCGCGCGCCCTTCGTTTTACAGTCTGTCCAAAGCTGGATAAAGTGTCTGACGGCCGGTGGGCGTCCCACGCCACCGGCGGGAGGAGCGTGTGCCATGGGAGTCCAGGAACCGTCCGGCGCGCCGGACACGGGGGCGGTCCGCCTCCTCGACCAGCGGTCCGGGCGGACGTACCCGCTCGACGCCCTGCGGTGGCGGGGTGACGACGGCGCGCCGCTGACCGTTCCGCCGCTGCCCGCGCCCGTGCCGGAGCGCATCGACACCGGTACGCGCTCCCTGTGGCGCTACCGCGCCGCCCTGCCGCTGCCTGCCGGGACGGCGCCGGTCAGCCTGGGGGAGGGCGTCACGCCGCTGGTGGAGCGGGAGTGGGCGGGGGTGCCCGTCCGGTTCAAGCTGGAGTGGTTCAATCCGACGGGCAGCTTCAAGGACCGGGGCGCCAGTGTGATGATCTCCGCCCTGGCCGCGCACGGGGTGACCGAGGTCGTGGAGGACAGCTCGGGCAACGGCGGCTCGGCCGTCGCCGCCTACTGCGCCGCCGCCGGGATCGCCGCCGAGATCCTGGTCCCCGAGGGCACCTCGGCGGCCAAGGTCCTCCAGACCAGGGCGTTCGGCGCGCGCATCACGACCGTGCCCGGCGCCAGGGACGCCACGGCGGCCGAGGCCCTGCGCCGCTCGGAACGCGTCCCGTACGCCGGGCACAACTGGCACCCCTACTTCCTCCAGGGCACCAAGACCCTCGCGTACGAGCTGTGGGAGGACCTCGGCTTCACCGCCCCCGACGCCGTCGTCACCCCGGCCGGGGCGGGCAGCATCGTCCTCGGCCTCGACCTCGGCTTCTCCGAACTCCTCGCCGCCGGGCTGATCCCCCGCCCGCCCCGGCTGCTCGTCGCCCAGCCCGCCGCCTGCGCGCCGCTCGACGCGGCCGTACGGGGCGTGCCCGTCCCGCCGTTCGGGCCGACGATCGCCGAGGGCACGGCCATCCGCGCGCCCGTGCGGCTGCCGGAGGTGGTCGCCGCCGTCCGCCGCTCCGGCGGCGCCACCGCCGCGATCCCCGAGGCGGACATCGCCGCCGCCCTGCGCGGCCTGGCGGCGGCCGGGCTCTACGCCGAGCCGACGAGCGCCACCGCCGCCGCGGCCGTGCGCGTCTTCGCGGAACGCGGCGACCTCCGCGCCGGGGAGACGACGGCCGTCGTCCTGACCGGCTCGGGGCTCAAGGCGGCGGGCACGATGGGCGCGCTGTTCACCGAGGACGCCGCCGCGTGACGGACACCGGCGGCGGCGCGGACACCGGCGGCGGCGCGGACACCGGCGCCGAGGACGCCCTGCTGCTGCGCGAGGCGGAGAAGATCGTCACGGCGCTCGGCCGCACGTTCCCCGGCCTGTGCGAGGTGGTGCTCCACGACCTGCGCGACCCCGAGCACGCCGTCCGCGCCATCGAGAACAACCTCTCGGGACGCGCCGTCGGCGACCCGGCCACCGAACTCGGCCTCGCCCGTATCGAGGACCCCGGCTACCCGGACGTCCTCCAGAACTACCCCAACCGCTTCCCGGACGGCCGCCCCGCCAAGAGCACCTCCATCGGCATCCGCAACAGCGCGGGCGTCTACATCGCCGCCATCTGCCTCAACCTGGACGTCTCGCTCTTCGCCACCGTCTCGCGGAGCCTGGCCCGCCTCGTCGCCACCGAGGACGCCGGGCTGCCCGTCGAGGAGACGCTGAGCAGCCGCACCGCCGGTGAACTGCGCGCACTGGTCGAGGAGTTCGCGGCGGCGCGCGGGACCACACCGCGCGGTCTCGACGCCGCGGCGCGGCAGGCGCTCGTCCGCTCCCTCAAGGAGCGCGGCTTCCTCCAGGTCAAGCACGCAGTCCCGACCCTGACCGACCTCCTGGGCGTCTCCCGGGCCACCGTCTACAACTACCTGCGCTGAGAAGGAGATCCACCTCCCATGACCGATCACCCGGCGGGCCTCAACCGCCCCGGGGGCCACTACCGGCACACCGTCACCGTCCCGGCCGGTGCCAGGACCGTGCACATCTCCGGCCAGCTGCCCGTCACCCCGGACGGACAGCCCCTCGCCGGCCGGCCGTTCGCCGAGCAGGCGGGCCGCGTGCTCGCCAACCTCGACGCCTGCCTCGCCGCGGCGGGCGCGAACCGCGAGCACCTCACCAAGGTCCGCGTCTACGTCACCGACATCGGCGACTGGCCCGCGTTCGACCGCGTCTACGCCGACTGGCTCGGCCCCTGCCCGCCCCCGGCCCGCGCGGTCGTCGGCGTCGCCTCGCTGCACCACGGCGTACGCGTCGAGATCGAGGCGGAGGCGGCGATCCCCTGATTCCCCGACGCGGCCGCCAGCAGCGCCTCGGCCGCCGCCGTCCGCGCGTACAGCACGCTGCGGCCCGCCCGGTGCGCGCTGACGAGCCCCGCGTCGCGCAGCGCCGTCAGGCACTGCGACACCCGGGCGGCGGACAGGCCCGTCCTGCGGGCGAGTCCGGTGGTGGACGCGGGGGAGTCGAGCCCGGTCAGCAGCGCCGTCCGCGTACGCCCCAGGACGCCCGCGAGGGCCGCCGCCCCGGTCACGGGCCGCGCCTCCCACAGCGTGCCCGTGCCCCGGGCGGGGTACGTCAGCTGCGGCGGCTCCGGCGGCGTCACGCGCGTGAACGGGCCAGGCCCCGTGAAGACCGACGGCACGAGCAGCAGCCCAGGGCCCGCCGTGCTCCGCGACAGCGCCGCGCGCCGGCTGGCCAGCCGCAGCACGCTGTTGTCCCACGTCACCGACGCGTGGAGGTCGCCCAGCAGGTGGCCCGCGCCGTGCTCGGTCACCTGCCGGGCGCGGTGCAGCACGTCGGCGTCGAGCACCGCCCGGATGCGCGCCCAGTACGGCGCGAGGGCCAGCTCCCAGTACGCCTCGATCTCGTCGGTGACGGACGGCAGGCAGGCGGCCGGGTCCGCGTGGAGGGCGCGCAACCGGGGTCCGAGGCGCCCCTGTTCGCCGGCCATCCGGTCGAGTTCCGCCCGGACGCGGGCCGCCGGGGTGGCGCGGATACGGGCCAGCTCCCCGGCCAGCGCGGGGTGCGGCCCGTCGGGGGCGGGGTTCAGGAAGTCCGGCACGTACCCCGCCGCCGGGACCAGCCCGGCCAGCCACCCCCGGTCGAGCCCGGCCGCCGCCAGCCGGGGCCGCACCTGCTCGGTCCACGGCCGGTGCACGGGGTGCGTGCGGCGCGACGCGAGGAGCCGCAGGCTCGGCCCGACCTCCCACATCGGCGACACGGCGAAGCGCACGCGCGCCAGGTCGTCCGCCGAGAACGCCAGCTCGGCCCGCGCGGCCATCCCGTCACCCCCACCCCGTCGCCCCGATGGATTCACCCATACCTTAACCAGTGGGCCCCGGGGCCGGCCGGGGCGGATGATCCCCGCCATGACCCAGCACACCCTCACCGCCGACGCCGCCGGGACCTGGCGGCTCGGCGACCGCACCGTCAACCGCCTCGGGTTCGGCGCCATGCGCCTGCCGCAGACGGGGCCCGCGCTCGTGCCCGACGCGGTGCCCCGCGACCGTTCCCAGGCCGTCGCCGTCCTGCGCCGCGCACGTGACCTCGGCGTCAACCACATCGACACCGCCGCGTTCTACTTCTCGCCGCTGCGCTCCGCGAACGAGCTGATCAACACCGCCCTCGCCCCCTACCCCGACGACCTGGTCATCACCACCAAGGTCGGCCCCGCGCGCGGCCCCGCGGGCGACTGGACCGCCCACGCGGGCCCCGCCGAGCTGCGCGGCCAGGTCGAGGAGAACCTGCGCCAGCTCGGCCGCGACCACCTCGACGTCGTCAACCTGCGTGTCAACGGCACCGGTTCGGTCGCCGAACGCTTCGGCGCGCTCGCCGACCTGCGGCAGGCGGGACTGATCCGGCACCTCGGCCTGTCGAACGTCCACCCCCACCAGCTCGCCGAGGCCCAGGCCGTCGCGCCCGTCGTCTGCGTGCAGAACCGGTACGGCATCGGCATACGGCCCGACCACGACGCCTTCGTGCGCGCCTGCGGCGAACAGGGCATCGCGTACGTGCCGTTCTACTCGATCGCGGCCACCGGCGGGCAGTACGGGCGCGGCGGCGCGGAGGACCCCGCCCTGGCCGCCGTCGCGCGGGCGCACGGCGTCGGCACGGCGGAGCTGCGCCTCGCGTGGACGCTGCACCGCGGCCCGAACGTCCTCGCCATCCCCGGCACCGGCGACCTCGCCCACCTGGCGGCCAACGTCGCGGCGGCGTCGCTGCGGCTCAGCGCGGAGGAGCTGGCGGCGCTGGAGGCCGTCCACCGGGCGGGGGAGTGACGGCGGCCCCCGCCAGCAGCCCGAGCGCGCCCGTCACCGCCTGCGCGAACGGCTCGGCCGAGCCCTCGGCGCGCGCGATGACGTAGCCGCCCTGGAGGACCGCGACGAGCGCGGCGGCCGTGGCCCGCACGTCGAGCGCCGGGTCCAGCTCACCGCGTGCGCGCCCCTCCTCCAGGACCCCGGCCAGCCGCCCGCGCAGCCAGCCGAGGGTCTCCTCGACGGGCGCGCGCAGCGACGCGTCCGCCATCACGTCCGGGTCCTGCGTCAGGCGCCCGATCGGGCAGCCGCGCAGGACGTCGCGCTCACGCCGCAGGTACGCCGTGACGCGCTCGACGGCCGTGCCGGGCGCGGCGAACTGCGCCTCGGCCGCCGCGCGCATCTCGGCCGCGGTCCGCTCGATCGCGGCGCGCGCGAGGTCGGGCTTGCCGGTGAAGTGGTGGTACATGCTGCCCTGCCCGGCCCCGGCGCGCTGCTGGATGGCCTTGGGGCTGGTGCCGGTGTAGCCGCGTTCCCAGAGGAGTTCGCGGGTGCTCTCGACGAGGCGGTCTGCGGTGCTCACCCGGCCATCGTACGTACGCGTCGGTACAGGCCGTCACGCGACCGACGACGCCTCCACCGCGTACGGCGCCGCCGCGCTCGCCCCCGCCGGGCACCCGCAGGCCCGTCGGCCGACCGGAGGCCCGCCGGTGGTGACGCCCACCAGGGCGCGTGCGACGAGGACCGTGCCGAAGCCGGGCGCGGCGGCGGTGCGGTGTGCGTGGTGGCGACCTCGGCTCCCGGCCGGGGGCATGCGCGCACCAGCTCCCCGGCGGGAATCCGGCGGCGACGGCCCGGCGCGTGCGGCAGACTGCCGGGATGGTCCTCCTCGACGGGCGCCCGGCCGCCGCCGGCGAACTGGCGGCGCTCGGGCTCACCAACTACGGGCACTACACGAGCATGTACGTGACGGACGGCCGGGTGCGCGGGCTCGCGCTCCACCTGGCGCGGCTCGTACGGGACTGCCGCGCGGTCTTCGGCGCGGACCTCGACCCGGAGCGCGTACGGGAGTTCGCGGGCGCGGCGGCGCGCGGCGCGGGCGGCGGCGCGTACGTGGTGCGCGTGACCGTCTACGACCCGGCGCTGGACCTCGGCAGCACGCACCGGCGGGCGGAGCCGCACGTCCTGGTGACGGCCAGGCCCGCCGGGGACGGCGCGGCGACGCCGCTGCGGGTGCGGACGGCGCGGTTCCAGCGGGACGTGCCCGAGGTGAAGCACACCGGTCTTTTCGGGCCGCTGCACGAGCGGCGGGCCGCGCGCCTCGCGGGCTGGGACGACGCGCTGTTCGTGGACGGCGCGGGGAACGTCTCGGAGGGCACGACGTGGAACGCCGGGTTCTTCGACGGGCGCGGCGTCGTCTGGCCGCGCGCCGGGGTCCTGCCCGGCGTGACGATGACGCTGCTCCAGCGCGCGTACCCGCACACCGTCAGGCCGGTCCCGGCGGAACTGGACGGGATGGAGGCGGCGTTCGCGACGAACAGCTCCTTCGGCGTGCGGCCGGTCGGCGGCGTGGACGGCCGGGACTTCCCGGCGGACCACCCGGTCCTCGACGCGCTGCGCGCCGCGTACCTGGCGATCCCGCCCGAGCCGCTGGCCTGACTCACATCCGGGCCCTCAGCACGTCCACCTCGCAGCCGGGCGCGAACGGGTCGAAGCCGTGCGCGGCCAGCCAGCGGACGTTCAGCAGGCTCCGCAGCGACCACCACCCGCGGACCACACCGGGCTCGACGCCGGGACCGTAGCCGACGGCGACGTCGGCGAGGCGTTCCTCGTGCCCGAGCGTGAGGGTGGCGAGGTCGAACTGGGCGTCCCCCGGGCCCGCTTCCGACCAGTCGATGATCCCGGTGACGGCGTCGCCCTCGGTGAAGACGTGGGTGAGCTGGAGGTCGCCGTGCGTGAACACCGGTGTGTGCGGGCGGAACACGGCCTCGGCGATCCGGCGGTTGCGGGCGACCAGGTCGGCGGGCAGCACGCCGTCCGACACCAACGCCGCGCACTCCGCGTCCAGTTGGGCGGCCAGCGCGCCGGGATCGCGGCCGCCCCACCCACCCCGCCCCGGCCATGGCGGCAACGGCGCGTCGTGCAGCCGCCGTACGGCCGCGCCCGCCGCCGCCCACGCCGCCGGGGACGCGGGCGACGGCTCACCGAGGCGGCCCAGCGCCGTCCCCGGCACGGCGGCGATCGCGAGGACGGGCGGCTCGCGCCACAGGACCTCGGGAGTCGGGACGGGCGCGAGGGCCATCGCCTCGACCTCGGTGGCGGTGCGCGCCTGGTCGGCGTCCACCTTCAGGAACACGTCGCCGACGCGCAGGGTGGCGCGCTCCGAGTGGGCGACGACGACTTCGACCTCATCCATGGGCGGCCAGTATTCCCGCGACGGCCGCCCCCGTCGCCGGAATATCGTCCGGGCCGTCAGCCGTCAGCCGTCAGCCGTCAGCCGCCCGCCCGCTCCAGCGCGCGGACGACGCGCGCCAGGTCGTCCGGCGCGGCGGCGAGGCGTACGGGCCGCCCGGCGTCGTCGAGTTCGGCGACGTGCCAGCCACTCGGCACGGGGTCCCCGCCCCGGGCGCGCCGCACCGCCGTCACCGTCAGCCGCTCGACGGGTATGCGTTTCGCCGCGAACATGCCGGGCCCATGGTGCGGCGTCACGGCGGGGCCGCCGTCGCCCAGGAAGACATGGGTGCCGAAGTGGTGCGGGTTGTAGTCGGTGTGCTCCAGGAAGCGGGCGGCCAGGAAGACCGGCCCGCCCTCCGGCGCGTCAGCCGCCACCGCCCCCGGCGTCCTGACGCGCGACGCGCGCCAGGCCCAGGCGGACAGCGCCGCCGTCACCGCCACGCCCCCCGCCGCCCAGGCGGCCGTCTCCGGCGAGCCGAACGCGTCGAGCGGGTGCAGGTAGCCGAGCGGCAGCAGCCACACCGCCGTGCCGCCGAGCGCGATCCACAGCGGGTACGGCGACGGGATCAAGTCGTCGGCCGGCAGCCCGCGCGCCCTGCGCCGCTGCACCAGCACACCGCCGGGCAGGCCCGCCCCCAGGGCGAGCACGATCGCGACGGCCGCGACGTCCCCGCCGCCCGGCGTGTGGTCGCGCCACACATAACCCTCCCGGGCGATCTCCTTCACCTGGCCGCGCCAGACGGTCAGTTCGACGCGCTGCCCGGCCGAGAACCGCCCGGCGGCCTCGTGCGACACGGTGACGCGCCCCCACGTGTCCCCGAGGTGCAGCGCGCCGCCGCTGCGCGGCGACCCCTCGTCCACCTCCTCGACCACGGCGTCCACCACCGACACGCAGTCGCCGTACTCCCCGGCGGCGCACGGGACGGCCGCCCGCCACGCCTCCCGCCCCGCCTCGGCGTCCGGCACGAACCACGCCGCCGTCACGGCCGCCGCCAGCAGCAGCGCGCACGTACCCGCGGCCAGGGCCGAGCCGCGCCCGGCCGTGGCGTAGGAGATGACCGGCACGTGGTCCGCCGCCTCCGGCGCACCGTGGCGGCGGTGGAGCGCCCGGAGCGCGTCCACCGTGGCCAGGAAGCCGGCGCGGTCCCTGCCGCCGCCGTCGTGCGGCAGCGGCAGCCGCAGCCGTCGCCCGCCGCGCAGCATGACGACGGTGCTGCGGTACGTCTCGCCGTGCCGTCCCCGGTGCACGTAGACGCCGAGGTCGGCGACGTCGGACCACGGGACGCGGCGGCGGCGCAGCGGCGTGCGGACGCGCAGGCCCGCCGCGTCCGCGTCGACGCGCGCCACGGCGGCGTACGCGCACATGAAGGCGGCCACCAGGCCGACCGCACTCGCGAACGCCCACGCCAGGCCGGAGTCGCTGCCGACGCCGCTGCGCACCGCGCCCACCGCCGCCAGAACGGCCACGGCGGCGCCGACCGCCGCACCGCTCCACAGGGCGGGGGCACGCTGGGAGCGGCAGATCACCTGCCGGGTCATGTCCATGAGACCCATTCTCGTCCCTGCCACCACGGGCGTTCTTGTGGTGTTTCCGGCAGGGAACGGCGCGGCTCGCTGCCTGGCGCGCCCGGTGCGTGCTACCCGCCCAGGCGGACCGCGTAGCCCTCGGACGACCCCTGGAACGTGACGGTGGCCGGGAGCGGCGGGAAGCCGAAGTGCTCGGCCGCCCAGCCCGTGATGGCGAGGGCGGCGGCCTCCGGCTGGTAGTCGGTGAGGGGGTAGTCGAGGCGCTCGACCGTCACCGTCACGGTCACGTCCTGTTCCCCGACGGTTTCCCGGATGCGGGGCGCTGCGTACCGCAGGCCGTGCGCAAGCTGCTCCCTGTCCTCGGCCGTGGCGTCGGGGTCGCGGACATCGAGGCGTACGCCGGGCGCGACCGCCTCGCCCGCGTCCCCGCCGTCCGCCGCCGCTGCTGCTTCCGAACTGGTGGCGGTCAGATCGACGCGCAGGCCCCAGGGACCCGAGATGTGCCGGAATCGGTAGGGGGTGGTCATGCGGGTCCTCCGTGCGTTTCCCTCGGGCCGGACCTCAGTTCAAGACCCCGCCCGACCACCCGCGCAGCCCCGTGGGCCCGACGGCCCGTCACCGGCAAGGCCGAAGCCTGCACCTGCCGACACTGCAACGGACTGCCCATCGGAGAAATGCCCGCTCGGCTTCCCTCTCCGCCCGCTCCGCCCGCTCCGCCTCGACCGGACCAGGCCCTGCCCTCACCACAGGGAGCACCCCCGCGGCTCCCGAGCCGGCGCGGGACAGGATCGGACATCACTGACAGACACCCGAGGCGCCCGTCAGGGAGAGATGCCCCGCAGTTCATAAGAACTGCGGGGCTCAGTGTCGGTTGGCCGGTAAGGCGCGTAGGTCAGTTCGGCAGCTTCGCGTGCGCCGCCGCGCGCACGAAGCGGCCCCACGCGGGCCCGTCGAAGCTCAGGGGCATCCGGTCCGTGTCCTTGCTGTCGCGGACCCTGACCTCACCCGTCGCGGCGGCAAGCGCCGGGGCCCACTCGATGCACTGGCCGCCGTGTCCGTCGCTGTATGTGCTCTTGACCCACTCATCGGAACGGGGGCCGTGCGTGTTGCTCATCGGTCGTACTCCTCCGCGACTTCTAGGACCAGCGATCGGGACTCGTCGGAGTCACGTGCGGACATTCGCAGCCGCTCAAACGTCGAGCGCGCCTGGCTCACCGCGTGCGCAGCGTCCGTTACGTGCCCCTGCCCTATGGCTTCGGTGTACAGGACTGTTGCCCCGTCGTCTGGTGTAAGCAGCGTAAAGGGTGAACCGGACGCGGGGGCACCCGTGTGGGACCGGAGAACTTGAAGCGTGACGCGTGGCTTTCCTGCGTCGGTGGCAAGTTGCCGGAGCTGGTCAGCCATAACGGCCCGGCTGCCGACCACGGTGCGCAAGGTTGCTTCGTGCAGGATCACCCAGAGCAAGGGCGGCGCCTCCCGCTCCAAGATCTCACGGCGGGCGAGCCGAGCTTCGACCCTGGTCCTGATCTGGTCATCGGTCTCGTACGGGAAGGTTGCCCGGAACGTGGCTTCTGCGTACGCCCTCGTCTGAAGCATGCCCATGAGCAGAGCGTTGGAATAGTCCTCAACGCAAGCCGCCTCAGCCTCAAGGCGGATGTAGGGCACGAACCAGGCAGGGTGGCCGGCCTGACTCACTCTTTTCAACAACCGTACGAAGTAGCCAGAGGTGTTGAAAAATGTGTCACACCCTTGCGCGAAGTGAACGCTTGCACGTGCCTGCCCGGATTTCACCTTGCTCACGTAGGGAGGGCCGTATCCCACGGCGTCGGCAAGCGCCTGTTGCGTCACTCCCGCGTGCCTGATCGCCGCCTCTACTTCCTGGCCGAACCACTCCAGTCCGGTACCGGGTTCCGACTGTTGCTCGGTCATTTGTTCAACGGCCCGCCTTTCTAAGTGCGTTGGCAACCTCTAACTACTGGTCAGCGTACGCGCCACAGGGCAAACCTGTTGCTACATCGCCCGAAGCGAGAGGGGCAGCCAATGGGCCAGATCGACTGCACGACCACCGGTAGGCCGGTTCACCACCTGCCTGCCCGACCT